>NZ_JABWRZ020000001.1:1970192-2294391 GCF_014269185.2 Pseudomonas oryzicola
TTGTTTGCCGGTACCGGCAACAAAGATTTTTGTGCCGCTGGTGTGTCTTTGCTTGCTTGCAAGCGTCGAAAGTCGGTCCCTATCCTTCAGGTATCTGGCCCTCTCGGGAACCCTGCATGAACTTCATCCAAAGCAATCTCAACAACCTGCTGGCCATCGCCTGGTTTGCCCTGTGCTGGGGTGGCTACACCCGCTATGCCATCTGGAAGGGCCGCGACACCGCGTGCCTGGCCAGTGTGCTGCACCTGTACCGTGAAGACTGGATGCGCCGCATGCTGCTGCGTGACAACCGCATTGCCGATGCCAGCGTGATCGGCAACCTTGAGCGCAACGCCTCGTTCTTCGCCTCCAGCACCTTGATCATCCTTGCCGGTATCCTCACCGTGCTCGGCGCTTCCGACCGGGCCCTGTCGCTGCTGGCCGATCTGCCGCTGGTGCAGCAGACCTCCCAGGGCATGTCCGAGATCAAGCTGCTGTGCCTGGCCATGGTGTTCGTCTATGCCTTCTTCACCTTCAGTTGGTGCATGCGTCAATACAACTTTGCCGCAGTGCTGGTAGGTTCGGCACCGATGATAGGGGAGCGCCTGGTCAATGAACTGGAACGCAAGGCATTTGCCTTGCGAGCGGCGCGGGTGTTGTCATTGGCTGCCAACCAGTTCAACTTCGGCCTGCGTTCCTATTACTTCGGCATGGCCATGTTGAGCTGGTTCATCAGCCCATGGCTTTTCATGGCCATGAGCGTGGGCGTAGTGCTGATTCTGTACCGCCGCGAGTTCCATTCGGATGTGCTGGAGGTGATGGTATTCACGCCCACTGAAAGTCTGCCCGCCGAACCGTCCAAGGAACAACATTCCGTGCCGGGCAACAACTGAAACGTTTTATCTGCCGATTTCAGGTACAAAAAAACCCGACCAAGTCGGGTTTTCTTGTTTTAACCGATTACTGCTTGGCAGGTTCGGCCGGGGTGGCTGGCGCGGCTTCCGGAGCCGGAGTAGCCGGAGCGGCTTCTTCGGCGGCCTTCTGCTCGGCTTCGGCCTGATCTTTGGCGGCTTCGGCGTTTTCCTTGGCAGCCTCGTTCATTTTATCCTGAGCTTCGCCCGCTTTTTCCTGGGCTTGCTCGGCGTGTTGCTGTGCGTCCTGGGCTTTGTCTTCGCTCGCTTTATCGCAAGCAGCCAGGCCCATGGCAGCGGCCAGCATCAGAGCAAAAGCAAAAGGTTTACGCATGGGGGTGTTTCTCCTTGGTGGAATAAGTGACTTGTTCCTTCGAGTCCAACTACGCGGAATAAGTTCCGCGAAGGTTACACATATATAACGCTCTCTTCTATATAGACTTTTTAATGATTTTATGCCGCTGCGGCAATGCGCGGGGTAACAGCCAATGAGCGATGCAACCTTGAAGGCCATGGCCGAGCGTTTTCTCTCGGCGTTGAAACATTGTCAGTTATTGCAGATGAGCGTGGCGCAGGCCAATGCCGACGGCATGACCCTGGTCCTGCCCTGGTCGACGGCCATCGTCGGCAACCCGCAAACCGGCGCCGTGCATGGTGGCGCGCTGACCACGCTGATGGACACCGCCTGCGGCATGGCCACACTTTGTGTGCTGCCGCGCTTCGAGGTGTGCCCGACACTGGACCTGCGCATCGACTACATGCACCCCGCCGAGGCCGGCAAGGCCATCTATGGCCACGCCCAGTGCTACCGGGTGACCCGTGATGTGATCTTCACCCGTGGCACGGCCTACCAGGACGACCCGGCGCAACCGATTTGCCAGGTAGTGGGCACGTTCATGCGCCTGGGTCAACAGATCAAAGGCGGCATTCGCTTTGGCAATAACCTGAAGGAGGGCGGCGCATGATCCCGCACGTGGTCCGCCAACAGCTCAACGCCGCCCACGCAGTTGGCGATTACCGACCGCTACTGGCACTGATCCCCTATGCCAGCCTGATCGGCATCGAATGTGCACGTGACGGCGATGACCTGTTGTTCCGCCTGCCGGCCAACCACGACAACATCGGTAACCCGCTGCTGCCTGCCATCCACGGCGGGGTGATAGCAGGCTTCATGGAGCTGTCGGCAGCGCTGTACCTGCTGATCTACAGCGAGAGCGCGAGTATCCCCAAGATCATCGATTTTTCCATCGACTACCTGCGTGCGGGGCATTTTCGCGACACCTTCGCCCAGTGCCAGTTGTGGCGTCAGGGGCGGCGCGTGACCAATGTGGCCATCACCGCCTGGCAGGGCGACAGGCAGTCGCCGATTGCCACCGCACGCGCGCATTTCAAGATCGAACCGGAAAAGCCCTTGAAATCACCCGGGCAGCCCCCATCTGCATGACATCCGCCGCTAACGCAGGCCGAACCGGCCGCCGGCGTCAACTGCCATCAGATCGGAGTTTTGAAGACCATGAGTGTGGAGACTCAAAAAGAAACGCTGGGCTTCCAGACCGAGGTGAAGCAGCTGCTGCACCTCATGATCCATTCCCTGTATTCGAACAAGGAGATCTTCCTGCGTGAACTGATCTCCAACGCCTCCGATGCGGCCGACAAGCTGCGTTTCGAGGCCCTGGCCAAGCCAGAGCTGTTCGAAGACGACGCCGACCTGAAGATTCGCCTGAGCTTCGACAAGGACGCCGGTACCGTGACCCTCGAGGACAACGGCATCGGCATGAGCCGTGAGGACGTCATCGCCCACCTGGGTACCATTGCCAAGTCCGGCACTGCCGATTTCATGAAGAACCTCACCGGTGACCAGAAGAAGGACTCGCACCTGATCGGTCAGTTCGGTGTGGGCTTCTACTCCGCTTTCATCGTCGCCGACAAGGTCGATGTGTACAGCCGGCGCGCCGGCCTGCCGGCCGCTGAAGGCGTGCACTGGTCTTCGAAGGGCGAGGGCGAGTTCGAAGTCGCCACCCTCGACAAGCCGCAGCGCGGTACCCGTATCGTCCTGCACCTGAAGAAGGGCGAGCAGGAGTTCGCCGATGGCTGGCGCCTGCGCAATGTGGTCAAGAAATACTCCGACCACATTGCCCTGCCGATCCAGCTGCCGAAGGAGCAGGTTGCCGCCGAAGGCGAGGAGCAGCCGGCCCAGGAATGGGAAACCGTCAACCGTGCCAGCGCCCTGTGGACCCGTCCACGTACCGAGATCAAGGACGAGGAGTATCAGGAGTTCTACAAGCACATCGGCCACGACTTCGAGAACCCGCTGGCCTGGAGCCACAACAAGGTCGAAGGCAAGCTGGAATACAACTCGCTGCTGTACGTGCCTGCACGCGCGCCGTTCGACCTGTACCAGCGCGAAGCACCACGCGGCCTGAAGCTGTACGTGCAGCGCGTATTCATCATGGACCAGGCCGAGTCGTTCCTGCCGCTGTACCTGCGCTTCATCAAAGGCGTGGTCGACTCCAACGACCTGTCGCTGAACGTGTCGCGTGAAATCCTGCAGAAAGACCCGATCATCGACTCGATGAAGACCGCGCTGACCAAGCGCGTGCTGGACATGCTGGAGAAACTGGCCAAGAACGAACCCGAGCAGTACAAGGGCTTCTGGAAAAACTTCGGCCAGGTGCTGAAGGAAGGCCCGGCCGAGGACTTCGCCAACAAGGAGAAGATCGCCGGCCTGCTGCGCTTCGCCTCCACCCAGGACGACAGCGGCGAGCAGAGCGTCGCCCTGGCCGACTACCTGGCCCGTGCCAAGGAAGGCCAGGACAAGATCTACTACCTGACCGGCGAGTCGTACGCGCAGGTCAAGAACAGCCCGCACCTGGAAGTCTTCCGCAAGAAGGGCATCGAAGTGCTGCTGTTGACCGACCGCATCGACGAGTGGCTGATGAGCTACCTCAACGAGTTCGATGGCAAGGCCTTCGTCGACGTCGCCCGTGGCGACCTGGACCTGGGCAAGCTGGATTCGGAAGAAGACAAGAAAGCCCAGGAAGAAGTCGCCAAGGAGAAGGAAGGCCTGGTCGAGCGCCTGAAGGGTGCACTGGGCGACAGCGTCGCCGAAGTGCGCGTGTCGCACCGTCTGACCGACTCGCCGGCGATCCTCGCCATCGGCGAACAGGACCTCGGCCTGCAGATGCGCCAGATCCTCGAAGCCAGCGGGCAGAAGGTGCCCGAGTCGAAGCCGATCTTCGAGTTCAACCCGACCCACCCGCTGATCGAGAAGCTGGACAACGAGCAGAGCGAAGACCGCTTCGCCGAGCTGTCGCATATCCTGTTCGACCAGGCGGCCCTGGCGGCCGGTGACAGTCTGAAGGACCCGGCGGCTTACGTTCGTCGCCTGAACAAGCTGTTGGTCGAGCTGTCTGCTTGAGTTGATGAATGAAAAGCCCGCTTCGGCGGGCTTTTTTCATGGCGGGCATTATGATCATGAATGGCAAAGGAGTGTTTGATGAGCAAAGTAATCGTCGAATCGCTGGTCTATCACCTGTCCGGCAAGGCGTATGAAAGCCGCCTGGTGTATGAGCCGGGTGCGCTGGGCCGCCCGGGCTTGGTGATGGCGCCGAACTGGATGGGCATTGGCGAAGGGGCCGAGCGCATCGCCAAGGAAGTGGCCGAGAAGGGCTATGTGGTACTGATTGCCGACCTGTACGGGCAATCACTGCGCCCGTCCAATGCCGACGAGGCCGGCGCGGCCATGATGCCGCTCAAGAACGACCGTGGCGAACTGCGCAAGCGCATGCAGGAAGCCCTGGCACAGCTGCTGGGGCAATCGAAGGCGCTGCTGGAGCCTGGCAAGGTGGCCACGTTCGGTTTCTGCTTCGGTGGCTGCTGTGCCCTGGAGCTGGCACGTTCTGGCGCAGACCTGCGCGCGGCGGTGTCGTTCCATGGCACCCTGGACACGCCAAACCCGGCGGATGCCAAGCGCATCAAGGGCTCGGTGCTGGTGCTGCACGGCGCCTCGGACCCGCTGGTGCCAAAAGAACAGCTGCCGGCGTTCGAGGAGGAGATGAACGCGGCCAAGGTCGACTGGCAGTTGCTCAGCTATGGCGGCGCGGTGCACTCGTTTACCGACCCGAATGCCAATGTGCCGGGCAAGATGCAGTATGACCGGCGCACCTCGGAGCGGGCGTTCCGTGCGATGCATAACCTGCTGACCGAAGTGTTCCAGCGCTGACCTGGCATGGGGCCGCTTTGCGGCCCCAATCAGTGTGGCAACTCGATTCTCGACGTCTCTCCCGGCACCACCGGCCAGTCCCCGGCGGCCCACTTGGCCCGGGCCTGCTCGATCAGTTCCCCATCACTGGCGACAAAATTCCAGTTCATCCGCCGCGGCCCATCCAGGGGCGCACCGCCAATCAGCACCAGCTGGCATGCCTCCTCCGCATACAGGGTGACTTCTTCGCCTTCCGGCAGCACGATCAGGCAGCAGGCTGCAACGGGTTCATCGTCCATCATCAACTCGCCGTCAAGCAGGTAAAGTGCCCGCTGCGCATGCTCGGTCGGTACTCGCAAGGTGGTCGCCAACTGCATTTGCACATAGGCGTAAAGGGTAGGGGAGAGTACCGGCACCGGTGATTGCAGGCAGAACCCGCTGCCGGCGATCATGCTGATGCGCACCCCCAGGCTGTCGCTGACGGGCAGGCTGGCAGCCGGGTAATGGTTATAGCTCGCCGGGCCTTGTTCATGTTCGCGCGGTGATGCCAGCCATACCTGCAAGCCATGCAGGCGCGAGCCATGGGCCCAGGCATCTGCAGGTGTGCGCTCGACATGGGCGACGCCGCTGCCTGCGGTCATCCAGCTGACCTCTCCCGGTAGTACCCGTTGCGCCGAGCCGAGGCTGTCCTTGTGCAGGATTGCCCCTTCGAACAGGTAGGTCAGGGTCGACAGGCCAATGTGCGGGTGCTGGCGGATGTCCATGCCATGCCCTGGGGCATAGTCGGTTTCGAGCATATGGTCGAAAAACACGAACGGGCCGACACTGCGGCACTGGGCCGACGGCAGCGGGCGCAGGATCGGCTGGCCCTCGACCGATTCGGCACGCGGGCGGATGACCAGGGGGCTGCTCATGGGAAGGGCTCCAGGCACGGGGAAATGCCCCAAGCATAGCGGTTTGTCCGCCCGGGCTGAACCGTCTCGCTGGCCGGCCGGTCTACTGGGTCGGTACTCGCAAAAGGACGCTGCCCATGATAGCCCGAGCGCTGGCCTGCGCGCTGTTGTCCACCTGGCTGTGCCAGGCGGTACAGGCGCGTGACTACCGCTACAGTGATGCCCATCTGCACTACGTCGATTTCTTTCAGGAAAGCGAAGGCATGCCGGCATTGATCAAGGCCATGGATGCTGCAGGCATCGAGCAATCGATGATATCCGGCATCCCGGTGGCCAAGAAATGGCATGAAGACGAGCCCAAGCGCCCACGCTACTACGCCGGTGACGACGCCGATGCCTACTGGTACAGCGCCACCGACACCTATGTGGCGGCGGCATTGCTGCAGTTGCCGGAGGCGCAGCGCAAACGCTTCCACCCGTTCCTGAGCGGCTTCAACCCGGTAGACAAGAATGCCGTCAGCCATATCGAGCGCATGCTCGACCTGTACCCGGGGCTGTGGCAGGGCATTGGCGAGGTGTTCACCCGGCATGATGACCTGACGGCGCTGACCAGCGGCGACACGCCGCGCGCCAACAACGAAGCCATGACGCGTATCTATCACCTGGCCGCCGAGCGCGACCTGCCGGTGCTGCTGCATTCCAATATCACCTCCAAGCGCGAGCGCAACCCGCTGTACCTGGCAGAAATCGAAGAGCCGCTGCGCAACCATCCGCATACGCGGTTCATCTGGGCACACGCGGGCACCAGCATGGAAATTCACCGGCACCAGACGCAGATGGACTTTCTGCTGCCGGTGCTGACGCGGTTGCTGGAAGATTATCCGAACCTGTATGTCGACCTGTCGTGGAGCGTGCTGGAACCTTATCTGCTGGATGACCGGGGTGTGCCGCGCAAGGAGTGGCTGGCACTGGTCGAGAAATTCCCGGAGCGGTTCATGTTGGGTTCGGATGTAGTGGGGCGGTTTGGCAGCCTTGGGGAGCAGATGTATGGGTTCAGGCCGTTTCTGGATGCATTGCCGGAACAAGTTGCCAACAAGGTGGCCAGGGAGAATTTTCTGGCTGTGTTGCCCAAGCAATAGTATTTCGCCTGTGCCGGCCTTTTCGCGGGTAAACCCGCTCCCACAGGGACTGCGCTGCTCTTGAAACCGGCGCTGTACCTGTGGGAGCGGGTTTACCCGCGAAAGGGCCGGTATAGGCGACAAAAATGAAAACGCCCCGAACCAGTCGGGGCGTTTTCGTTTACCGCAGCAGCGTCTTACTTGCCAGTCCAGCGCTTGAGCACCAGGGTAGCGTTGGTGCCGCCGAAGCCGAAGCTGTTGCTCATGACCGTGTCGATCTTGGCATTCTCTTCGGTCTTGCGCAGGATCGGCATGTCGGCGACCTCTGGGTCCAGCTCGTCGATGTTGGCGGAGCCGGCGATGAAGTTGTTCTCCATCATCAGCAGGCAGTAGATCGCTTCGTGCACGCCAGCGGCGCCCAGCGAGTGGCCCGACAGGCTCTTGGTCGAGCTGATCTTCGGTGCCTTGTCGCCGAATACCGCGCGAACGCCCTTGATCTCGGCAACGTCACCGACCGGGGTCGAGGTGCCGTGGGTGTTCAGGTAGTCGATCGGGGTGTCGACAGTGGACAGGGCCTGCTGCATGCAGCGGATGGCACCTTCGCCGCTCGGCGCAACCATGTCGTAGCCGTCGGAAGTGGCGCCGTAGCCGACGATTTCGGCGTAGATCTTGGCGCCACGGGCCAAGGCGTGCTCCAGCTCCTCGACCACCACCATGCCGCCACCACCGGCGATGACGAAGCCATCACGGTCGGCGTCGTAAGCGCGCGAGGCCAGTTCCGGGGTTTCGTTGCGCTTGGTCGACAAGGCGCCCATGGCATCGAACAGGAACGACTGGCTCCAATGCTCTTCTTCACCGCCACCAGCGAAGACGATGTCCTGCTTGCCCCACTGGATCTGTTCCAGGGCGGTGCCGATGCAGTGAGCCGAAGTGGCACAGGCCGACGAGATCGAGTAGTTGATGCCCTTGATCTTGAACGGGGTGGCCAGGCACGCCGAAACGGTGCTGCCCATGGTGCGGGTTACGCGGTACGGGCCGACACGCTTGACGCCTTTCTCGCGCAGGGTGTCCAGCGCTTCCATCTGGTTCAGGGTCGAGGCGCCGCCGGAGCCAGCCACCAGGCCGGTACGCGGGTTGGAAACCTGCTCTTCGGTCAGGCCGGCGTCCTTGATCGCGTCCTGCATCGCCAGGTAGGCGTAGGCAGCGGCGTGACCGACGAAGCGGTAAACCTTGCGGTCGATCAGTTCTTCGAGGTTGAGGTCGATGGACCCGGAAACCTGGCTACGCAGCCCCATTTCCTTGTATTCCGGGTTGTAACGGATACCCGGACGGCTGTTGCGCAGGTTTTCGGTAACGGTAGCTTTGTCATTGCCCAGGCACGATACGATGCCCAGACCAGTGATAACGACGCGGCGCATGCGAATAACCCTTAGAAATTGTCAGTGGAGGTGAACACGCCGACCCGCAGGCCTTCGGCAGTGTAGATCTCGCGGCCGTCGACGCTGACCGAGCCATCGGCGATGGCCATGTTCAGCTTGCCCTTCAGGACGCGCTTGATGTGGATGTTGTAAGTGACCTTCTTGGCCTGCGGCAGTACCTGGCCGAAGAATTTCACCTCGCCCGAACCCAGGGCGCGGCCGCGGCCTGGCAGGCCCTGCCAGCCGAGGAAGAAGCCGACCAGCTGCCACATGGCGTCCAGGCCCAGGCAGCCCGGCATTACCGGGTCGCCTTCGAAGTGGCAGGCGAAGAACCACAGGTCCGGGGTGATATCCAGCTCGGCGACCAATTCACCTTTGCCGTACTTGCCGCCTTCTTCGCTGATATGGGTGATGCGATCGACCATCAGCATGTTCGGCGCGGGCAGTTGCGCATTACCTGGGCCGAACAGCTCACCGCGACTGCAGCGCAGCAGGTCTTCCCGAGTAAAGGCGTGTTGTTTGGTCATGCGAGCTCCTCAATAACCCCCTGCGGCAGGGGATGAATCTTCCCGGCCGGCCCGAAAAACCAACAGCTTCGGGGCGGCAGCCTACAGGTAGACTATTGCGTTGTGGTGAAAGTCACAGCGCACCTGGTGAAAGAAGTACAGGTGTGCACTGAAACGTCTATTTTCAGGTCCGTTTAAGGTCCTGTCCAGTGTTTAAGACTGCCGCACTTTAGCATTTATCGCCAGTCGCGGTTGTCTGACCGGGTAGCCAGCGCTGCAGCACCTGCTGCAGTTCGGTGCGGCGCAAGGGTTTGGCCAGGTAGTCGTCCATGCCGGCTGCCATGCAGCGCTCACGGTCGCCCTGCAAGGCATTGGCGGTCAGGGCGATGATCGGTAGCCCGGTGCCGTTGGGCAGTTGGCGGATGCGCCGGGTGGCCTCGTAACCGTCCAGGTGCGGCAGGCGGCAGTCCATCAGCACCGCGGCAAAGCGCTGCCGGCTGACCCGTTCGACTGCCTCCAGGCCGTCCGCGGCGGTGCATACCGCCAGCCCCAGGCTCCGCAGCATGGCGGCGATGACGCTCTGGTTGACCTGATTGTCCTCTACCAGCAACACCTGGCCATCATCGCCCAGCGCAGGTTGCGCATCGCTTGCCTGTGTCGGCAAGGCCGGGGCAGGGCTGGCCAGGGCCAGCGGCATTTCCAGGGTAAAGGTCGAGCCCAGGCCTTGACGGCTTTCACCGCGCAGTTTGCCACCCATGCGTTCGGCCAGGGTGCGGGCGATCGACAGCCCCAGCCCGGTGCCACCATAACGGCGGGAAATCGAGCTGTCGGCCTGCTGGAAGGCGACGAACATCATTTCCAGGCGTTCGCTGTCGATGCCGATACCGGTGTCACGCACGCTGCAGGTCAGCCAGATCAGTTGCCGGTCGAGCACCTGCCAGTGTGCCTCGACCTGTACCTGCCCACGTTCGGTGAACTTCAAGGCATTGCCAACCAGGTTCAGCAGGATCTGGCGGATACGCGTGGGGTCGCCATTGACCTGCAATTGCTCGATGCCGGCCGGCAGTTGCAAGTGCAGGCCAAGGCCGCGCTGCTGGGCGCTGTGCTGGAACGACTGGACACTGCTGGTGATCAGCTCGCCGAGGTTGAAGTCGATGTGTTCCAGCTGCAGCGCGGCACGTTCGATGCGCGAGAAGTCGAGAATGTCGTTGATGACCTTGAGCAGGTGCCCGGTGGACTCGCTGGCCACCGCCGTGTACTCGGCCTGTTCGCTGCTCAGCGGCGTGGTTTCCAGCAACTGCAGCATGCCCAGCACGCCGTTCATCGGTGTGCGCAGTTCGTGGCTCATCATTGCCAGGAAGTCCGACTTGGCGCGGTTGGCCTGCTCGGCCTCCTCGCGGGCCTGGATCAGCTCGGCAATGGCCTGCTTCTGTTCATCGCTGGCCTGCTCAAGGGCATGGGCCAGGTTATTGATGTGGCGCGCCAGGTGGCCCAGCTCGCTGTCATCGACCACCGGCAACAGCGTGTCGTACTCGCCCTGCTGGATGGCCTTGACTGCATGGCCCATGTCGCTGATCGGCTTGGCCAGGCTCAGGGCCAGGCGGCGAGCCAGGAGGAAGGTGAACAACAGGGCGAACAGCGCGAGGATGCCGGCCTTGATCACGATTTCCTGCTGGCGCTGGCTGAAGGCGTCATCGGACATGCCGACGATCACCCGGCCCAGATAATCGTCGCCGATGGCCGGGGCAGTTGCCTTGCCCTGTTGCAGGAAGTCGTTGTCCAGGCGGATCTGCTGCAGGCGAATGGGCGCCTGGAACACTTCGACGCGTTGCGCGCGGTTGGCGCTTTCGTCGGATTGCTCGACGTACACCAGGATATGGTTGCGGCTGTCCTGCACTTCGAGAAAGCGCACGTGGGGAATGCTGAGGGTGGCGCGCATCAGGCCTTCGAGCACTTCGTTGTTGCCCGATATCACCCCATACTCCGAGGCCGGCGCCAGCTGGTTGGCGATCAGTTGCCCGGTGTGGTTCAGTTCCTGGCGCAGGTCCTGGATGCGGACGAAAGTGAAGAAGCTGATCAGCAGCAGGGTCAGCAACAGGGCAGGACCGAGGCTGATGATCTGGGTGCGGGTGTGGATGTCCCAGCTCAGGCGTTTGCTCATGGGGTGGGTTCTCCTTCAGCCAGGGCCTGGGCGGCGGCGTTCGGATCGATCGGTTCAAGGCCCAGGGCGCGCGCCACCTGCTGGTTGCCGCTGACGCCGTAGCGTGCCGGATACAAGCTGCGCGGCCAGCGCGCTGGCGGCTGGTCGAGCAACTGCTCGAGTACTGCCAGCCAGTCGTCCTGGTCGCTGAAGGTGCTGGCCAGGGCGCCGGCGCGGACGAACCCGGCGTTCGGGCCGATCAGCGCCATCTGCCGGCCATAGCTGCTCAACAGCAGGTTCTTGGCGGTCTTGGAGTTGTACAGGTCTGGGTCATCCAGGCCCAACAGCACATCGCTGTTGGCCAGCAGGTGCTGCAGGGGCCGGCTGTCACGCGGGTCGGGCCAGTCCTGGGCAATGATTTCCAGGCCCAGCGGGCGTGCGGCAAGGCGCAGCTCTTCGAGCAGGAAACCGCTGTGCTCGCCGTACAGCACGCCAATGCGCTGGGCCTGTGGCAGCAGGTAGCGCGCCAGGCGCAGTTGCCGGCCCAGCGGTGGGTCGCTCCACAACAAGGTGAGGAACGCTGGCAGCGACTTTCCCAGGCGCTGTGCGGCCTGTACCCGGCTGACGCGCATGGCCAGGGCTGGCGGGCCGGCGTTTTCACCCAGGCGCCACTCCAGGGCGGCATTATCCAGCAGGATCAGGCGCAGGTCGCTCTTGAGCAGGCCGGGGCGTGGCAGGTCGGCGGTGGTCTGGAAGTGCACATGATCGTGCGGGCGTCGGCTTTCCAGTGCCGCGACGAAGCTGCGGATGCCGGGCTGGTCCTCTGCGCCAACCAGCACGATCTCGCTGGCAGACAGCGGCCCCAACGGCCACAGGCACAGCAGCAACAGGCGCAGCAACAAGGCCATCAGAACTCCAGCTCCGCGCTGACGCTCAGGCGATGGCGGCTGTCGTAGCGGTTCTGGATCGCCGTGGTCGGCTCATCGTCCAGCCGTTGTTGCCACAGCGCGGCCAGTTCGAGGTTGCTGCCATGCACCCGGAAGCGCTTGGCCAGGCGCAGGTCGAGGCGCTCGTAACGGTACTGGTTGAGTGCATCGTCGCCGTAATAGAACAGCGCGCTCGACCAGCCATCACCCCATTCGCGCATCCACCCGGCCGAACCGCTGTTGCGGGCGCTGAGGCGGCGATCGTCGGGGTTGCTGGCCCAGGCATCGACGTAGGCATAGGTCAGGCGCAGGCGGTCGCGCAGGGTCGGGCGCCAGTCCAGTTGTGCCTCGCTACCGCTGAAGCGGGCCTTGTTGGCGTTGCTGGCGATGAACTGGTTGTTCTTCAGGGGCTCGCTGATCATGCCGGTGATCTCGTCGTAGAACAGCTTCACATCCATGCTCAGGTCGATGTCGCTGAAGTAACCGTTGTAGCCCACCTCGCGCGAGCGCATGCGCTCCTGCTCAAGGTCGCCCGGGCCACGGGTCTTGACGAAGTACTCGCCGTTTTGCAGGCCGAACGCATTGGGGCTCAGGTTCTTGACCGTGTAGCTCCAGTTGACGTTGTTCTCGAACATGTCGGGTGAGCGCACGGCCTCGGAATACACCGCGCGCAAGCCATGGCGCGGGGTGATCAGGTAGTTGACCGCCACGCGCGGTGTCAACGAGCTGCCAGACAGGCGCGAATCTTCGAACATGGCGCCGCCCTGCAGGATCCAGTGCTCGTCGGCGCGCCACTCCAGCTGGCCGAACAGGCGCCAGGTCTGGTCGTCGATGCTACCGTTGAAGTAGGTCTGCGAGTCAGCACGATCGTAGCGGTAATTCATGCCGCTGAGCAGGCGCAGGCTGTCGGTCAGGCTCAGGGTATCCTGGATTTCCAGGTCATAGCGGGTTTCGCGCGTGCTCTGGTCGACGTCGCCGCAGACTTGCTGGTTTCCACCGTTCGCCCATTGTTGCCGAACATTCTCCAGAAGCCCTTGCATGACCGGGTCGCTGGTCGTAAGTGGCGCGCCGGTCGCGATGCCGCGCGCCACTTTCTCGGCGAAGTCGGGGTTGATCTGCCAGAGCCTGGTCAATTCCGGGCTGAACGACTGCAAGGCATCGCAGGCGCGCCAGACCTGCTGGCGGTCGAAATGCTGGGCCGAGCCCTGGATATAGAGGCTGTGCTCGGAACTGAAATCCTTGGTCCAGCGCAGTGAGCCTGCGTAGTCCTTGGCATTGACGTCGGCGTTGTTGCCTACCTCGTACCTTTTGAACACCGGCTTGTAGGTGTACGGCCGCTGGTTGCTGCCTTCTTTCGCTGCCAGCTGCCATTCCAGCGTCTGGTCGTGCGCCAGGCTGTGGCTGGCATTGAGATTGAAGCGGGTCAGCCGGCGGCTGTCGCGGTAGTCCTGGCCGAACTGGTTTTCGTCGAAACCATCATCCTGCTGGCCCGACAGCGACAGGCGCATGTCACCGCCATCCCAGCCAAAGCCGTGGCTGGCGTAGAAGTCGTTGATGCCGTCCTGGCCGCGGGTGGTCTTCAGCCGCGTGCCATGGCTGTCGGCGGGGTTGCGGGTCAGGATGTTGACCACCGCCATCAGCGCATTGGCGCCGTAGCTGACCGTGTTGGGGCCGCGGAACACCTCGATGCGCTCGATGTCTTCCAGGGCCAGTGGGATATCGCTCCAGTCCACCGTGGCCAGGCCGGCACGGTACACCGAGCGGCCGTCGATCAGCACCTGCATGCGCCGGGCGTCGTTGACGTTGCTGCCGTGGTAATTGACCGTGGGCTGGTTGCCGGCGCCATAGCCGATCATCATGCCCGGCACCAGGCGCAATAGCTCGGGGATGTCGCGGGCGCCGCTGGCATGGATCAGCTCGCTGTCGAGCACGGTCATGCTGCCCGGTACTGCCGCCGGGGATTGTTTCAGGCGCGTGGCGGTCAGAACCTGCGGCAGGTCGGTGTTGTCGATGAACAGATCATCGGCCACGGCCGGGCCACCGAGCAGGGCAGTCAGCAGGAGCAGGCGCGGGTACGGGGGCGTGCCAGGGAACACAAAGCTGCCTTGTTTCAGGATTGAAACAGGCATGGTAACTGACCTTGGGGGTTTTGCCAGTGATCTGCTTTGCCGGAACCGGCCCTTGGGCGCCACCCTGTGGGAGCTGGCGTGCCCGCGAAAGGACTGATACCGACACTGGTTCTGTAGCAGACGAGCCGTATAATGACCCCGTCGCCACTTAACTTTTGGCTTTAACGGATTGGATATGACTGAACAGCAACCTGTTGCAGTTCTGGGAGGCGGCAGCTTCGGCACCGCCGTGGCGAACCTGCTGGCGGAGAACGGTGTGCCGGTGCGCCAATGGATGCGTGACCCGGCGCAAGCCGAGGCGATGCGGGTCAATCGCGAGAATCCGCGCTACCTCAAGGGTATCCGCCTGCATGATGGCGTCGAGCCGGTCAACGACCTGCTGGCGACCTTGCAGGCCAGCGACCTGGTCTTCGTCGCCCTGCCATCGAGCGCCCTGCGCAGCGTGCTGGCGCCCCACGCCGAGCTGCTGCGCGGCAAGGGGCTGGTCAGCCTGACCAAGGGCATCGAAGCACAGAGCTTCAAGCTGATGAGCCAGATCCTCGAAGAAATCGCCCCCGAAGCACGCATCGGTGTGCTGTCGGGCCCCAACCTGGCCCGCGAGATTGCCGAGCATGCACTGACGGCCACGGTGGTCGCCAGCGAGGACGAGAAGCTTTGCCAGCAGGTGCAGGCCGTGCTGCATGGGCGTACCTTCCGTGTCTACGCCAGTGCCGACCGCTTTGGCGTCGAGCTGGGTGGGGCGCTGAAGAACGTCTACGCCATCATCGCCGGCATGGCGGTGGCGCTGGGCATGGGCGAGAACACCAAGAGCATGCTGATTACCCGTGCCCTGGCCGAGATGACCCGCTTTGCCGTCAGCCAGGGTGCCAACCCCATGACCTTCCTCGGCCTGGCCGGGGTGGGTGACCTGATCGTCACCTGTTCCTCGCCCAAGAGCCGCAACTACCAGGTTGGCTACGCGCTGGGCCAGGGCCTGAGCCTGGAGCAGGCCGTCAACCGCCTGGGCGAAGTGGCCGAAGGCGTCAACACGCTCAAGGTGCTCAAGGCCAAGGCCCAGGAAGTGCAGGTGTACATGCCGCTGGTGGCGGGCCTGCATGCGATCCTGTTCGAAGGCCGTACGCTGAACCAGGTGATCGAACACCTGATGCGCGCCGAGCCGAAGACCGATGTCGATTTCATTTCCATCAGCGGTTTCAACTGAGCCGCACGCAGCAAGGAGCGAAACATGAACGATACCCCGGAGCGCGCCCAGCGCGAGTCGATCATCCTGCGGGTGCTGTGGATGCTGGTTTTTCTGGTGGTCTGGCAATTGGCCGAGATCCTCCTCGGCGGCCTGGTGCTGGTGCAGTTGATCTACCGCCTGGTGTACGGCGCGCCAAGCGCCAGCCTGATGAACTTCGGCGACAGCCTGAGCCAGTACCTGGCGCAGATCGGCCGTTTCGGCAGCTTTCACAGCGACCAGAAACCCTGGCCGTTCGCCGACTGGCCGACGCCGCGTACCCCTGAAAGCGAGGCGCCGCACGCCGTCGCCGCTGCACCGCACCCGGTGCGTGACGAGGAGCCCAAGCTGTGAAGCTGTGGGTATTGCGCCATGGCGAAGCGGAGCCGCGGGCCAGCAGCGACGCCGAACGCCGGCTGACCGCCCATGGCCGCGAGCAGGTGCTGCACAGCGCTGCCCGCCTGCTGGGCCAGCCGTTGCAGGCGATCCTCGCCAGCCCCTATGTGCGCGCCCAGCAGACGGCGGCCCTGGTACATGACACCCTGGGTTTCGCCGAACCGGTGCGCACCGTGCCGTGGTTGACGCCTGACAGTGACGTGCAGCAGGTGATCGGCGAAATCGAGCGTCTGGGCCTGGAGCATGTGTTGCTGGTCAGTCATCAGCCGCTGGTGGGGACATTGGTCGGGGCGCTAGAGCATGGCCATCAACAGCGGCCGGCGGGCATGAGCACCGCCAGCCTGGCGGAACTGGAAGGGGACTGGCCGCTGGCTGGCTTGATGACCCTTCGGGCAATCCACTCCCCGGCTTGAGCCCCAGGCGTGCCGGCGAAACAGGCCGTGCGGTCGATGGCACCGGCCTTGCCGTTGTTCGCGGGCATGCCTGAACCGACAAAATTGTGCAAATCTTCAGATCTTGAGCAAGACAGTGACCTGATAGCCCTCGCCGATGACCTTTCCGGATGTTGCCGAACCGTCTGGCGATACCGACAATGGGCCATCATTCCCCACCGGATGTGGCGCCATGTCGCAGCAGATTTTCTTCGCCCATGCCAACGGCTTTCCCTCGGCCACCTACGGCAAGCTGTTCGCGGCGCTGGCACCGGACTATCAGGTGCAGCACCTGGCCCAGCACGGGCACGATCCGCGTTTTCCGGTGGACGACAACTGGCAGGGGCTGGTCGATGAGCTGCTGCACCACCTGGCCCGGCAGGATCAGCCGGTATGGGGTGTCGGCCATTCGCTGGGCGGTGTACTGCACCTGCATGCTGCCTTGCGTCGCCCGGAGTACTACCGCGGCGTGGTGATGCTCGACTCGCCAGTGCTCACCCGCGCCGACCAGTGGCTGCTGCGCACCGCCAAGCGCTTCGGCTTCATCGACCGTATCACCCCGGCCGGCCGCACCTTGGGGCGCCGCGAAACCTTCGGCGACCGTGACAGCGCCCGTGACTACTTCGCCGGCAAGTCATTGTTTCGCCATTTTGACCCCGAGTGCCTCGATGCCTATGTAGAGCATGGTCTGCAGGCGATGCCGCAGGGGCTGCAACTGCGCTTCGACGTCGCCACCGAGATCAGCATCTACCGTAGCATCCCACATACCAGCCCGGCGCCTGCACGGCACTTGCAGGTGCCGCTGGCCATGGTCCGTGGCGAGCGCAGCAATGTCATTCGTCGTCACCATGCCCTGGCTGTGCGCGGCATGCCCAAGGGCGAATACCACAGCGTGCCCGGGGGGCACATGTTCCCCCTGGAGCGGCCAACCGACACCGCCAGCCTGATTAAAGGCCTGTTCGACCGCTGGAGCCAGGCATGAGCACGCAGGTCGAGGAAGTGCGCCTGAGCCTGGGCCATATCGAACTGGCGGCGCACCTGTTCGGTCCTGCCGACGGACTACCGGTGATTGCCCTGCATGGCTGGCTGGACAACGCCAACAGCTTCGCCCGCCTGGCACCGCGCCTGAAAGGCCTGCGCATCGTCGCCCTGGACCTGGCCGGGCACGGCTACTCGGAGCACCGCCCGCCCGGCACCGGCTATGCCCTGGCCGATTACGCCCATGACGTGCTGCGAGTGGCCGGGCAACTGGGCTGGCAACGTTTCGCCCTGCTGGGCCATTCGCTGGGGGCAATCATCTCGGTACAACTGGCTGGCGCGTTGCCGGAGCGGGTGAGCCACCTGGCTTTGATCGATGGCGTGATCCCGCCGACCGGTGCAGAGCAGGACGCCGCCGAGCGCCTGGGCATGGCCCTGCAGGCCCAGCTGCGCCTGGATGACAAGCGCAAGTCGGTGTACGCCACGCTGGAACGGGGCGTCGAGGCGCGCATGAAGGGTATGGTTGCGGTCAGCCGCGAGGCCGCCGAGCTGCTGGCACAACGTGGCCTGATGCCAGTGCCGGGCGGCTACAGCTGGCGCAGCGACAGCCGCCTGACCCTGCCATCGCCGCTGCGCCTGAGTGAAACCCAGGCCATGGCCCACGTGCGCCGGGTGAGTTGTCCGGCGTGCCTGGTCGTGGCGGCCGATGGCCTGCTGGCACGTCACACCGCGTTGCTGCAGCAGCTACCCTTTGAACAGGTGAAGTTGCCCGGTGGCCATCACCTGCACCTGAACGATGAGCAGGGCGCAGCGCTTGTCGCAGACTGTTTCAATCGCTTCTTTGGCTTTGCTTGACTTGCAACGGACAACTGTCGAGGCTTGGCGGGTTGAACAGGGAGACAACCATGCAATTGCCAGACATCCTGGAGCTTCACCTCGGCGCTGAGCGCCGCCTGGGTCGCCGATGAGCGCGCCTGTTGCCATTCGTTTTGCCTTCGCGGCCTGTCTGGTGTTCGCCAGCCCTGTGTCATGGGGCAGCAGCTTGCCGGTACCGGTGGATGCCAAGGTGGTCGACCAACGCCCGGCCGTGGAGCAGGAGCGTGTCTATCCGATGGGCCCACTGCGCAAGATCAGCGGCCGCCTGCGGGTTGAAAACAAGGTCGAAAGCCGCGGCCAGGTCAGCTCGGTCACCTACGAACTGCCGGTCGAGCGCACCGCCCGGGAAGCGTTCACCAGCGCGCGCGAAACGCTGCAGCGCGAGGGCGGTTACCCGCTGTTCTGGTGCCAGGGCCGCGATTGCGGCGAAGCCAGCCTGTGGGCCAATGATGTATTCGGCAATGCCCGCCTCAACGGCGGCGACGAGCAACAGGCGTTCATCCTGTTGCGCCGCTCGGCGCAGCAGGCCGACACCCTGGTCGCGCTGTACAGCGTTACCCGTGGCAACCGCCGCGCCTACCTGCATGTGGAAGAGTTCGTCGCCGGCAGCCCGCTGGGCGTACTGCTGCCGACTGCCGCCACGGTGCTGCGGGAGCTGCGCGACACCGGCAAGCTCGACTACCCTGACCTCGCCGCGCCGCAAGACACCTGGGCAGACCTGCTGGCGCGCAGCCTGAACCTCGACAGCACCCTGCGTGCCAGCCTCAGTGGCCCCCAGGCCGAAGCCTGGCGCGAGGCGCTGGTCAAGGCGGGGGTGCGCAATGGCCGCCTCGAGGTTGGTAGCGCGCCTGGCGAAGGCCTGCACCTTGAACTGATCCGCTGAACGAGCCCACCATGGTTAACAATGACCGCCTGTTGATCCAGATTCTGCTGCTGGCACTGCTGGGTGCCGGCCTTTGGGTGATGGCACCGTTCATCTCGGCGCTGTTGTGGGGGGCCATCCTGGCCTTTGCCAGCTGGCCGCTGATGCGCTTTCTCACGCGCGTGCTGGGCGGGCGCGAAACCCTGGCCGCCAGCCTGCTCACCAGCGCCTGGATCCTGATCGTGGCCCTGCCGCTGGTATGGCTGGGGTTCAACCTGGCCGATCACATTCGCGATGCAACGGCGTTTGTCCGTGACGTGCAAGTCGACGGCCTGCCCGATGCTCCGGCCTGGCTGGGTGGCGTCCCGTTGGTGGGCGAACGCCTGGTCAGCTGGTGGCAGTCGCTGGACCAGCAGGGCGCGGCCTTGCTGGCTTCGATCAAGCCGCACCTGGGGCAGGTGGGTAACTGGTTGCTGGCGCGCAGTGCGCAAATCGGCAGCGGCGTGCTGGAGCTGACCCTCAGCCTGGTATTCGTGTTCTTCTTCTATCGCGATGGCCCACGTTTGTCGGCGTTCGTCCTGCGCTTGCTGCACCGCTTGGTGGGCGAGCGCGGCGAGTACTACCTGGAGCTGGTCGCCGGCACGGTGCAGCGGGTGGTCAACGGTGTGATCGGCACAGCTGCGGCGCAGGCCGTGCTGGCCTTGATCGGTTTCCTGATTGCCGGCGTCCCCGGCGCCATTGTGCTGGGCCTGGTGACCTTCATGCTCAGCCTGATCCCGATGGGGCCGCCATTGGCCTGGATACCGGCCACGGCCTGGCTGGTGTGGAAGGGCGAATACGGCATGGCGGTGTTCCTCGGCATCTGGGGTACCTTCGTCATCAGCGGCGTGGACAACGTGCTCAAACCCTACCTGATCAGCCGTGGCGGCAACCTGCCGCTGGTGATCGTGCTGCTGGGGGTGTTTGGCGGGTTGATCGCCTTTGGCTTTATCGGGTTGTTCATCGGGCCTACCTTGCTGGCCGTGGGGTATAGCCTGTTGCTGGACTGGAGCCGCAATTCAGGGCCGGTCCAGTCGTAAGCCGGTACCGGCCGCATCGCGGATGAATTCGCTCCTGCACCGCTCCCCTGTAGGAGCGGATTCATCCGCGATGAGGCCGGTACCGGCACTCCAGAACCCTCAACTTTACGCATTTTTTATTCATACCTTACCCCCCCAATCTCGCCCCTTTACGCCCCTCCCTCGGACAATTTCCCCAAAGCGGCCCACGCCGCACAACGGGGAGTTGCACTCATGTACATGCTCGACGGGTTGTCACTGCTTTTGGCAGTGGCCTTGGCGGTTTACCTGCTGGTGGCGCTGCTGCGCGCCGATCGCAGCTAGGGAGCGGCCATGCACAGTTACGATATCGCACTGCTGGTGGCGTTCTTCGCCCTGGTGCTGGTGCCGGCACCTTTGCTGGGCCGGTTCTACTACAAGGTCATGGAAGGCCAGCGTACCTGGCTGTCGCCTGTGCTCGTCCCGGTCGAGCAAGCCTGCTACCGGCTGGCGGGAGTGCGCAGCAGCCAGGAACAGAACTGGCGGCAGTACAGCCTGGCCCTGCTGGCCTTCAACCTGGTCGGTTTCCTGCTGCTGTTCGCCGTGTTGCTGCTGCAGGGCTACCTGCCACTCAACCCGCAGCACCTGCCCGGCCAGGAATGGTCGCTGGCGTTCAACACCGCCGTCAGCTTCGTCACCAACACCAACTGGCAGGCCTACAGCGGTGAGGCGTCGGTCAGCTACCTGAGCCAGATGCTCGGCCTGACCGTGCAGAACTTCGTCAGCGCCGCTACCGGCCTGGCCGTGCTGGTCGCGCTGTGCCGTGGCATCGCCCGGCGCAGCGCGACGACGCTGGGCAACTTCTGGGTCGACATGACCCGTGCCACCCTCTACGGCCTGCTGCCGCTGTGCCTGCTGCTGGCACTGCTGCTGGTATGGCAGGGCGTGCCGCAGACCCTGGCCGATTACGCCCACGCCGTCACCCTGCAAGGCAGCGAGCAGACCATCCCGCTGGGCCCGGCCGCCAGCCAGATCGCCATCAAGCAACTGGGTACCAATGGCGGTGGCTTCTTCGGCGTCAACTCGGCGCACCCGTTCGAGAACCCCACGGCGTGGAGCAACCTGTTCGAGGTGGCGTCGATCATCCTCATTCCGGCAGCGCTGGTGTTCACCTTCGGCCACTACGTGAAGGACCTGCGCCAGAGCCGTGCCATCCTCGCCTGCATGCTGGCCCTGTTCCTGGTTGGCGGCAGCACGGCGTTGTGGTCCGAGCACCAGCCCAACCCGGCCCTGGACAGTGCGCAGGTCCAGCACAGCGCGCCGATGGAGGGCAAGGAAAGCCGCTTTGGCACCACCGGTTCGGTGCTGTGGACGGTGACCACTACCGCCGCCTCCAACGGTTCGGTCAATGCCATGCACGACAGCCTCAACCCCCTCACCGGGATGGTGGCGATGGTCAACATGATGGTCGGCGAGGTGATTTTCGGCGGCGTCGGTGCGGGGCTGTACGGCATGCTGCTGTTCGTGCTGATCGCGGTGTTCCTGGCGGGGCTGATGATTGGCCGCACCCCGGAATACCTGGGCAAGAAGCTGCAGGCCCGCGAGGTGCAACTGCTGGTGGCGACCCTGCTGGTGATGCCGGTCGGCGTGCTGGTGCTGGGTGCCATCGCTGCCAGCCTGCCCGGCCCGGCGGCGGCGGTGAGCAACCCCGGTGCGCATGGTTTCAGCCAGTTGCTGTACGCCTACACCTCGGGTGCTGCCAACAATGGCTCGGCCTTTGCCGGCTTCGGCGCCGGCACGGTGTTCCACAACCTGATGATCGGCCTGGCCATGCTCATCGGCCGCTTCGGCTACATCCTGCCGGTGCTGGCCCTGGCCGGCAGCCTGGCAGCGAAGAAAAGCGCACCCCAGGGGCTGAACAGCTTCCCCACCCATGGCCCGCTGTTCACCGGCCTGCTGCTGGTGACCATCCTGCTGGTCGGTGGCCTGACCTTTCTGCCGGCCCTGGCCCTCGGGCCGATTGCCGAACACCTGAGCCTGGGTTTTTGAGGATCGACCATGAACATGCCCATTCCTGAAGTAAAAACCCGCCACAGCGCCAAGGACCAGACTCGCTTCGCCGCGCTGTGGCGCCCGGCGCTGGTGCAGGCCTTCGTCAAGCTCGACCCGCGTCAGCTCAAGCGCTCGCCGGTGATGCTGGTGGTTGCCCTGACGGCGTTACTGACCACCGCCCTGTGCGCGGTGCCCGGCAGTGGCGTGAGTACCGGAGTTGCCGTGCAGATCGCCCTGTGGCTGTGGTTCACAGTGTTGTTTGCCAACTTCGCCGAAGCCCTGGCCGAGGGCCGTGGCAAGGCCCGTGCCGATAGCCTCAAGGCCGGCAGCCAGGGCCTGACTGCTCAACGGCGCAAGCGCGACGGCAGCTACGAAACCGTCGCGGCCAGCGCGTTGCGCAAGGACGATGTGGTTCGTGTGCTGGCCGGCGAGATGATCCCCGGTGATGGCGAGGTGCTCGAAGGTATCGCTGCGGTCAACGAGGCCGCCATTACCGGCGAGTCGGCGCCAGTGATCCGCGAGTCCGGTGGCGACCGCTCGGCAGTGACCGGCAATACCCGGCTGGTCTCCGACTGGCTGTTGATCCGGATTACCAGCAACCCGGGCGAATCGACCCTCGACCGCATGATTGCCCTGGTCGAAGGCGCCAAGCGGCAGAAGACCCCGAACGAGATCGCCCTCGACATCCTGCTGATCGGCCTGACCCTGATCTTCCTGATCGTGGTGGTGACCTTGCAGCCGTTCGCCCACTTCGCCGGTGGCAGCCTGCCGCTGATCTTCCTCGCCGCGTTGCTGGTGACGCTGATCCCCACCACCATCGGCGGCCTGTTGTCGGCCATCGGCATCGCCGGCATGGACCGGCTGGTGCGGCTGAACGTGATTGCCCGCTCGGGCCGTGCAGTGGAAGCGGCCGGGGACGTGCACACGCTGATGCTCGACAAGACCGGCACCATCACTTTCGGCAACCGCCGCTGCAGCGCGCTGCATGCCGCACCGGGCGTCACCGCCCGCGAGCTGGGGGAGGGCGCCTTGCTGGCGTCGCTGGCCGACGACACCGCCGAGGGCAAGTCGATCGTCGAGTACCTGCGCCAACTGCATGATTTCATCGAGCCGGCTGCCGGGCAATTCGAGGCCGTGGCGTTCAGCGCCGAGACGCGCCTGTCGGGCATCGACTTCCAGCAGCACCGTTACCGCAAGGGCGCCGTCGATGCCGTGCTGGCCTTCGTTGGCATGCAACGCCTGGAAATGCCGCCAGCGCTGGCCCGTGAAGTGGAGCGCATCGCCCAGAGCGGCGGCACGCCGTTGCTGGTGTGCCTGGACAAGCGCCTGCTTGGCGTGATCCACCTCAAGGACGTGGTCAAGCCCGGTATTCGCGAGCGCTTCGCCGAGCTGCGCAAGCTGGGTATCCGCACGGTGATGGTGACCGGCGACAACCCGCTGACCGCTGCCGCCATTGCCGCCGAGGCCGGCGTGGATGACGTCCTGGCCGAGGCCACGCCGGAGAAGAAACTGGCCCGCATCCGCCAGGAGCAGAACGACGGCCGCCTGGTGGCCATGTGCGGCGACGGCGCCAACGACGCCCCGGCACTGGCCCAGGCTGATGTGGGCATGGCCATGAACGACGGCACCCAGGCCGCGCGTGAGGCGGCCAACATGGTCGACCTGGACAGCGACCCGACCAAGCTGCTGGATGTGGTCCAGGTCGGCAAGGAGCTGCTGGTCACCCGTGGTGCGCTGACCACCTTCTCCATCGCCAACGACGTGGCCAAGTACTTCGCCATCCTGCCAGCGCTGTTCGCCGCCATCTACCCGCAGTTGGGCGTGCTCAACCTGATGCACCTGGCCAGCCCGCAGAGCGCGATTCTGTCGGCCATCGTGTTCAACGCGCTGATCATCATCGTGCTGATCCCGCTGGCGCTGCGTGGCGTACGGGTGCAGGCCGCCAGTGCGGCGCACCTGCTACGGCGCAACCTGCTGATCTACGGGCTGGGCGGCATCGTCGTGCCGTTTGCCGGGATCAAGCTGATCGATCTGCTGCTCAATGCACTGCACCTGGTCTGAGGAGGCCGCCATGAATGCTTATGTCCGCCCGGCGTTGAGCCTGGCCTTGTTGATGACCCTGGTGACTGGCGCGCTGTATCCGCTGGCGGTGACCGGGATTGCCCAGCTGGCATTCCCCAGCCAGGCCAACGGCAGCCTGGTGCGTGATGACCAGGGCCAGGTGCGCGGTTCGGCGCTGATCGCCCAGGATTTCCAGGGGGATGGCTGGTTCCATTCGCGCCCTTCGGCGGGGGCCTTCGCCACCGTGGCCAGCAGTGCAAGCAACCTGTCGCCGAGCAACCCGGCGCTGGCCGAGCGGGTCAAGGGTGATGCGGCAGCGCAGTATCAGGCGCAGCAGGGGGCGGTGCCTCTGGCACTGCTGACCACGTCGGGCAGTGGCCTCGACCCGCACCTGCCACCGGAGGCCGTGGCCTACCAGATCCCACGGGTGGCGGCGGCGCGGCAACTGCCGGTAGAACGCTTGCAAGGCTTGCTCGAAGAGGCCACCCTCCACCCATTGATCGGCCCGCCGGTGGTCAATGTGCTGGCCTTGAACCAGGCCTTGGACAACCTCAGCCATTGATAGATGACTTGAGGGGCTAGCAGGGACCCTGTGGGAGCGGGTTCACCCGCGAATGCGATAGTGGCGCCACCATCGTATTCGCGGGTGAACCCGCTCCCACAGGTACGGTGTTTGTCCCTGAATTTGCTGCTTGCTGGAAATAGCAAAGGATGAAAGATGAGTGACTCCACCCGCGCAGACGCGCTGTTGGCTACCCTCCCACAAACCGGCCGGGGCCGGCTGAAGGTGTTCCTCGGCGCCGCCCCCGGCGTCGGCAAGACCTTCGCCATGCTCCAGGCCGCCCACGCCCAGCAACGCCAGGGCGTGCAGGTCGTGGCCGGGGTGGTCGAAACCCATGGCCGCGCCGAAACCGAGGCGCTGCTCGGCGGCCTGCAGCAGCAGCCGCTGCTGCGCAGCCAGTACCGTGGCGTCACCCTCGAGGAAATGGACCTCGATGGCCTGCTGAAGGCCGCGCCAGCATTGGTGCTGGTCGACGAACTGGCGCACACCAACGCGCCCGGCAGTCGCCACGCCAAGCGCTGGCAGGACGTCCAGGAGCTGCTGGCCGCCGGCATCAACGTGTACACCACGGTCAACGTCCAGCACCTGGAAAGCCTCAACGACAAGGTCCGCGACATCACTGGCGTGCAAGTGCGCGAAACCCTGCCGGACTGGGTGCTGCAGGAAGCCTTCGAACTGGTGCTGATCGACCTGCCACCGCGTGAACTGCTCGAACGCCTGCGCGAAGGCAAGGTATACGTACCCGAACAGGCGCGCGCCGCCATCGACGCGTTCTTCTCGCAAACCAACCTCACCGCCTTGCGTGAGCTGGCCATGCAGACAGCCGCTGCCCAGGTGGATGCCGACCTGGCGCACGGCTATCGCCAACGCGGGCAGGAGGCACCGGCATTGCGCGGGCGCTTGCTGGTGGGCGTGGATGGCGATGACCAGGCCGAACGCCTGGTGCGCCATGCCTGCCGGGTAGCCCAGCGCCGCCATCTGCCGTGGAGCCTGGTGCACGTGGACAACGGCCGTCTGCGCGACGAAACCGCCCGGCAGCGCCTGCTGGCGGCGCAGCAACTGGCCGAGCGCCTGGGTGGGGAAGTGGTGCTGTTGCGCGCCGGCGAAGTGGCAGGCACATTGATTCAGCATGCCGCCGAGCGGCGCGCCAGCCTGGTACTGGTCGGGCAGTCGCGCAACCGCCTGCGCCGGCGCCTGTTCGGTGCCGGTGTGGCCACCCGCCTGTTGCGCGAAAGCCACGGCCTGGAAATCAACGTGCTCGACCGTGACCTGCAGCCGCAGGCGCCGCGTCTGGCGGTGCGGCAGGTGTGGGTCTGGCGCCATTACCTGCTGGCATTGCTGGCGACCATCCTGGCGGCGGGCCTGGCCTGGGCGGTGTCGAGGGTGCTGGCGCTGCCCAATATCTCGCTGGTCTTCCTCGCCGCTGTGTTGCTGGTGGCGGTGCGCAGCAGCCTGGGGCCTGCCCTGGCCTGTGCCGCGCTGTCGTTCCTCACCTACGACTTCCTGTTCATCCCGCCCAACTTCTCATTCACCATCCAGCGCGAAGAAGACGTGCTGACCTTGCTGTTCTTCCTGCTGATGGCCGCCCTCACCGGCAACCTGGCTGCGCGCCAGCGCCGCCAGTTGCAGGCGCTGCGCGAGACCCAGGCGCAGACCAGCCAGCTGCTAGACCTGTCGCGCCGGCTGACGGTGGCCACCGACCGCCAGGCGGTGCTCAACGCTGCCGCCCAGTACCTGGATGGCTGGCAGGATGCGCAGGTTTGCCTGCTGGAGCGCAATGCCGAAGGCCAGCTGCAGGTAGCCACTGGCATCGCCCATGCCTTCAGCGACAACGAACGCGCTGCGGCCGAATGGGCCTGGCAGCATGGCCAGGCCGCCGGCCATGGCAGCGATACCCTGCCCAATGGCCGCTGGTGGTGGTGGCCGCTGGCGGTGGATGAACAGCCCCTGGCCTTGCTCGGCGTGCGTTCACGCTCCGGCCAGCCGCTCAGCGACCCGCGCCGGCGCTTGTTGACTGCCCTTGGCCAGCCGTTGGCCCAGGCCCTGGCCCGCGCGCGCCTGGCCGAACAGCTGGAGGCCGCACGCCTGCATGGCGAAACCGAGCAACTGCGCAGCGCCTTGCTCGCATCGGTGTCGCACGACCTGCGTACCCCGTTGACGGCCATGCGCGGCAGCATCGACAGCCTGCTGGCGCTGGGCGAGGCGATTCCGCTCGCAGACCGTCGCGAACTGCTGGAGGGCACCCGTAATGAGGCAGAACGCCTCGATCGCTATATCCAGAACCTGCTGGACATGACCCGCCTGGGTCATGGCGGCCTCAAGCTGGCCCGTGACTGGGTGGCCCCGGCCGACATCGTCGGCAGCGCACTCAATCGCTTGCGCGTGGTGCTGGCACCCCTGCGCGTGCACACCGATGTCCCGGCCGAGCTGCCGTTGCTGTTCGTGCATGCGGCGCTGATCGAACAGGCGCTGGTCAATGTGCTGGAAAATGCCGCGCGCTTCTCGCCCGCCAATGGCCGGCTGGAACTGCAGGTGTCGGTGCGGGACGGCCAGCTATGCTTCGCCGTCAGCGACCAGGGCCCGGGTATTCCGCTGGCCGACCGCGACAAGATCTTCGACATGTTCTATACCGCAGCCCGCGGTGACCGTGGCGGGCAGGGCACCGGCCTGGGCCTGGCCATCTGCCAGGGCATGATTGGTGCGCACGGTGGCCAGATCCAGGTTGGCGAAGGCATTGATGGCCAGGGCACCTGCATCACTTTATGCTTGCCGCTGCCCCCTCAACCTGAAGCTGAAAGCGAAGCCCCATGAGTCACTCCGCTACCCTCCTGGTCATCGACGATGAACCGCAGATCCGCAAGTTCCTGCGCATCAGCCTGGCCTCGCAAGGTTACAAGGTGCTCGAGGCCGCCACCGGCAGCGAAGGGCTGGCCCAGGCGGCGCTGGGCAAACCCGACCTGGTGGTGCTCGACCTCGGTTTGCCGGACATGGACGGCCAGCAGGTGCTGCGTGAACTGCGTGAGTGGAGCGCGGTGCCGGTGCTGGTGCTGTCGGTGCGCGCCAGTGAAGTGCAGAAGGTCGATGCGCTGGATGGCGGCGCCAATGACTATGTGACCAAGCCGTTTGGCATTCAGGAATTCCTCGCTCGGGTGCGTGCCTTGCTGCGCCAGGTGCCGCAGGCCGGCGGCTCGGAAATCGCCGCCAGCTTCGGCCCGCTGACCGTGGATTTCGCCTTTCGCCGGGTGACCCTGGACGGGGTCGAGGTGGCATTGACGCGCAAGGAATATGCCCTGCTGGCGCAACTGGCCGGGCACCCGGGGCGGGTGATCACCCAGCAGCAGCTGCTCAAGGATATCTGGGGGCCGACCCATGTGGATGACACCCATTACCTGCGGATCGTGGTGGGGCATTTACGGCAGAAGCTCGGCGATGATCCCACCGCGCCACGGTTCATCATCACCGAGGCGGGGGTCGGTTACAGGCTGGTAGCGCCAACCGCCTGACCGTGGGAGCAGCTGGCGAAAGTAGCTGTCCTGGGCTGCCTGTCCCGGCCCCATCGCCGGGCTGGAGCCCCTTGTTTCAAGGTGCTGTTCTCGACTCCAGATCCAATCACTGCGGCGTTCAAGCTGCCTATCGCTGTGTCCAAGTCTTTCTGGTGGATCCATTGACGATGCTGTTGAGGTAGTCCCCATTTACTATGCCTCGCCCAGAGCTCCGTTAATGAGGACTCTGCTCGTTTTGCGGATGTAGCCAGCACATATGCTCCCAGCCCTGCAATGATGGCTATGCCTACAGGGCCGAGCAGAGCGCTAGAACCCGCTACAGCGGCGGCACCAGCAATTGCCGATCCGAACTCGGGCGGACACCTGGCAAAAGGATCGAGCAGAAGATAGAGGGCTTCTTCTGGACTGCGCTGCCGGGTGGCGAAGTCATGGAGGCACTGCGGGTAGCGAGTGGCCGGTTCTGCCTGGCTCTGCATGGAAATTCCTTTTCGGCTGGTGCACCGTGAATGGCGTCCGCTGGGAGAGCAGAACACTAGCGAGGAATCAATTCGCAGGGGAGGTTTGGGCGTCCCAAAAGCTTGTGGGAAGTTTCGCTTATTGCACTCCAGGGGGGCTTGGGGCCTGGGCGAGCAACCGTGATCAGGCCCGCGGCGGCTCCTTCTCGAACAGCTGGCGCATGACCTCCAGGTAGCGCCGTGCGCCCAGCCCCAGCGGGCGCGGCTTGACCCAGATGATGTCGACCCACAGCCGCAAGCGGCTGGCCATGTTGTCGAAGCGCACTTCCGACAACGCGCCCGAAGCAATCAGCGGTTCGACCAGCGGCTGCGGCAGGTAGGCCCAGCCCAGGCCGGACTGCACCAGGTCCAGCGTGGCCAGGTAGCTGTCGGTCAGCCAGATGCGCCGCGACAGCACCATGCGCGGGTCCGAGCCGGTGGCCTTGCCCGAGGCCACGATGATCTGCCGTTGTTCGGCGAACACTTCTTCAGGCAGCGGCGTGGCGCTGTTCTGCCCGGCCGGATGGCGCGGTGAGGCGACCGCCACCAGCAGTTGGCTGCCGGCCTCCAGGAACGACTCGCGCTCGTCGATGCCGGGGCGTTCGAACACCAGCGCCAGCTGCACGCTGCCGTCATGCAGCAGGCGAATGGCTTCGGTCTGGGTGGCCGAGCGCACCTCGATTTCCAGGCTGGGGAATTCCTCGGCGAGGATTTCCAGTGGCTGGCTCCAGCGGCCGGTCTGCAGCTCGGGTGCCATGGCAATCGTCAGGCGTTTCTCCAGGCCCTTGTGCAGTTGCAGGGCCTGCGCGTCGAGCAGGTTGAGCTGGCACATCACCTGCCTGGCCTGGGGCTCCAGTGCCAGGGCGGCACTGGTGGGCAAGGCCTTGCGCGTGGCCCGGTCGAACAGCACCAGGTCGAGCTCCGCTTCCAGCTGGGCGATCGCCATGCTTACGGCAGAAGGTACGCGCCCCAGCTTGCGCGCGGCGGCGGAGAACGAGCCCGCCTCCAGCACGGCGAGGAAGATTGCCAGGGAGTCGCTGCTGAAGGCCATATTGGCAAACCTGATGAACGGGCCGGAAATTATGACCACTCACCGGCCCGCTTGACAGCCCCTTACAGGCCTTCGCCCAGCACCCGGTCAATGCTGTCGACGAAGTAGTCGACGCTCGCCCGGGTAGTGCACATCGGTGGCTTGATCTTGAGGATGTTCAGGTAATCACCGGTCGGCTGCATGAAAATGCCCAGATCCCGCAGGCGGTCGCACAGGGCCATGGTTTCCTCGGTGGCGGGCTCGAGCGTTTCGCGGTCGCGCACCAGCTCCAGGCCCAGGTAGAAGCCCGAGCCATGCGCCGCGCCAGCCAGCGGGTGCTTGTCCACCAGCGCTTGCAGGCGTGCCTTGAAGTAGCGCCCGGTGTCGCGGGCGTTGTCCCACAGGCCTTCCTCCTGCATCACGTCCAGCACCGCCATGCCAATGCGGCAACTGACCGGGCTGCCGCCGGCCGAGGAAAAGAAGTAGCCCTCGGCCTCCAGGGCTTCGGCAATTTCGCGGCGGGTGATGACCACGCCAAGCGGCTGGCCGTTGCCCATGCCCTTGGCCATGGTGATGATGTCAGGCACCACGCCCTGTTCCTCGAAGCCCCAGAAGTACTCGCCCAGGCGGCCATAACCGACCTGCACTTCGTCGGCGATGCATACCCCGCCACGGGCGCGGACTTTGGCATAGGCCTCGCGCAGGTAACCGGCCGGCAATGCAATGCCCCCGGCGTTGCCATATACCGGCTCGCAGATGATGCCCGCCAGTTGGCGGCCTCGGGTGTCGAGATCGGCCAGCTTGGCCTCGACATCGTGCAAGTACTGCGCGGCGCTGTCGGCACCGCGGAAGCGGCCGCGGAAGGTATTCGGCGCTTCCACCGGGTGTACCCAGTCCGGGCGGGTTTCCAGGGCCTGCGGGTTGTCGGCGATCGAGGTGGAGATGGCATCGGTGGCCACCGACCAGCCGTGGTAGGCCTCCAGCACGCTGAGCATGTCGCGCCCGCCACTGTAGGCCCAGGCCAGGCGAATGGCCAGGTCGTTGGCTTCGGTGCCGCTGTTGACCATGAACACCCGGTCGAAACCTTCAGGTGCCAGCGCCAGCAGGCGTTCGGAGAACTCGGTGATGGCTGCATAGTGGAAGCGCGAGTTGGTGTTCAGCAGCGACCACTGCCGCGCCGATTCGGCGACCATGCGCGGGTGGCCATGGCCCAGTACGGCGACGTTGTTGAGCATGTCCAGGTACGAGCGGCCCTGCATGTCGATCAGGTAGTTGCGCCAGCCGCGCTCGATGTGTGGCGGCTGTGCATAGTAGTGCTTCTGCGAGCGGGCGAAGCTGGCGTCGCGGCGGGCCAGCAGGGCCTGCGGGTCAGGCAGCGGCTCGGCATCGCAGTCGAAGCCCAGCAGCGCCGCCGGCGACGGGCACAGGGCCAGCCAGGCCGGCGCATGCGACGGGGTGGCGAAGAACGGCGGCTGGATGCTGCTGTCCAGGCACAGCTGGACGCTGAGGAAACCACAGCTGCTGCCCAGCGACTGGCCTTTTTCCACGACTTGGCCATCGGCGGGGGCGCCTTCCAGGCCTTGCAGCCACAAGGCCCAATGCGCGCTGCGCAGGCAGCCACGGCCGTCGCCATGGCCCTGCCAGGTGCCGGTTTCCGGCGCTTGCACCAGGCTGCCATTGGGCACATGCAACTCGACGCCGAGGGCGCAGGTGGCGGGCTCTTCGGGTCGGTCGACATGGGTTCGCGACAGGCGATACTGCCCGTACAGGCTGCAGGCCGGGGCCGGCTGGGTACTCAGCAGGTGCTGGTCGAAGCCCGGTTGTTCCCAGTTGCCCGCCTCGCAATGCACGCTGAGCACGCCCAGATCGACGCGTGTCACGGGCTGCCCGTTCAGCTCGGGCAGCAGGGGCGCGCAGCTGCTCAGGTCCGCAGTGGCAGGTTGTAGCCCCGCCGCTTGCAGGATGGCCGCTTGCATCAGTGCGAAAGGTACGGCGGTGGCGGTGTCGAAGATTTCCCATTCATGGGCGATGTTGTCGCGGATGTACTGGTTGCCCGGGTCGACGCTGAGCTGCTGCTCGCTGCTCAGCACCAGCACGGCGGCACGGTTGAGCACCAGTGGCCACAGGGCACGTAGCTCGGCTTCACTCAGTGGATTGAGCGCCTGGTACGCACGCACGGCCGGCAGGATGCGCAGCGGGTCGCCCTCTGCGTGGTGCAGCAGCGCCGCGCAGGTAACCGACAGGTCGGCAATGCGCCAGGTGCGCAGCAGGTCGCCGAAATCGATCACGCCCTGCAGCTGCCATTGGCGCGCGGCGTCGCGGGCCCAGACCGCATTGTCGTCAGTGATGTCCAGGTGCACGGCCTGGGTCGGCAGTTGCGCGGCGAGCGGGGCCAGATGCGCGGCGGCCACGGCGGTGGCCTGTTCGACACGCGCGCGTCGTGCCGGGTCGGACAGTACCGGCAACAGGTGCTGGATCAGCGCCTGTGCGTGTTGCGGGTCCCATTGCAGGGTACGCGCCAGGCCTGGGTGATCGAAGCCGGCCAGGGCATTGTCCAGCCTGGCGCAGAGGCCGCCCAGCTCGGCCATCAGGCGCGCTGGCATGTGCCCGAGGCGGGTCAGCGGCTGGCCTTCGATGTAGTCGAGCAGGCGAATGCGCAGGGCCTGGCCGTTCACGTCCACTTCCAGCAACGCCTGGCCATCATTGGCCGCGCGCACGGCCGGTACCGGCAGGCCCTGTTCGCGCAGGTAAGCCAGCGCTGCATGCTGGGCTTCAAGCTCCTCCCGCGCATAGCTGCCATGGCATGCCTTGAGCACGAACCTGCCTTGGGCTGTATCGACCCGCAGGTTCAGGTCCTGTTGGCTGCCCATGGCCGACAGTTCGCCGACGATCCCGTAATGAGCCAGCAACACATCACTGGCCTGGCACGGGTCGAGCGCAGGGTTTGGCAGGCTGGAACGCTGGGCCAGGATGTCAATCACGGGTGAAGAGGGCGTTACTGGCTGGGTGGGCATGGTTCTACCGTGTTCGCTGAAAGAGGGCGGTAGAAAATTTATGCGGGTTTTGATTGATGATGAAAGACGATAATCGTCAATTTTTCTGACGACTATGGAACGCCCCTGCGTCCGCGAGTGTAAACCTATACAATACCTGTACAAAAATTTTGTCATGTACACATATTGCGAGTAGCGTAGGGCTATTGCATTACCCAGAGGCTGAGGTGGCCATCAGGCTGGATGGAGCAGTCCGAATGGGTGATGGCCTGATGACTCTTTTCATTACGCAGGTACTTCCATGTTCAATCGGCAACTCAAAGCCGCGCTCGTCGAGCGCGATGCTGAAATACTGAGCCTTCGCCTGCGTCTGGCCCAGATCGAACAGGGACCTTTCATGAGGCTGGATACCCAGGGCCGCGTGGTGGAACTCAACCCGGCGTGCGCTGCTGCATTGGGCGCAGAGCCCGGCAGTGCGGTTGGCCAGCCGCTGGCGCAGTGGCTGCCGACCCCGGCCCAGCAGGGCCAGGCACTGCTTGACGCGTTGCTGCGTTCGACGGCGGTGATCCAGTTCGGGCTCGATGGCACTGTGCTCGATGCAAACCCGATGTTCCTCGACGCCATGGGGTATCGGCTGGAGCAGGTGGTGGGCAGGCATCACCAGATGTTCTGCAGCGCCACGCAGGTCAGCAACCCCGACTACGCCGTGTTCTGGCAGACGCTCAATGCCGGCCGTTATGTGGCTGGTCGCTTCTGCCGCCTGGACCGGCAAGGCCGTGAAGTCTGGCTGGAAGCCAGTTACAACCCGGTCACCGACGCCCGGGGGCGCCTGGTGAAAGTGGTCAAGTTCGCCTCGGTGGTGACTGACCAGGTGCGGCGGGAGGAGGAGGTCAAGCGTGCCGCGCAGGTGGCGCTGGAGGTTTCCCGCAGCACCGACGCCGGCGCCAGCGAAGGCGTGGCCGTGATGCACGCCATGGAGCAGAGCATGCAGGACGTGGCTCGCCAGATGCAGGCCGCAGGTGTCACCATCAGTGCGCTGGGCGAGCAATCGACCAGCATCAGCGCCATCGTGCAGACCATTGGCGGGATCGCCGCGCAGACCAACCTGCTGGCGCTCAACGCAGCCATCGAGGCGGCACGTGCCGGCGAGCAGGGCCGAGGCTTTGCAGTGGTGGCCGATGAGGTACGCAAGCTGGCGGCGCGTACCAGCACGGCCACCGCCGAGATCGATGCCGTGGTCGCACGCAACCAGTTGCTGGCCAGCCAGGCGGTCAGCGAGGTCGAACGTAGCCGGATGGAGGCTGCCAGCGCATTGCAGTTGGCGGTTCAGGCCGGTACTGCCATCAGCGCCATCCAGGCCGGGGCGCGCAAGGCGGTGGACGCGGTGGAGCGGGTGAGCGAAGACCTCGGCTAGACATGGCGGCGAGGCGGTCAGATTTGCCATGTGCGTTTGCGATACCCAGGACCTCAGCGCCGATGGCCGCATTGGCGAACACCTGGATATTGGCCAGCGCGCGGCGAACGGGACCTGCTGGCTAGGACGCCTCCACCTCCAGAAACGCCGCCTCCAGCAACTGCCGGGTATACGGATGCTGCGGCGCGTGGAAGATCGCCTGCGCGTCCCCTTGCTCCACCACCTGGCCATGCTTGATCACCATCAACTGGTGGCTCAGCGCCTTGACCACCGCCAGGTCATGGCTGATGAACAGGTAGGTCAGGTTGTACTTCTGCTGCAGATTGCGCAGCAGTTCCACCACCTGCCGCTGCACGGTACGGTCCAGCGCCGAGGTTGGCTCGTCCAGCAGGATCAGCGCCGGCTTCAAGACCAGGGCCCGGGCAATGGCAATGCGCTGGCGCTGCCCACCGGAAAACTCATGCGGGTAGCGATGCCGGGTGCGCGGGTCCAGCCCGACTTCCTCCAGCGCCGCGATGATCGCCGCTTCCTGCTCCTGCGCTGTGCCGATCTTGTGGATGCGCAGCCCTTCACCAACGATATCCTCCACGCACATGCGCGGGCTCAGGCTGCCGAACGGGTCCTGGAACACCACCTGCATTTCCCGGCGCAATGGCCGTACCGCTTTCTGGTTCAGGCATTCGAGCTGTTGCCCGTGGAAGCGAATCCCGCCCTGGCTGGCAATCAGCCGCAGGATCGCCAGGCCCAGCGTCGACTTGCCCGACCCGGATTCGCCGACAATCCCCAGCGTCTGCCCCTGCGGCAGGCTGAAGTTGACGCCGTCCACTGCCTTCACATGGTCGACCGTGCGCCGCAGCAAGCCCTTCTTGATCGGGAACCACACCTTCAGGTCATTCACCTCCAGTAATGGCGCGCCCACCGGGTTGTGCGCTGGCAGCCCGCTGGGCTCGGCATTGATCAGCATTTGCGTGTAGTGGTGCTGCGGGGCGCTGAACAACCTGGTGCATTCAGCCTGCTCGACGATCTGCCCGCGTTGCATCACGCACACCCGATGGGCGATGCGCCGCACCAGGTTGAGGTCGTGGCTGATCAGCAGCAGGGCCATGCCCAGGCGCGCCTGGAGCTCCTTGAGCAGGTCGAGGATCTTCAACTGCACGGTCACATCCAGCGCCGTGGTCGGTTCGTCGGCAATCAGCAGGTCGGGTTCGTTGGCCAGCGCCATGGCGATCATCACCCGCTGGCGCTGCCCGCCCGACAGTTCATGCGGCAGGGCTTTCAAGCGCTTGCGCGGCTCGGGGATGCCGACCATTTCCAGCAGCTCCAGCGTACGTGCAGTCGCTTCCTTGCCGGTCAGGCCCTTGTGCAGCAGGAGAATCTCGTTGATCTGCTTCTCGATGCAATGCAACGGGTTCAGCGAGGTCATCGGCTCCTGGAAGATCATCGCAATGCGGTTGCCGCGGATGCGTTGCAGGCTCTTCTCGTTCTGCTGCAGGAGGTCCTTGCCCTCGAAGCGGATGCTGCCGCTGGGGTGCCGGGCGAGGGGGTAGGGCAGCAGGCGCAGGATCGAGTGCGCGGTCACCGACTTGCCCGAGCCGCTTTCGCCGACCAGGGCCAGCGTCTCGCCCTTGCGGATATCGAAGCTGATGCCATCCACCACGCGGTTGACCTGCTCCCCGGTGACGAACTCCACCGCCAGGTCGCGCACTTCGATCAGGTTCTGTTCACTCATGTCACTTCCTCGGGTCGAAGGCATCGCGGGCGGATTCGCCGATGAACACCAGCAGGCTCAGCATCAGCGCCAGCACGGCGAAGGCGCTGATGCCCAGCCATGGCGCCTGCAGGTTGGACTTGCCCTGGGCAACCAGCTCGCCCAGCGACGGCGCGCCAGGCGGCAGGCCGAAACCGAGGAAGTCCAGCGCGGTGAGGGTGCCGATGGCGCCGGTGAGGATGAACGGCATGAAGGTCATGGTCGAGATCATGGCATTGGGCAGGATGTGTCGGTACATGATCGCGCCATTGCGCATGCCCAGGGCACGGGCGGCGCGCACGTATTCCAGGTTGCGCCCGCGGAGGAATTCGGCGCGTACCACGTCCACCAGGCTCATCCATGAAAACAGCAGCATGATGCCCAGCAGCCACCAGAAATTCGGCTGCACGAAACTGGCCAGGATAATCAGCAGGTACAGCACCGGCAGGCCGGACCAGACTTCCAAAAAGCGCTGCCCGGCCAGGTCGACCCAGCCACCATAGAAGCCCTGCAGGGCCCCGGCGATCACGCCGACGATGGAACTGAGCAGGGTCAGCGTCAGGGCGAACAGCACCGAAATACGGAAGCCGTAGATGACCCGTGCCAGCACATCACGGCCCTGGTCATCGGTGCCCAGCCAGTTGTCCGCCGATGGCGGCGCCGGGGCCGGCACGCGCAGGTCGTAGTTGATGCTCTGGTAGCTGAACGGGATTGGCGCCCACAGCACGAAGCTGTCTTTCTTCGCCAGCAGGTCGCGGATGTACGGGCTCTTGTAGTTGGCCTCCAGCGGGAATTCGCCGCCGAAGGTGGTTTCCGGGTAGCGCTTGAACGCCGGGAAATACCATGCGCCGTCGTAGCGTACGGCAATCGGCTTGTCGTTGGCGATCAGCTCGGCGCCCAGGCTCAGGCCGAACAGGATCAGGAACAGCCACAGCGACCACCAGCCACGGCGGTTGGCCTTGAAGCGCTCGAAGCGCCGACGGTTGAGGGGGGACAAGGCCATGTCAGTGCTCCCGGCTGGCGAAGTCGATGCGTGGATCGACCAAGGTGTAGGTCAGGTCGCCGATCAGTTTCACCACCAGCCCCAGCAGGGTGAAGATGAACAGGGTGCCGAAGACCACCGGGTAGTCGCGGTTGATGGCCGCCTCGAAGCTCATCAGGCCCAGGCCGTCGAGGCTGAAGATCACCTCGATCAGCAACGACCCGGTGAAGAAGATGCCGATGAATGCCGAAGGGAACCCGGCGATCACCAGCAGCATGGCGTTGCGGAACACGTGGCCGTACAGCACACGCGGCCGGCTCAGGCCCTTGGCCTTGGCCGTGACCACGTACTGCTTGTTGATCTCGTCGAGGAAGCTGTTCTTGGTCAGCAAGGTCATGGTGGCGAAGTTGCCGATGACCAGTGCGGTGATCGGCAGGACCAGGTGCCAGAAGTAGTCCAGTACCTTGCCGGCGGTGCTCAGTTCGTCGAAGTTGTTCGAGGTGAGGCCACGCAGCGGGAACCAGTCGAAGTAGCTGCCGCCGGCGAACAGCACGATCAGCAGGATGGCGAACAGGAACGCCGGGATGGCATAGCCGACGATGATTGCCGAACTGGTCCACACATCGAAGTGGCTGCCGTGGCGTACTGCCTTGGCGATACCCAGCGGGATCGACACCAGATACATGATCAGCGTGCTCCACAACCCCAGCGAAATCGACACCGGCATTTTCTCGATGATCAGGTCGATGACCTTGGCATCGCGGAAGAAGCTGTCGCCGAAGTCCAGCCGGGCGTAGTTGCTGATCATGATCCACAGGCGTTCGGGCGCCGACTTGTCGAAGCCGTACATGCGCTCGATCTCGGCGATCAACGCCGGGTCCAGGCCTTGGGCACCACGGTAGTTGGAACCGGCCACCGACACTTCGGCACCGCCACCGGCAATGCGGCTGGTGGCACCTTCGAAACCTTCGAGCTTGGCGATCATCTGTTCGACCGGGCCGCCGGGGGCGGCCTGGACGATGATGAAGTTGATGATCAGGATGCCGAACAAGGTCGGGATGATCAGCAGCAGGCGGCGCAGGATATAGGCCAGCATCTCAGTTGGCCTCGTCCGCAGGGGCTTCGCTGACGGCTGGCGTCACGCCGGGCTTGATCCACCAGGTGTCGATGCCGATGTCGTACCTGGGCGATACCTTGGGGTGGCCGATGTGGTTCCAGTAGGCCACGCGCCAGGTCTTGATGTGCCAGTTGGGGATCACGTAGTAGCCCCACAGCAATACGCGATCGAGGGCGCGGCAGTGGTCGATCAGGCTCTGGCGTGAATCGGCGTTGATCAATTGTTCCACCAATTGGTCGATGGCCGGGTCGCGCAGGCCTATGAAGTTGCGGCTGCCGGGGTTGTCGGCGGCAGCGCTGGACCAGAACTCGCGCTGTTCGTTGCCCGGCGAATTGGACTGCGGGTAGCCGCCGACGATCATGTCGTAATCGCGCGAACGCAGGCGGGTGATGTACTGGGACACGTCGACCCGGCGGATGTTCAGGTCGATACCGAGGTCGGCGAGGTTACGCTTGAACGGCAACAGGATGCGCTCGAATTCGGTCTGTGCCAGCAGGAACTCGATGCTCACCGGCTTGCCCTGGGCGTCGACCATCTTGTCATCGACGATTTTCCAGCCCGCTTCCTGCAGCAGCTTGTAGGCCTGGCGCTGCTGTTCGCGGATCATCCCGCTACCGTCGCTGACCGGGTTGTGGAAGGCCTCGCTGAACACTTGCTCGGGCACTTTGCCGCGCAGCGGCTCGAGGATTTTCAGCTCGCTGGGGCTGGGCAGGCCGCGGGCAGCCATTTCCGAGTTCTCGAAGTAGCTGCCGGTCCGGGTGTAGGCGCCGTTGAACAGCTGCTTGTTGGTCCACTCGTAGTCCAGCAGCAGGCTTAGCGCCTGGCGCACGCGGATATCCTGGAACACTGGGCGGCGGATGTTGAAGATGAAGCCCTGCATGCCGGTGGGATTGCCGTTGGGCAGCTCTTCCTTGATCAGGCGGCCGTCACGTACGGCCGGTATGTCGTACGCGGTGGCCCAGTTCTTCGCGCTGACCTCCAGCGCATAGTCGAACGCCCCTGCCTTCAATGCTTCGAGGGCGACCGTGGTGTCGCGGTAGGAATCGAAGGTCATCACATCGAAGTTGTAGAAGCCGCGGTTGATCGGCAGGTCCTTGGCCCAGTAATCCTTGACTCGCTCGTAGCGCACCGAGCGCCCGGCTTTCACTTCGGCGACCTTGTACGGGCCGCTGCCCAGCGGGATTTCCAGGTTGCCGCGGTTGAATTCGCGGGTTTCGTACCAGTGCTTGGGCAGTACCGGCAGCTGGCCGAGAATAAGCGGCAGCTCGCGGTTGTTGCGGTGCTTGAAGCGGAACAGCACCTTCAGCGGGTCTTCGGCGACCACTTCGGCAACGTCGGAGTAATACTGGCGGTACAGCGGCGCACCGTCCTTGATCAGGGCGTTGAAGGTGAATACCACGTCGTCGGCGCGCATCGGGTGGCCGTCGTGGAAGCGTGCTTCGGGGCGCAGGTAGAAACGCACCCAGCTGTTGTCCGGGGCCTTCTCGATCTTGCCGGCCACCAGGCCGTATTCGGTGAACGGCTCATCCTGGCTCTGGCGCATCAGGGTGTCGTAGATGATGCTGATGTTCTCGGCCGACACGCCCTTGTTGATGAACGGGTTGAGGCTGTCGAAGCCGCCGAAGCTGGATTGGCGGAAGGTGCCGCCCTTGGGCGCGTCGGGGTTGACGTAGTCGAAGTGCTTGAAGTCGGCCGGGTATTTGGCTGGCTCGTCGTACAGGGTGAGTGCGTGTTGCGGTGCGGCCAGGGCGGGAAGGCTCAGGCAGGCAAGCAACAGGCTGCCGGCCAGCCGGCGCAGGCGGTGCGTTGGCATCATTGGGCTTTCTCCGAAGTCTTGATCCACCAGCTGTTCAGCCCGAGGGTGTAGGGCGGCGTGGTGACAAAAGCGAACCGGTTGCGGTAGGCCAGGCGATGATTATCGAGGTACCAGTTGGGGATCATGTAGTAGTGCCATGAGAGCACGCGGTCCAGGGCGCGGGCGGCAGCCACCTGGTCATCGCGGGTGCGGGCGGCGAGCAGGGTGTCGAGCAGGTGGTCGACCACCGGGTCGCGGACCCCAGCATAGTTCTTGCTGCCCTTGGTCGTGGCCTGGCTGGAGTGGAAGTACAGCCATTGTTCAAGGCCAGGGCTCAGGGTCTGGTTCAGGGTCATCAGGATCATGTCGAAATCGAACTGGTCCAGGCGCTGTTTGTACTGGGCGCGGTCGACGGTACGCAAATGTGCATCGATGCCGATGCTGGCCAGGTTTTCCACATAAGGCTGCAGGATGCGTTCAAGGTTGGGGTTAACCAACAGCAGCTCCATGCGCAGTTGCTGGCCCTTGCTGTCGACCAGGCGCTGGCCATCGAGCTTCCAGCCGGCTTCGGCGAGCAGGCCGAGGGCCTGGCGCAGGGTCTGGCGGCCGATGCCGCGGCCATCGGTCTGGCTGACCTTGTACGGTTCGCTGAACAGCCTGGCCGGCAACTGGTCGCGGAACGGTGCCAGCAGCAGCCATTCCTTGCCGGTGGGCAGGCCGCTGGCGGTGAAATCGCTGTTGGGGTAGTAACTGGTCGAGCGGCGGTAGGCGCCGCTGAACAGCGCGCGGTTGGTCCACTCGAAGTCGAGCATCAGCCCCAATGCCTGGCGCACCCGTGGGTCGCTGAAGGTCGCCCGCCGGCTGTTCATGAACAAGCCCTGGGTCTGGGTCGGGATGCGGTGCGGGATCTGCGCCTTGATCACCTCGCCACGGCGCACGGCGGGGAAGTTGTAACCGTTGGCCCAGTTCTTTGCCTGGTGCTCGATATAGATGTCGAACTCGCCGGCCTTGAACGCTTCGAAGGCCACGGTGGCATCGCGATAGAACTCATATTCGACGCGGTTGAAGTTGTACTTGCCACGGTTCACCGCCAGGTCCTTGCCCCAGTAGTTCTTCACCCGCTCGAACACCAGCCGGCGCCCGGGCTGGACCTCGGTGATGCGGTAGGGGCCGCTGCCCAGCGGCGGCTCGAAGGTAGTGGCCTTGAAGTCGCGCGTTTGCCAGTAGTGCCTGGGCAGCACCGGCATCTCGCCCAGGCGCAGGATCAGCAGGGGGTTGCCGGCGCGCTTGAACACGAAGCGGATGCGTAGCGGGCCGAGGATATCCACCCGCTGCACTTCCTGCAGGTTGGTGCGGTAGATCGGGTGGCCGTCCTGGAGCAGCGTGCGATAGGAAAAGGCCACGTCTGCAGAGGTGATCGGCTTGCCATCGTGCCAGCGGGCTTCCGGGCGCAGGTTGAACACCACCCAGCTGCGGTCCTCGCTGTACTCCACCGAACGCGCGATCAGGCCGTAGCTGGAGGTCGGCTCGTCACCGGAGGGGTCGTACTGGCCAGTGCCGACCATCAGCGGCTCGTTCAGCTCGCTGATGCCGTATTGCTGGAAGTTGGGCGTGGTAATCGGGCTCGACCCCTTGAAGGTGTAGGGGTTGAGGGTGTCGAAGGTACCAAATGCCATGGCCCGCAAGGTACCGCCCTTGGGCGCATGCGGGTTGACCCAGTCGAAATGGGTGAATGTGGCTGGGTACTTGAGCGTGCCGAACTGCGCGTATCCGTGGCTTTCGCTCACCATCGCGGCTGCGGGAAAGCTCAAGGCCAGGCTGAGTGACAGCAGGAGGGGACGTATCAAGTCGGCATCCGATCCAGAGGCGTTGGGCTTTGATCGGGGTACAGTAACAGCTTGGTGGGGTTGGAAAAAGAGAGGTTTTGAAGGTGGGGTGGGCGAGCGTGCCTGCTTCTCTCTAACGGGCATGACGCGGTAGCTGTAGGAGCGGCCTTGTGTCGCGACAGGGCCGCTCCTACAGGGATAGTGCCAACTGTAGGAGCGGATTTATCCGCGAAGCAGGCGACGCAGAGGCTGGCACCGGCTGTGCCGGTGATCGCGGCTGAAGCCGCTCCTACAAGGACTGCGTCGTTTCTATCGAGGTCAATGCGAGAGGTAGACGGTGAGGGTCTGGCCTGGCTTCAGGGCGTGACCGCTACGCGGGTTCCAGCGCTTGAGGTGCTGCATTTCGACGTTGAAGCGCTTGGCCACCAGGTACAGCGAGTCGCCCTTGCGCACCTTGTATTGCGTGGAACGCTTGCCGGATGCCGCTACCCGGTTGGCAGCCGCACTTGGTGCATTGCCCCCGCGCAGGGCCAGGACCTGGCCGGCGCGCACGCTGTTGCCAGAGAGCCGGTTCCAGCGCTTGATGTCCTTGACCGAAACGCGGTTGGCCTTGGCAATGCTGCCCAGGTTGTCGCCGCGCTTGACCCGGTAGCTGCTCGCAGCCACCGGTGCCTGGGCTTCTGCCACGGCGCGGGCGAACACGGCCTTGTTCGGCTGCAGGCTGACCAGTTGCTCGGGCTTGAGGTTGGACAGGCTGTCGCTCAGCAGTTGCGCTTTTGCGGTCGGCACCAGCAGCTGCTGCGGGCCGTCCACGGTCATGCGTTTCTTGTATGCCGGGTTGAGCTGGATCAGCTCGTCCTCGTCGATGTTGGCGAAGGCCGCCACACGCGACAGGTCGAGACGGTCGTTGATGGCCACCGCCTCGAAGTAGGGTTCGTTGGCGATCGGGTTGAGGTTCACGCCATAGGCTTCCGGCGTCAGCACCACCTGCGACAGGGCCAGCAGCTTGGGCACGTAGTCGCGGGTTTCCTGGGGCAGCGGCAGGTTCCAGTAGTCGGTCGGCAGGCCGAGCCGCTCGTTGCGTTCGATGGCGCGGCTGACCGTGCCTTCGCCGGCGTTGTAGGCAGCCAGGGCCAGCAGCCAGTCACCATTGAACATGTCGTGCAGGCGGCTGAGGTAGTCCAGCGCGGCATTGGTCGAGGCGGTCACGTCGCGACGGCCATCGTAGAAGTTGGTCTGGCGCAGGTTGAAGTGACGACCGGTGGACGGGATGAACTGCCACATGCCCGCAGCGTGCGCGCGCGAGTAGGCCATCGGGTTGTAGGCGCTTTCGATGGCTGGCAGCAGGGCCAGTTCCAGCGGCATGTCGCGCTCTTCAAGACGCTCGACAATGTAGTGCAGGTAGAGGCTGCCGCGCTCGCCGGCGGTTTCGATGAAGCTCGGGTTGCTGGCGAACCACAGGCGCTGCTGTTCGATGCGCGGGTTGACGTCGATGTTGTCCTGCAGGGCAAAACCCTGACGCATGCGTTCCCACACGTCCTGTGGCGGCTGCTCGGCCGGCTTGACCTGCAACGGTGACGGCTTGTGCTTGATCCGTGCCTGATAGTTGTGCGCGCGAACGCTATCGGATTCGTCGAGCTGACGGGTGCTCTGGCAGCCCACCAGGGTGGCGGCCAGGGCCAGCGCACTGATTTGGGCCAGGCGCGTCAGGGCGACGGAATGAGAGGTTCTGCGGCTACGTGAAGACATCGGCTGACACAGGTTTCCGGGCGAAAAATTTCGGCGATTCTAGAAACCGCTCCGGGCCGGGTCAACCGTTGAGCCTCGCTTGCGATATATCTTGGGGTTATCAGAAGGTGTCCTTCCAAGACCTCAAGGCAGCAAAAACAGCGACATGCGAGGGGTTTGAATGCCCCTTCCATTCGTCTGCTTTTTGTTTAACTAATGTTTCAGAGGTGCGCAGGAAGGGGTTGGTCAGGCGTTCCAGACCGATCGTTGATGGCAATGTGATGCGATTTTCGGCACGCAAACGGCTAACGTCCTCGAACCGCTGCTGAACGTGCGGGTTCTCGGGTTCCACCGCCTTGGCGAAACGCAGGTTGCTCAGGGTGTATTCGTGGGCGCAGTACACCTCGGTCTGCTCTGGCAGGGCTGCCAGGCGGGCGAGGGCTGGCTGCATCTGTTCGGGAGTGCCTTCGAACATGCGCCCGCAACCGGCGGCGAACAGCGTGTCGCCACTGAACAGCACCGGCGTTGCCGGCTGGTCGCTGAACAAGGCGATGTGCCCCAGGGTATGGCCGGGCACGGCCAGCACCTGGAAGGTCACGCCCAGCACGGTCACCTGGTCACCTTCGTCCAGCGCCAGGTCACGGCAGGGGATGCGCTCCTGGGCCGGGCCACAGACCCGGGCGCCGGTCAGCTGCTTGAGCCGTTCCACGCCGCCGACGTGGTCGTTGTGGTGGTGGGTGACCAGGATGTCACTCAGCACCCAGCCGGGGTTGGCCGACAGCCAGCGTTCCACTGGGCCGGCATCTCCCGGATCGACCACCGCGCAGCGGCGTTTGGCAGTATCCTGTAACAACCAGATGTAATTGTCGGAGAAAGCGGGGAGAGCATCGATCTGTATCATGGTGCGGATCCGATTCGCCTAGCGTGGCACATGAGGGCATCTTAGCCGCGATGGCGCGGTGCGAGAACCTTCGAGGGAGAGCGCAATGACCGACCAAGCCTTTGCCCAGGCCGACCCGGACTGGGTCAAGCTGATCAGCCTGGCCCGTGAGTGGTTCAATGGCCCACTCGGGCAACTGATGCTCAAGGAGGAGGAAAAACTGCTGGAAGAAGAGCTCGGGCGCTTCTTCGGCGGCTATCTCGTTCATTACGGGCCGTGCGCCGAGCCGCCACCCAGCGCCCCTCAGGTGCAGCGCAACGTGCGCCTGGGGGCGCCGCTGCCAGGGGTGGAAATCGTCTGTGAAGAACAGGCCTGGCCGCTGAGCGAGCACGCCGCCGACGTAGTGGTGCTGCAACATGGCCTGGATTTCAGCCTGTCGCCCCACGGCCTGCTGCGCGAGGCCGCCAGTGCGGTGCGCCCTGGCGGGCACTTGCTGATCGTCGGCATCAACCCGTGGAGCAGTTGGGGCGTGCGCCATCTGTTCAGCCATGGTGCCTTGCGCAAAGCCCGTTGCATCTCGCCTTCGCGGGTGGGTGACTGGCTCAACCTGCTGGGCTTCGCGCTGGAGAAACGCCGCTTCGGGTGCTATCGTCCGCCGCTTGCCTCCACGGCCTGGCAGCAGCGCCTGGCGGGCTGGGAGCGTCTGGCCGGGGGCTGGCAGGGTTCCGGTGGCGGCGTCTACCTGCTGGTGGCGCGCAAGATGGTGGTAGGCCTGCGGCCGCTACGCCCGGAGCGTCGCGAACCGATGGGCAAGCTGCTGCCGCTGCCGCTGGCCAAGGTCAACCGCACGGCGGTCAATCCGGACACTGAAAAGCACTGAACATGAGTGGTACATGAGCGAAAGCGTCGAGATGTTTACCGATGGTGCCTGCAAGGGCAACCCTGGCCCGGGCGGTTGGGGGGTGCTGATGATCTACAAGGGCGTCGAGAAGGAACTGTGGGGCGGCGAACGCGAAACCACCAACAACCGCATGGAACTGATGGCGGCGATCCAGGGGCTGATGGCGCTCAAGCGCGAATGCGAGGTGGTGCTGACCACCGACTCGCAGTACGTGATGAAGGGCATCAACGAATGGATGGTCAACTGGAAAAAGCGCGGATGGAAGACCGCGAGCAAGGAACCGGTGAAGAATGCCGACCTTTGGCAGTTGCTGGATCAGCAGGTCAACCGCCACAAGGTGACCTGGAAATGGGTGCGTGGCCATATCGGTCACCCCGGCAACGAACGCGCCGACCAGTTGGCCAACCGTGGGGTCGATGAGGTGCGCGCGCAGCGCTGAGCTGGGGTACAATCGCTGCCTTTGTGACTGATGCAAGTTGGAGCGCCCCGCGTGGAGCAGCAGCAAGATAAGCGGTTCGTCATTCTCGATACCGAAACCACGGGTATGCCGGTCAGCGAAGGCCACCGGATCATCGAGATCGGCTGTGTCGAGGTAATCGGTCGGCGCCTGACCGGGCGGCACTTCCACGTCTACCTGCAGCCGGACCGCGAGAGCGACGAGGGCGCCATCAACGTCCACGGTATCACCGATGCCTTCCTGGTCGGCAAACCACGCTTTGCCGATGTCGCCGAAGAATTCTTCGAGTTCATCCAGGGCGCCACGCTGGTCATCCACAACGCAGCGTTCGACGTTGGCTTCATCAACAACGAGTTCGCCCTGCTGGGTCAGCACGAGCGCGCGGACATTTCGCAGCACTGCACCGTCCTCGACACCCTGCTGCTGGCGCGCGCGCGCCACCCAGGGCAGCGCAACAGCCTCGATGCCTTGTGCAAACGCTACGACATCGACAACTCGGGCCGGGAACTGCACGGCGCACTGCTCGACTCGGAACTGCTGGCTGACGTCTACCTGGCAATGACCGGTGGCCAGACCAGCCTGTCGCTGGCGGGCCACGGTGCCGACGCCGAGGGTGACGGGCAGGCGGCGGGCGGCAGCGAGATCCGCCGTATCGTCGGGCGTGCATCCGGGCGGGTGATCATGGCCACTGCCGAGGAGCTGGAAGCGCATGCCGAGCGCCTGGCGGCGATTGCCAAGTCGGCCGGTGGGCCCTCGATGTGGCAGGTCTTGACCGAGACACCAGCCGGCTGACTGCTCGGCTGCGCCGGCCCTTTCGCGGGTTTACCCAGTAAAGGGCCAGTACAGACAACACAGCGCTCGGCTACCCTGAAATGGACTCTATGTCCTTCGGAGGTAGCCGCCTGATGTACAAGGACCTCAAGTTCCCCATCCTCATCGTTCACCGTGCCATCAAGGTCGACAGCGTCGCTGGCGAGCGTGTACGCGGTATTGCCGAGGAGCTGAGCCAGGACGGCTTTACCATCATCAAGGCCGCCGACCACGGCGAGGCGCGTCTGGTGGCCACCACCCACCACGGCCTGGCCTGCATGCTGATTGCCGCCGAGGGCATCGCCGAAAATACCCACCTGCTGCAGAACATGGCCGAACTGATCCGTCTGGCTCGTCTGCGCGCGCCCAACCTGCCGATCTTCGCCCTTGGCGAGCAGGTCACCCTGGAAAATGCCCCCGCCGAAGCCATGAGCGAGCTCAACCAGCTGCGTGGCATCCTTTACCTGTTCGAAGACACCGTGCCATTTCTCGCCCGCCAGGTGGCGCGTGCGGCGCACAGCTACCTCGATGGCCTGCTGCCGCCGTTCTTCAAGGCCTTGGTGCAGCACACCGCGCAGTCCAACTATTCCTGGCACACGCCGGGCCACGGCGGCGGCGTGGCCTACCGTAAAAGCCCGGTGGGCCAGGCCTTCCACCAGTTCTTCGGGGAAAACACCCTGCGCTCGGACCTGTCGGTTTCGGTGCCGGAGCTGGGCTCGCTGCTCGATCACACCGGCCCCCTGGCGGAAGCCGAGGCCAGGGCGGCGCGCAACTTCGGCGCCGACCACACGTTCTTCGTCATCAATGGCACCTCCACCGCCAACAAGATCGTCTGGCACGCCATGGTCGGCCGTGACGATCTGGTACTGGTGGATCGCAACTGCCACAAGTCGGTGGTGCATGCCATCATCATGACCGGCGCCATCCCGCTGTACCTGTGCCCCGAGCGCAACGAACTGGGCATCATCGGGCCGATCCCGCTCAGTGAATTCAGTGCCGAGTCGATCCAGGCGAAGATACAGGCCAACCCGCTCGCGCGCGACCGCGGGCAACGCATCAAGCTGGCGGTGGTGACCAACTCCACCTACGACGGCCTGTGCTATCACGCCGGGCTGATCAAGCAGACCCTGGGCGGCAGTGTCGAGGTGTTGCACTTCGACGAGGCCTGGTTCGCCTACGCGGCGTTCCATGGCTTCTTCACCGGGCGCTATGCCATGGGTACGGCCTGCGCCGCAGACAGCCCGATGGTGTTCAGCACCCATTCCACCCACAAGCTGCTGGCCGCGTTCAGCCAGGCCTCGATGATTCACGTGCAGGACGGGGCCAGGCGCCAGCTGGACCGTGACCGCTTCAACGAAGCGTTCATGATGCACATTTCGACCTCGCCGCAGTACAGCATCCTTGCCTCGCTGGATGTGGCCTCGACCATGATGGAGGGCCCGGCCGGGCATTCGCTGCTGCAGGAGATGTTCGACGAGGCTCTGAGTTTTCGCCGCGCCCTGGCCAACCTGCGTGAGCACATTGCCGCAGATGACTGGTGGTTCAGCATCTGGCAGCCGCCAGGTGCCGAGGGCATCCACCGCCTGGCCGCGCAGGATTGGCTATTGCAGCCGGGCGCGGAGTGGCATGGTTTTGCCGAAGTGACCGATGACTATGTGTTGCTCGACCCGCTGAAAGTGACGCTGGTAATGCCTGGCCTGAGTGCGGGCGGTGCCTTGGGCGAACATGGCATCCCGGCGGCGGTGGTCAGCAAGTTTCTCTGGGAACGCGGGCTGGTGGTGGAGAAGACCGGCTTGTACAGCTTCCTGGTGCTGTTCTCCATGGGCATCACCAAGGGCAAGTGGAGCACCTTGCTTACCGAACTGCTGGAGTTCAAACGCCACTATGATGGCAATACGCTGCTCAGCAGCTGCCTGCCCAGCGTGGTGGCGGCCGATACGTCCCGCTACCAGGGCATGGGCTTGCGCGAGCTGTGTGACCAGTTGCATGGCTGCTACCGCGCCAATGCCACGGCCAAGCAACTGAAGCGGCTGTTCACCCGTTTGCCGGAGGTGGCCGTGAGCCCGGCCAGGGCCTATGACCTGATGGTGCGCGGCGAGGTGGAGGCGGTACCGATCGAGGCGTTGATGGGGCGTGTGGCGGCGGTGATGCTGGTACCGTACCCGCCGGGCATTCCATTGATCATGCCAGGGGAGCGGTTCACCGAGGCGACCCGCTCGATACTCGACTACCTGGCCTTTGCCCGGGCGTTCAACCAGGGCTTCCCCGGGTTTGTCGCCGACGTGCACGGCCTGCAGAACGAAAGTGGCCGCTACACGGTGGATTGCATCAGGGAATGCGAATGATCTCGACGCCGCTGCGAGCCAGTTCGAAGCGGTTTTCACCCAGGTGGTTGACCTTGTCACCGATGGCCAGGCGGTAAGTGGTGATGGGCGCACCCAGCGTGCTGCCGTCCACTTGCAGGGTCGACTCCTGGAACTCGTGCACGGGGTAGATACGGCCTTCGGCGTCACGGGCGTGGAATTGGCCGACCATTACTGCTGCCATTTGGGTGAGAACCTCTGAATTACGTAGGGAATGTCTGATCGGATAGACCGTGGAACCGCTTCGGAAGTTTTCGCACCCTGGAAAAAAAACCAAAGTGCCGAACAACGGTCATCTATAACTACAACGTCCTCTTACCCAGCAAAGGTTGGAATTGCCATGACCCAGGTGTATTCGGTAGCTGTCGTCGTCGGTAGCTTGCGCAAGGACTCCTACAACCGCAAGGTTGCCCGTGCACTCTCGGAGCTGGCGCCGTCCAGCCTGGCGCTGAAGATTGTCGAGATCGGTGATTTGCCGTTGTACAACGAGGATGTCGAGGCCGATGCACCGCCGCAATCGTGGAAACGTTTTCGCGATGAGATCCGCCGCAGCGATGCAGTGCTATTCGTCACTCCGGAATACAATCGCTCGGTGCCGGGCTGCCTGAAGAACGCTATCGATGTCGGCTCGCGGCCCTACGGGCAAAGCGCCTGGGGCGGCAAACCGACGGCGGTGGTCAGTGTGTCACCGGGGGCCATTGGCGGTTTTGGCGCCAACCATGCCGTACGCCAGTCGCTGGTCTTTCTGGACATGCCATGCATGCAGATGCCCGAGGCCTACCTTGGCGGGGCGGCGAGCCTGTTCGACGAGGCCGGCAAGCTCAACGACAAGACCCGGCCGTTCCTGCAGGGGTTCATTGACAAGTTTGCTTCGTGGGTGAAATTGAACAGGGCGGTTTGACCTGCCTTCAGCAATCATCGCTGAGCGCACGATCGCTGCAGGAGCGGCCTTTTGCCGCGAAAGGCCGCTCCTGCAAGAAGCTGTGCGCAGCGGTTCAGCGGAAGCTGTAGGAAACCCCGGCATACACAGCAAACCCTTCGCCCGGTGTCGAGCGGGCAACGTCCTTGCCAGCGTCGTCGTAGCCGGGTGTCACCGTTGCCGCATAGCGCTTGTTGGTCAGGTTGCGCAGGTCAAGCCAGGTCTGCCAGTCCTGTTTCGGTGAATTCCAGCCAAGGCGCGTGCCGAGCAAGGCATAGGCGTCGGCGTGGTAGCTGTTGGCGTAGTCCACCTGCACCTTCGACGCCATTTGCGTATTCAGCCCTGCGTAGAAGCCATTTGGCCAGTCGTAGCGCAGTTCGGCCTGATAGTAGTGCATCGGGATGCCGGGCAGCCGGTTGTCGCCGAACTGGTCGTCGTCGCGGTAGTGGAAGTCACTGAAGGTGTAGGCCTGGCGCAAGCTGAGCCTGCCAGTCCCGGCGCGTTCCCACAGCGTGCTGTCGAGGCCGGCTTCCACCCCTTGGTGCACCGTGGCGCTGGCGTTGAATTCCTTGGCCGGAGCGCCCTGCATGATTTCCACGGCCAGCAGTTCATGACGAACCTGCGCGTAGTACCAGGCCAGGTCCCAATGTCCCACTGCCGAGTCGCCGCGCGCACCCAGCTCCAGCGTGGTGGCTGTCTGGTTCTGCATCTCGATCGGCTGATAGGCGGTTGGCGCGCTCCAGATCAGGGACCAGGGATGGGGCGGTTCGACCGAGCGGCTCAGATTGCCGTACACCTGCAGGTCCGGGCGGATGTCATAGCGTAGCCCCAGGCGAGGTGCGTAGTCCCAGTCATGCATGCTCACCTTGCCACCTTCGGCAGGGTAGGTGACAGCACTTTCGCGGCGGGTATAGATCATCGCCAGACCGGTGGTCAGCCACAGGTTGGGGACCAGCTCCAGGTCGTTGCCGAAATGCAGCACGGTGTCCGAACCCTGGTAAGTGAAGTCTCGGGTGCGTGCGCCGAATACATCGCCAGTGCGCGCGAATTGCGAAGCACCGCTGTTGGGCAGGTGTTTGGTGGTACGCCAGCCGACGGTGGTCTTGCTGTCGTGGCCGAACAGAGTGTCGCGGCGGAAGTAATTCAGGGTGCCGCTGACATCGGTGTAGGCCACCTTCAGGCGCATCGGGCCTTCGCGCAGGTCCATCGGGTAGTCATGGTAGACCAGGCCAGCTTCCAGGCGCGCATCATCGTCGAGGTAGAAGGTGGTCTTGTTGCCCAGCCAGGTGCTGCCCGGCTGGGGGCGGCTGTCATCGCGAGCCAGGTAGTTCGGGTTGGCAGCGCGGGGGTGGTGCTTGATCTGCTGCTTGGTCAAGCGCCCGGCCAGTTCGTTGTCGGTTTCCCGATAGCGCAGGTAGAAGCGGGTTTCCAGGTCAGGGTTGAAACGGTAGCCGAAGTTGGCGGCAACGCCCTTGGCACTGCCGCTGCTGTGCGCCTGATAGCCGTCATATTCCGAATCGGTCAAGGCCAGGTAATAGTCGAGCTTGCCCAGTACCTGGCCCGAACTGACCTGCCGGTGCTGATAACCATGGCTGCCGACTTCATAGCGCACCTGCAGCGGCGCGGCGTCGTAGCCGGTGTGGGTGATGTAGTTCAGTGCCCCGCCAAGGGCCAGCGCGCCCTGGTCAAAGCCGTTGGCGCCGCGCAGCACTTCGGCACGGCTCAGCCACAACGGCTCGAACAGTTCGTAGGGCGTACCACCCGGGCCGGTCAGCGGCAGGCCGTCGAACATCGTGTACACCCCGGAGCCATGGGCCCCCGGGGCGCGGTTGAGGCCCGAGCCGCGGATCGACAACTTGATGCCATCGTTGCCCGCCGATTGGGCGAATACCCCGGGTTGGTAGGCAAGCACGTCCTGGTTGCTTGCGACCCGGCCTTGTCCTGCACGCTGCATGTCGACCAGGTTACTGGCCCCTGGCACCTCACGCAGGCGTTCGCTGGCTGCGCTCAGGTCATTCTGCTCCTCGTCCGTGATCAGCACCTGGCCCAGTTCGACCGAGGAGGCCGCCGCAGGCTGGTTGGCAGCCAAAGCGGCCAGCAGGCCAAGGCAGGAGGATAGGGGCAAAACGCAACGCATTGTACGACTCCAGGTGAAAGGGCAAATGACAACGGCGTTGAGACGAGCGAAATCACCCTTGAAGCACGAAGAAAGCCGGCTAATTTGCCGCAGGTTTCATCACGTGGTTTTGTACGAAAGTTCTTTACAAGCCGCAGTGATAGAGCCGCACGGCTGGCGCTTCGTAGAGTGACCGCAGACCGGCAGCAATGCCTCTCTCAATCACCCGCGGAGTTCAAACATGAATGACCACGCACGACATTCGCAGCACCCCTTGGCGGACGCCCCGGTTCGCCTGACGCCACGTGAACAGCAAGTCCTGTTGTGGTGCGCCTACGGCAAGAGTTCCTGGGAGATCGGCCAGATCCTGGCGTGCAAGGAATCGACGGTGAACTTCCATGTATCGAACATTCTGCGCAAGTTCGATGTGCCCACCCGGGTGGCAGCAGTGATCAAGGCCATTCGCTACGGCATGTTGGTCGGGCAGTGAGGGGCGGACATGGGCGACGATCCTCTGTTTCCGCGTTTTGCCGACAGCCATGACCCGTTCTGGCCACGCATAGACCTCGGCAGGCTGCGCGAGCGTCTGAACCTGCAGTCGCCGGTCAGCGAAACCGCACTGGAAGTGGCCGCACGCTGCGCTGCCATCGACGCGGCACGCGAATTCGCCCGCTGGCGTGCGGTACTGCGCAGGCGAGGCTACAAGCGCCTTGATGATGTTGCCAGGCATGACCATGGGCGTGCATTGAGGGTGTGCTACTTGCGCTTTATCGAGGCTGCAGTCCGGTACAACCTGGGGTCGACTGCCTGCTTGCCCATTGCACGTCGAGGGCGCAACCATGCCTGAAGTCGACATGTTCGACACACCGTGTGCCGTGCTCGTGGCGTTGCTGGAAGCGGATGGCAGTGTACTGTTCGCTGCGCTGCTGGGCGCACTGCTGGTGAGCGCGGCGCGTGACCGATTGATCACCAATACAGCCAGGCGCCTGAAGCTGGGCAAGAAACTGCTGCTGGTATTCGTGACCGTCGGGGTGGGCCACGTGTTCGAGCCGCTGGTGTCGTCACTGGTGCCCCTGCCGACACGTGGCATGGCGGCATTCGTGGCTGCCGTGGTGGTAATACCGATCAGCCTCAAGGTCATGGTCTGGCTGGATACACTTGACCCACGCGAACTCATCCAGCGCTGGCGAAATCGGGGTTAGCCGTTGGCTGACCCCGCCAGCGCACTCAGTTGCTGTTCCAGTTGCTGGATGCGTTGCTTGTCCTGGATGAGCAGCAGGATGGCCTGGCGATCTGCGGGCGATAACGTGCGCAGGCGCGTGAGCATGTCGTATTCCCAGTCTGCATCATCCAGGGCTGAGCTGGCAGGGGCGGCTGCGCCCAGCAGCAGCCAGTCCAGTGAGCAGCCGTGCTGCCGGGCCAAGTCTATGCATAACGAATATGGAATGCTGTCGCGCACCTTCCAGCTGCTCAGGGTCTGTGGGCTGATCGACAGTTTGCGCGACAGCTCGGCATCGGTCTTGGCGCCGGTCAAAAGCTTGAGACGGGTGAGCACTGCAGCAAGTACGTGAGTACTCATAACAGATATCCATGACTGGTTTAATGATATTCCATGGGCTTAAACTACTCTTTATGAATACAGCCCTGCGTTTTAAGGAGCATTTCTGCAATGAGAAACATCGAACTGAAGAATGATTTCAAGTTTGCTGCCAATACTGACACAGCTGAACGATTATTCTTAGGGAGCATAGCGTTGAATCATGCTTGCAGGTACTTGCCGTGAGTACCTACAAACTGGTTTGCCCGCATTGCCACAGCCGGATGCGCATACGCACCAGCGAAGGGCGCCATATTTTCCTGCGCATTGCTTATTTGCAATGCACAACCGAGGCCTGTGGCTGGTCAGTGCGTGCCGAATTCGAAATGACCCATGAGCTTTCACCCAGCGGCATGCCCAACCCGGAAGTTTACCTGCCCTCGGCCAATGGTGAGTTGCGCAGGGCGGCATTGCCGACGATAGCGCAGGGAGCAGGCGATGAATGAGTTGCCACTGGACGCGATGAAAGTAGCTGCAGGACAAACAAGGCAGATAAAAAAACACCCCGCATGAGCGGGGTGTCTTGTTTTACCGGGCAATCAGCCGATCAGTTGCAGGCCCGCTTGCTGGACCATTTCCAGCAGTGGTTGCGGGTACACGCCAAGCACGAAGGCAAGAATGGCGATGGCCAGCAGCATGACGCCGCCGGTGCGCTGTTCCCACTTCAGCGGGGCGTCGTGGCGACGCAGGTTCGGTTCGACCAGGTAAAGGGTGACCATGACGCGCAGGTAGTAGTAGACGCCGATGGCGCTACCGATCACCAGCGCACCGACCAGCCACCACAGGTGTGACTCGACGCCGGTGGCGATGATGTAGAACTTGCCGATGAAGCCGGCGGTCAGCGGAATACCGGCCAGCGACAGCATCATCACGGTCAGTACCGCAGTCAGGTACGGACGGCGCCAGAACAGGCCGCGATACTCGTACAGTGCATCGGCGTCACGGCCGCCGTAAGGCGACGACATCAGGGTGATGACACCGAAGGCGCCCAGGCTGGTGATCACGTAGGTGACCAGGTACACGCCCATGGCCTCCAGGGCCAGGCCCTTGCTGGCGACCAGGGCGATGACCAGGTAGCCAAAGTGGGCGATGGACGAGTAACCGAGCAGGCGCTTGAGGTTGCTCTGGGTCAGCGCCAGCAGGTTGCCGATCAGGATCGAGGCCACGGCAATCACCGCCAGCACGGTGCTCAGCACGCCACTGCTGGCAGCAGGGGAGAGCATGAACAGGCGCACGACAACGGCGAACACCGCCACCTTGCTGGCGGTGGCCAGGAACGCGGCGACCGGCGCCGGAGCGCCTTCGTACACGTCCGGGGTCCACAGGTGGAACGGTACCAGCGACAGCTTGAAGGCCAGGCCGACCAGCATCATGGCCAGGCCCAGCTGGGCCACCAGGCTAGGCATGCTGGTGGCGGCCAGGGCCTTGCCGATCTGGTCGAAGCTCAGGCTGCCGGCGTCGGCGTACAGCAGCGCCATGCCGAACAGCAGGAACGCCGAGCCGGCAGCCGACAGCACCATGTACTTGATGCCGGCTTCGAGCGAGCGCTTGTTGAAGAAGGCATACGCCACCAGGCCGTAGACCGGTACCGACAGCAGCTCCAGGCCGATGAACAGGCCGGCCAGGTGGTTGGCACTGACCAGCACCAGGCCGCCGAGGGCCGACATCAGCAGCAGCAGGTAGAGTTCTTCACGGTTGCCCGGGAAGCCCTTGGAGCCTTCGCCGAGGTAGGCGTGGGCGAGGGTGACGCAGGCCAGCGTGGCCACCAGCATGATCGCCATGTACAGGCAGGCGAACTTGTCGATGGTCACCAGCGAGGTGACTGCCAGCGGCGCGACCTTCAGTGCCGGCAGGATCGACAGCAGGGCCAGGTTGAGGCCCACGGTGGACAGCAGAAAAGTCTGCGAGTGGTTGCGCTTCCAGGCGATCGCCAGCATCACCACCACCGTGGTGATGGTGGTGATCAGCATCGGCGCCAATGCGATGAAGTGTTGAGTGGTGAATTCCATAGCGCTCTTACCGGGCCGAAGCGAGTTGAGTGAAAGCGGAACCGAGCCACTGCTGCACACCACTCATGGTGGCGGCAGAGGTGTCGAGGAACGGCTGCGGATACACGCCCAGCAGGATCAGCAGTACTGCCAGACCCAGGACCATGATCAGTTCGCGACCGTCCATGCCGGCCAGCACGCTGTCGGCCTTGGCCGGGCCGAAGTAGGCGCGGTGGATCATGATCAGCGAGTACACCGAACCGAATACCAGGCCAGTGGTGGCGATCACGGTGATCCACGGCACGCTGGCGAAGCTGCCGATCAGGATCAGGAATTCGCCGACGAAGTTGCCGGTGCCCGGCAGGCCCAGCGAGGCGGCGGCGAAGAACAGGCTGATGGCTGGCAGGTAGGCGATGCGGTGCCACAGGCCACCCATTTCGCGCATGTCACGGGTGTGCAGGCGCTCGTACAGCTGGCCGGCCAGGATGAACAGCGCGGCAGCCGACAGGCCGTGGGCCAGCATCTGGATTACCGCGCCTTGCAGGGCCTGCTGGCTGCCGGAGTAGATACCGATCAGCACGAAGCCCATGTGCGAGACGCTGGAGAACGCGACCAGGCGCTTGATGTCGGTTTGCGCAAAGGCCAGGAAGGCACCGTAGAAGATACCGATCAGGCCCAGGGTCATGGCGATCGGCGCGAACTCGGCCGAGGCATTCGGGAACAGCGGCAGGGCGAAGCGCAGCAGGCCATAGGCCGCAGTCTTCAGCAAGATACCGGCGAGGTCCACGGAACCTGCGGTCGGGGCCTGGGCGTGGGCGTCAGGCAGCCAGGAGTGGAACGGCACTACCGGCAGTTTCACCGCGAAGGCGATGAAGAAGCCCAGCATCAGCAGGTACTCGGTACCGGCTGGCAGTTCGGCTTTCAGCAGATCGCTGTAGTTGAAGGTGATCACCCCGGTGTTGGTGTAGTTGACCAGCACCAGGCCAAGGATCGCCACCAGCATGATCAGGCCGCTGGCCTGGGTGAAGATGAAGAACTTGGTCGCTGCATAGATCCGGGTCTTCTTGCCGTCTGCCGAGCTGTGACCCCAGAGCGCGATGAGGAAATACATCGGCACCAGCATCATTTCCCAGAAGAAGAAGAACAGGAACAGGTCCAGGGCCAGGAACACACCGACCACGCCGCCGAGGATCCACATCAGGTTGAGGTGGAAGAAGCCGACGTGGCGCTGGATTTCCTTCCAGGAGCACAGTACCGACAGCACACCGAGCAGGCCGGTGAGCAGGATCATCAGCAGCGACAGGCCGTCGAGGGCCAGGTGGATGCTGATGCCGAAGCGCTGGATCCACTGGACTTTGTATTCCAGGGCCCAGGCCGGCTCGGCGCCCGGAGCGGGGGCGAGGGTGTAGTCGCCGTTAGCCCACAGCCACAGGCCGATGCCGAGCAGCAGGGACATGGTCAGCAGCGCGATCCAGCGCGGCAGAGTGGCGCCGAAGCGCTCACCCAGCCAGCACAGGAAGCCGCCGATGAAGGGGATCAGGATCAGCCAAGGCAAAATCATGACGGGTTGGTTTCCTTTGGCAAAGTCGCAAGATTCATAGTCATACCGCAGCCACTACCACGGCACCGAGCACCAGCACGGCACCCACGGCGATAGAGGCGGTGTACCAGCGCAGCTGGCCAGTCTCGGTCTTGCTCATGGCGACGTGGCCGCCACGCGCCATCCGAGGAATCAGGCCGATGGTGCGGTCAACCGGGTCCTTGCGCAGGATATGGCTGATCAGCAGGTACGGTTTGACGAAGAGCTTGTCGTAGATCCAGTCGAAGCCCCAGGCAGCGAACCACCAGGCCGACAGGACACGACCGATACCGCTGTTGGCGACCGCACTGACGAAGCGGCGCTTGCCCAGGAACAGCAGGGCCGACAGCAGGATACCGGCGATGGCGATGGCGCCCGAGGTGAGCTCCAGCGCGTGCTTGGCTTCGCCACCGGCGTGGCCGGCGCTTTCCGGCAGCACGCCTGCCAGCGGCGGGGTGATCCAGGCACCGACGAACGTCGACAGCACGATCAGCACGCCCAGCGGCAGCCAGTGGCTGATGCCGTGGCCCGCGTGGGCTTCGGTCTTGGCTTCGCCGTGGAAGGCGATGAAGATCAGGCGGAAGGTGTACAGCGAGGTCATGAACGCGCCGACCAGGCCGGCGTACAGCAGGCCGGTGTTGCCGCTGGCGAAGGCTTCCCAGAGGATCTCGTCCTTGGAGTAGAAGCCCACGGTCACGATCGGCAAGGCCGCCAGGGCCGCACCGCCGACCACGAAGCTGGCGTAGGCCAGCGGCAGTTTCTTCCACAGGCCGCCCATCTTGAAGATGTCCTGCTCGTGGTGGCAGGCAACGATCACCGCACCGGAAGCAAGGAACAGCAGGGCCTTGAAGAAGGCGTGGGTCATCAGGTGGAAGATCGCCGCGTCCCAGGCACCCACGCCCAGGGCGAGGAACATGTAGCCGATCTGGCTCATGGTCGAGTAGGCGAGGATACGCTTGATGTCGGTTTGCACCAGCGCGGCGAAGCCGGCCAGTACCAGGGTCACGCCACCGACTACGCCGACCAGGTGCAGGATGTCCGGGGCCAGCAGGAACAGGCCGTTGGTGCGGGCGATCAGGTACACGCCTGCAGTCACCATGGTCGCGGCGTGGATCAGTGCCGAAACCGGAGTCGGGCCGGCCATCGCGTCGGCCAGCCAGGTCTGCAGTGGCAGCTGCGCCGATTTACCGACCGCACCACCCAGCAGCATCAGCGTGGCCAGGACCATCCAGGTGTCGCCAGCCTGGAACTTCTGCGGGGCCAGCACCAGCAGCTGCTGCACGTTCAGGGTACCCAGCTGGGCGAACAGGATGAACAGGCCGATGGCCATGAACACGTCGCCGATGCGGGTGACGATGAATGCCTTGAGTGCCGCGTTACCGTTGTTGCGGTTGCTGTAGTAGAAACCGATCAACAGGTACGAGCACAGGCCCACGCCTTCCCAGCCGAAGTAGATGAACAGCAGGTTATCGCCCAGGACCAGGAACAGCATGCTGGCGATGAACAGGTTGGTGTAGGCGAAGAAGCGCGAATAACCGGCTTCGCCGCGCATGTACCAGGATGCGAACAGGTGGATCAGGAAGCCGACACCGGTGACCACGCCGAGCATGGTCACTGACAGGCCGTCCAGGTACAGGGTGAAGTTCGGCGCGAAGCCGTCCACCGACATCCACTGCCACAGCAGCTGGCTGTACGCGCCGCCTTCAGGCGGGGCAACGTTGAACTGCCAGATGACGTAGGCGGCCACGGCGGCCGACAGGCCCACCGAGCCGACGCCGATCAGGGCCGACAGGTTCTCCGAGAAGCGCCCGCGCGAGAACGACAGCAGCAGGAAGCCGAGGAGGGGGAAGACGAAAGTCAGGAAGAGAAGGTTCATCCGCGCATCTCACTGGCAGCATCGATGTCGAGAGTGTGGAAGCGGCGATACAGCTGCAGCAGGATCGCCAGGCCGATACTGGCCTCGGCGGCTGCCAGGCTGATCACCAGAATGAACATCACCTGGCCGTCGGGCTGGACCCAACGGGCACCGGCGACGATGAACGCCAGGGCAGAGGCGTTCATCATGACTTCCAGGCTCATGAGCACGAAGAGGATGTTGCGGCGGACCATCAGGCCAACCAGACCTAAGCAGAACAGGATGCCGGCGACCGCCAGACCATGCTCGAGAGGGATAGCACCCATGATTTACTCCTTCGCCTCGTTGCGGCCCAGGTGGAAGGCGGTGACGGCTGCAGCCAGCAGCAGCATCGAAGCCAGTTCGACCACCAGCAGGTACGGGCCGAACAGGCTGATGCCCACGGCTTTCGGGCCAACGGTGGTACCGCTGATGGCGGCGCCGCTGGGGGCGACGAACAGCACGTACAGCAGCTCCAGCAGCAGCAGGGCGGCGAGGATCACCGGCCCGGCCCAGATGCCGGGCTTGAGCCAGCCGCGTTCCTGGGCGACCGAAGCCGGCCCGAGGTTGAGCATCATCACCACGAACACGAACAGCACCATGATGGCGCCGGCGTAGGCGATCACTTCCAGGGCGCCGGCGAACGGCGCACCCAGGGCGAAGAAGATCATGGCCACGGAAATCAGCGAAATGATCAGGTAAAGCAAGGCGTGCACGGGGTTGGTACCGGTCACCACCCGAAGGGTGGAGAGCACGGCGATCCCGGATGCGAAGTAGAAAGCGAATTCCATCTTTCTGTCCTTATGGGAGCAAGCTCTTCACGTTGATCGGCTCGGCTTCGTTCTGTGCAGCGCCTTTCGGCTTGCCAGCGATCGCCATACCCGCAACACGGTAGAAGTTGTAGTCAGGGTTCTTGCCGGGGCCGGAGATCAGCAGATCTTCTTTCTCGTACACCAGGTCCTGACGCTTGAACTCGGCCATTTCGAAATCCGGAGTCAGCTGGATCGCGGTGGTCGGGCACGCCTCTTCACACAGGCCGCAGAAGATGCAGCGCGAGAAGTTGATGCGGAAGAACTCCGGGTACCAGCGGCCGTCCTCGGTCTCGGCCTTCTGCAGCGAGATGCAGCCGACCGGGCAGGCTACCGCGCAGAGGTTGCATGCCACGCAGCGTTCCTCGCCATCGGGGTCGCGGGTGAGGACGATGCGGCCGCGGTAGCGCGGCGGCAGGTACACGGGTTCTTCGGGGTACTGCAGGGTATCGCGCTTGCGGAACCCGTGGGAGAACACCATGGCCAGGCTGCGCAGCTGAGTGCCGGTGCCCTTAACGATGTCGCCGATATACTTGAACATGGGTCAAATCCTCACTGGGCCGCGACGGCTGGCGCGTTGTAGAGCACGAGCGCAGCGGTCACCAGCAAATTGATCAGGGTCAGCGGCAGGCAGAACTTCCAGCTGAAGTCCATCACCTGGTCATAGCGTGGGCGCGGGATCGAGGCGCGCAGCAGGATGAACAGCATGATGAAGAACGCGGTCTTCAATGCGAACCACAGGAACGACAGTTGCGGCAGGATGCCGAACGGGCCGTGCCAGCCGCCAAAGAACAGGGTCACCAGCAGCGCCGAGATGAGGATGATGCCGATGTACTCACCGACGAAGAACATGCCCCATTTCATGCCGGCATACTCGATGTGGTAGCCGTCGGCCAGTTCCTGTTCCGCTTCTGGCTGGTCGAACGGGTGACGGTGGGTCACGGCGACGCCAGCGATGAAGAAGGTGCAGAAGCCGAAGAACTGCGGAATGATGAACCACAGGTTCTGTGCCTGGTAGTCGACGATGTCGCGCATGTTGAACGAGCCCACCTGCACCACCACGCCCATCAGCGCCAGGCCCAGGAACACCTCGTACGACACGGTCTGCGCCGAGGCGCGCAAGCTGCCCAGCAGGGCGTACTTGTTGTTCGACGACCAGCCGGCGAACAGTACCGCGTAGACCGACAGGCCGGCCATGGCGAAGAAGAACAGCAGGCCGATGTTCAGGTCGGCGACGCCCCAGGTCGGGGTGATCGGGATGACCACGAAGGCGATCAGCAGGGCGCTCATGGCCACGACCGGTGCCAGGGTGAAGATCACGCGGTCGACGAAGGGTGGGTTCCAGTCTTCCTTGAAGAACATCTTCAGCATGTCGGCAGCGATCTGGAACATGCCGAACGGGCCGACGCGGTTCGGACCGTAACGGTCCTGCCACCAGCCCAGCAGGCGACGCTCGACGAAGCTGAGCAGGGCGCCGCAGACCACCACCGCCAGCAGGACCACGATGGCCCGCAGCACGGAAAGGATCACATCGATCACTTCGGGGGTGAACCAGCTCATTGTGCTGCCTCCTGCAGACCTTCGACGGATGCACCGAAGATGGCAGGCGGAATGCCGGCCAGGCCTTTCGGTAATGCGACCAGGCCAGCGCCCAGCTGTTCATTGATGCGCAGTGGCAGGCGCAGGGCCACACCGCCGACCGTCAGGCTCAGCAGGGCGCCGTCGTTGACACCCAGGCGGTCAGCCTCGGACTTGGCCAGGGCGACGTAGGCAGCCGGGATGCGCTCTTGTACCGGGGCGGCGCGCGAGGAGCTTTCTTCGCTGCCGAACAGGTGGAAGAACGGCACGGCAGTCCAGGTGCCACGGGCCGGGTTGAAGGCACCCGGAATGCTGGTGAACCAGTTCAGGCGGTCGCCTTGCGATTCGATCAGGCGCACACCCGGGTCACCGGCGCGCAGGTGGCCACCGACCTCGTCCTGGAACTTGTTCCAGGCTTGCGGCGAGTTCCAGCCCGGCGACCAGGCGAACGGCACCTGTTGGCGCGGCTCGGCGGAGCCCGAGTAGCCTTCCATGGAGAAGGCGAACGCGGTGTCCTTGTCCTGCGGGGTACGCGGTTCGTGCACGCTGATGTTGGCGCGCATGGCGGTACGCCCGGAATAGCGCAGCGGTTCACGGGCCAGCTTCAGGCCCTTGATGCGGAACGCGGCGCTTGGTGCAGCGTTGACGATGCCAGCCAGTTGCGGGGCGGCTTCGGCACAGGCGCTGGTGACGTGGTCCAGCTGGGTCCAGTCGACCGGCTTGTTCAGCAGGGTGGCACGCAGGGCGTGCATCCAGCGCCAGCCTTCGTGGACCAGGATGCTGCTGTCCAGGTATTGCGGGTCGAACACCTGGAAGAAGCGCTGGGCACGGCCTTCCTGGCTGACCAGGGTCCCGTCGCCTTCGGCGAACGAGGCAGCCGGCAGCACCAGGTGGGCGCGGTCGACGGTCGCGGTTTTCGAGTGGTCGGCAACGATCACCACCTTGGCTGCGGCCAGGGCTGCGTCGACCTTGGCGGCCGGTACGCGGGCGTACAGGTCGTTTTCCAGTACCACGATGGCGTCGGCCTTGCCGTTGATGACGGCGTCCAGCGCAGCGTCGACGGACTCGCCACCGAGCATGGCCATGCCCAGGCTGTTGGCTTCAGGCACCACCAGGCTCAGCGAACCGTTCTTCTCGCGCAGTTTCAAGGCCTTGGCGATGTTGGCTGCGGCTTCGATCAGCGCCGGGTCGGCCAGCGAGGTACCGGCGACCACCAGTGGGCGCTGGGCAGCGACCAGTGCATCGGCGATGCGCTGGGCCAGTGCTTGCGCTTCGGCGTCCAGGCCAGTAACGGCAGGCGCGCTCGGGTCGATGGCGTGGGCCACGGCGAAACCGATGCGGGCCAGGTCGGCCGGGGCAGCGTGCACGCATTCTTCGGCGACGTCGTCCAGCTTGGTTTCCGCCAGCGAAGCGATGAACAGCGGGTACAGCGCGTGCTGGCCGATGTTCTTCACTGCCGCGTCGAGCCACGGCTGCACTTTCATCGCTTCGGCCATGGCCTCGGCCTTGCCCTTGGTGGCCTGGCGCACGGCCAGGGCGACGCGGGCAGCGGTCTGGGTCAGGTCTTCACCGAGCACGAACACGGCGTCGTGGTCTTCGATGTCGCGCAGGGTCGGCACTGGCAGCGGGCTGTTGTTCAGCACGTCGAGGGCCAGGCGGACGCGGGCCAGCTCGCCGGCTTCCATACCCGAGTAGAAGTACTCGGCGCCAACCAGCTCACGCAGGCCGTAGTTGCTTTCCAGGCTGGCGCGCGGCGAGCCGATGCCGACGATGGTACGCCCGCGCAGCAGGTCGGCGGCCTTGTCCAGGGCGGCGTCCAGGCTCAGCTTGGTGCCGTCGGCCAGTTGTGGCTGGCGTGGGCGATCCTTGCGGTTGACGTAGCCGTAGCCGAAGCGGCCACGGTCGCACAGGAAGTACTGGTTGACCGAACCGTTGAAGCGGTTTTCCACCCGGCGCAGTTCGCCGTAGCGCTCGCCCGGGCTGATGTTGCAGCCGCTGGAGCAGCCGTGGCAGATGCTCGGGGCGAACTGCATGTCCCACTTGCGGTTGTAGCGCTCGGAGTGGGTCTTGTCGGTGAACACGCCGGTCGGGCAGACCTCGGTCAGGTTGCCGGAGAATTCGCTTTCCAGCACGCCGTCTTCGACGCGGCCGAAGTACACGTTGTCGTGGGCGCCGTATACGCCCAGGTCGGTACCACCGGCATAGTCCTTGTAGTAGCGCACGCAGCGGTAGCAGGCGATGCAGCGGTTCATCTCATGGGCGATGAACGGGCCGAGGTCCTGGTTCTGGTGGGTACGCTTGGTGAAACGGTAGCGGCGCTCGTTGTGGCCGGTCATTACCGTCATGTCCTGCAGGTGGCAGTGACCGCCTTCCTCGCACACCGGGCAGTCGTGCGGGTGGTTGGTCATCAGCCATTCGACGACGCTGGCGCGGAACGCCTTGGACTCTTCATCGTCGATGGAGATCCAGGTGCCGTCGGAGGCAGGGGTCATGCAGGACATGACGATACGACCACGGGTGTCGTTCTCGTCGGTGTACTGCTTGACCGCGCATTGCCGGCAGGCGCCAACGCTACCGAGCGCCGGGTGCCAGCAGAAATAAGGGATGTCGAGGCCGAGCGACAGACAGGCCTGTAACAGGTTGTCTGCACCGTTGACTTCGAGCGCTTTGCCGTCTACGTGGATAGTGGCCATTGTTCAAAGTTCTTCGTTGGCCCGCGTGAGCGGGCGTGGCTAATGGAAATCGGTGAGCTTGCGACACGCCACGAATGAATCGGGCCTGTCGGCAAGCTGGCGAGTGGCACGGACCACTCGCCTAATCATCTTGTTATGCGCCGACCACGATCGGCCCGGCCTGGATTGGCTTGGCCAGGTCCGGGCGCAGGGTGTCGCCAGCGGATGCTGGAGCGACCCCGGCCTCGAACTCGGAGCGGAAGTATTTGATGGCACTGCCCAACGGCTCGACGGCACCCGGTGCGTGAGCACAGAAGGTGCGGCCTGGGCCGAGGAAGTTGACCAGGCCCAGCAGCGTCTCGATGTCTTCGGCGCGGCCCTGGCCTTTTTCCAGTGCGCGCAGCATCTTCACGCTCCACGGCAGGCCGTCACGGCAAGGCGTGCACCAGCCGCACGACTCGCGGGCGAAGAACTCTTCCATGTTGCGCAGCAGCGAAACCATGTTGATGCTGTCGTCCACCGCCATTGCCAGGCCGGTACCCATGCGGGTGCCGACCTTGGCGATGCCACCGGCGTACATCTGCGCGTCGAGGTGCTCGGGCAGCAGGAAGCCGGTACCGGCGCCGCCTGGCTGCCAGCACTTGAGCTTGAAGCCGTCGCGCATGCCGCCGGCGTAGTCTTCGAACAGCTCGCGGGCGGTGACGCCGAACGGCAGTTCCCACAGGCCCGGGTTCTTCACCTTGCCGGAGAAGCCCATCAGCTTGGTGCCGTGGTCTTCGCTGCCTTCGCGGGCCAGCGACTTGTACCAGTCGTTGCCGTTGGCGACGATGGCCGGCACGTTGCACAGGGTTTCGACGTTGTTGACGCAGGTCGGCTTGCCCCACACGCCCACGGCGGCAGGGAAGGGCGGCTTCGAGCGCGGGTTGGCGCGGCGGCCTTCCAGCGAGTTGATCAGCGCGGTTTCTTCACCGCAGATGTAGCGGCCGGCACCGGTGTGCACGAACAGCTCGAAGTCGAAGCCGCTGCCGAGGATGTTCTTGCCCAGCAGGCCGGCGGCCTTGGCTTCCTCGATGGCGCGGTTGAGGTGCTTGGCGGCGGTGGTGTATTCGCCACGCAGGAAGATGTAGCCACGGTAGGCCTTCAGGGCGCGGGCGCTGATCAGCATGCCCTCGACCAGCAGATGGGGCTGTTGCTCCATCAGCATGCGGTCCTTCCAGGTGTTCGGCTCCATTTCGTCCGCGTTGCACAGCAGGTAGCGGATGTTCATGGATTCGTCTTTGGGCATCAGGCCCCACTTCACGCCAGTGGGGAAGCCTGCACCACCACGGCCCTTGAGGCCGGAGTCCTTGACGCTTTGCACGATGTCGTCGGCGGACATCTGCGCCAGCGCCTTGCGGGCGGCAGCGTAGCCGTTCTTCGATTCGTACTCGGCCAGCCAGACCGGCTCGCCGTCGTCACGCAGGCGCCAGGTCAGCGGGTGGGTTTCGGCCGTGCGCGCGATGCGGTTGGCCGGGCCGAAGGAAGTAATGGTCATACGTAACCCTCCAGCAATTTGGAAACGCCTGCCGGCTGCACGTCACCGAAGGTGTCGTCGTCGATCATCAGCGCCGGGGCCTTGTCGCAGTTGCCCAGGCAGCATACCGGCAGCAGGGTGAAGCGGCCGTCGGCGGTGGTCTGGCCGAGGCCGATGCCCAGCTCGCTCTGGATCTGGCTGACCACCGACTCGTGGCCACCGATGTAGCAGACCATGCTGTCGCACACGCGGATGATGTGGCGGCCGACCGGCTGACGGAAGATCTGGCTGTAGAAGGTGGCCACACCTTCGACGTCGCTGGCCGGAATGCCCAGCACTTCGCCGATGGCATGGATGGCGCCGTCCGGCACCCAGCCACGTTCCTTCTGGACGATCTTCAGGGCTTCGATGGACGCCGCGCGCGGGTCCTCGTAGTGATGCATTTCGTGCTCGATGGCCGAGCGCTCGGTTTCGCTCAGGGCGAAACGGTCTGTCTGGATAAGCGTGCTGTTCATGCTTAGCGGTCCACGTCAGCCATAACGAAGTCGATACTGCCCAGGTACGCAATGAGGTCGGCGACCATGCTGCCTTTGATCACCGAAGGGATCTGCTGCAGGTGCGGGTAGCTCGGGGTACGGATCCGGGTGCGGTAGCTCATGGTGCCGCCATCGCTCGTCAGGTAGTAACTGTTGATGCCCTTGGTCGCCTCGATCATCTGGAACGACTCGTTGGCCGGCATGACCGGGCCCCACGAGACTTGCAGGAAGTGCGTGATCAGGGTTTCGATGTGCTGCAGGGTGCGCTCTTTTGGCGGCGGCGTGGTCAGCGGGTGGTCCGCCTTGTACGGGCCTTCCGGCATGTTGCGCAGGCACTGGTCGATGATGCGGATACTCTGGCGCATCTCCTCGACACGGACCATGCAGCGATCGTAGGCATCGCCGTTGTGGGCCAGCGGTACTTCGAACTCGAAGTTCTCGTAGCCGGAGTAGGGGCGGGCTTTGCGCAGGTCGAAGTTGCAACCGGTGGCACGCAGGCCGGCACCGGTGGTACCCCAGGCCAGGGCTTCCTTGGTGTTGTACGCGGCAACGCCGATGGTACGGCCCTTGAGGATGCTGTTCTGCAGGGCAGCCTTTTCGTACTCGTCGAGGCGCTTGGGCAGCCATTCGACGAAGTCCTTGACCAGCTTGTCCCAGCCGCGTGGCAGGTCGTGGGCGACGCCACCGATGCGGTACCAGGCCGGGTGCAGGCGGAAGCCGGTGATCGCTTCGATCACGGTGTAGGCGCGCTGGCGGTCGGTGAAGGTGAAGAACACCGGGGTCATGGCGCCGACGTCCTGGATGTAGGTACCCAGGAACAGCAGGTGGCTGGTGATACGGAAGAATTCGGCCAGCATCACGCGGATGGTGTCGACCTTCTGTGGCACCTTGATGCCGGCCAGCTTCTCGACCGCGAGCACGTACGGCAGGTTGTTCATCACCCCGCCGAGGTAGTCGATACGGTCGGTGTACGGAATGAAGCTGTGCCAGGACTGGCGCTCGGCCATTTTCTCGGCACCACGGTGGTGGTAGCCGATGTCCGGTACGCAGTCGACGATTTCTTCACCGTCCAGCTGCAGGACGATACGGAAGGCACCGTGCGCCGAAGGGTGGTTGGGGCCGAGGTTGAGGAACATGTAGTCCTCGTTGGTGCCCTGACGCTTCATGCCCCAGGCTTCCGGGTTGAAACGTGCCGATTCCTCTTCAAGCTGCTGCTTGGCCAGGGTCAGGCTGTAGGGATCGAATTCGGTGGCGCGGGCCGGGTAGTCCTTGCGCAGCGGGTGGCCTTCCCAGGTGGGCGGCATCATGATGCGGCTGAGGTGCGGGTGGCCGGCAAAGTCGATGCCGAACATGTCCCAGACTTCGCGCTCGTACCAGTTGGCGTTTGGCCAGATACCGGTCACGGTCGGCAGGTTCAGGTCGCCTTCGCTGAGCGACACCTTGATCATCACATCGCTGTTACGCTCGATCGACAGCAGGTGGTAGAACACGCTGAAGTCGGCGGCTGGCAGGCCGCGGCGCTGGGTGCGCAGGCGTTCGTCGACGCCGTGCAGGTCGTACAGCATGCTGTACGGCTTGGCCACGCCACGCAGGAAGCTGAGCACTTCCTTGAGCTGCTCGCGCTTGACCCACAGCACGGGCATGCCGGTGCGGGTTTCCTGGGCGACGAATGCTTCGGCGCCAAAACGGTTATGCAGTTCGACGACCACATCCTGGTCGTCTGCCTTGTAGGGCGGAATGAAAATAGCGTTGTCCGCTGTCATGGTCTCGGTCGCTTTGGGTCAACGTTAAGAATGAAGCCAGGCCGCCGGCTCCAGGGGAGCGGGCGGCAGGTCGCTGGATCAGACTTCGTCGGGGCTGCGCAGGTTGGTTACGGCGATGCGCTGCTCACGACGCAGGTCTTTCTGGGCTGGCATCTCGGCACGGTAGATGCCTTGATCACCAACAACCCAGGAAAGCGGGCGTCGTTCTTGGCCGATCGACTCCTGCAGCAGCATCAAGCCTTGCAGGAAAGCCTCAGGGCGCGGCGGGCAGCCGGGCACATAGACGTCCACGGGGAGGAACTTGTCGACCCCCTGAACGACCGAGTAGATGTCGTACATGCCACCGGAGTTGGCACACGAACCCATGGAAATGACCCATTTCGGCTCGAGCATCTGCTCGTACAGGCGCTGGATGATCGGCGCCATTTTGACGAAGCAGGTACCGGCGATGACCATGAAGTCGGCCTGACGCGGCGAGGCCCGGATGACTTCGGCGCCGAAGCGGGCGATGTCGTGGGGCGCCGTGAAGGCCGTGGTCATTTCCACGTAGCAGCAGGACAGGCCGAAGTTGTACGGCCAGAGGGAGTTCTTGCGCCCCCAGTTGACCGCGCCACGCAGCACATCTTCGAGCTTGCCCATGAAGATGTTCTTGTGGACCTGGTCTTCCAGCAGTTGATCGGTGACGGTTTCCCGTTCACCGACCGGGTACTGCTCGTTGGGCGCATCCGGATCGATTCTGGTGAGATTGTATTGCATGCCAAAGCCTCATTGTTTCAGCTTCGCTTGCCGCTTGCGGCGACCTTCGGGAGCCCAATCAAGTGCCCCGACGCGCCAAAGGTAGACAAGACCTGCCAACAGAATTGCTATGAAAACGAGTGCTTCGACGAATCCGGTCCAGCCGCTTTCGCGGACGGACACAGACCATGCAAAGAGAAAGAGGGCTTCGATATCGAAGATCACGAACAGCATCGCGACCAGATAGAATTTGGCGGACAGGCGCAGGCGGGCGCTGCCGACGGGCAGCATGCCGGATTCGAAGGGTTCGTTCTTGGCGCGGCCCCAGGCCTTGCTACCGAGCAGGCTGGAGAGGCCGAGCATGAAGGCGCACAGGCCGACGACACCCAGGAGGAAGATGGCAAAGCCCCAGTTGTGGGCGATGAGTCCTGCCGAATCGGACATGCTAGAAATCCTTATACAGAGACCCAGCTCTGCAGTCTGAAATAAGTGTAGAGCGGCGACCTGGTGTCGCACATGCAGTGACCAAATGTCGCAGCTGAATCAATCGGGCTGATTTTATGGGTAAACCCGGTGCAAGTAAAATTTCTGTCGCAAATTTATTCGTAGGATTAAGTACAAAACCCGCTCGTAACCGGCTGAAAGCCTTGAGGTTAGGGCATTGCATGCGGTTTTGTTAATTATGTTTCTTGCCGCTGGTAACGAAGGGCAAACTTCGTAATGATAATTGATATCATTTGTCCTGATGCCTGATAATTCGGCTGTTCTGCACCTTGAAAAGTTCATCTGGCGATTGCCCCTACTTGCAAACGCGAAAAACGCCTGTTCTAGCAACTTCCGACACCGCTCGCACCGCTCTGGGTCAATACTTTACCGATTGGGCGATGACTGGCTGATGAAGCGATTGCCCATTGGCCAAGCCAGTAGGTCAGGATGATCAGGTACGGTGCGGCGGCGAACGGGCTGACGAAACGGTCGATGCCGATCAGACTGTCGGAAAGCACGAACAGGCAGGCGCCGAGCGCGGCGAGCCCGCCGCAGGCCAGGGCGCGCCAGAGCATGGTGCTGATGGCCAAGGCATAGAGCGCGACCGGGACCAGTAGCGGGCCGAGGCCGTGGCTGGCCAGTACGCCGAGCAAAGTGATGCCGGTGATGCTGCTCAGCAGCAGTGCGGGCAGGGCTGGGCGCAGGGTCTGGCTGCCATAGGCGCGCAGGTAGGCCAGGTGGGCGCAGAGGAAGGCAGCCAGGCCGAACACGAACAGGTCGGCGGGGATGGCCAGCAGGATGTCGCCGAGTACCGAGAATGCCAGGCCGAGGGTGATCCAGCGGCGATAAGGTGTGGCGGGAGCGCTGCGCAACCAGGTGATCAGGGCCAGTACCGGGATCGGTTTGGCCAGCAGGGCGAGCAGGGTGTTGTCGCTGGCCAGTGCATATATATAGAGGGCGGCGGCGACCAGGGCGATTGTGGTTAGGTGGCTTGGACGGGGCATGGGCGGTCCTTGCGGCTGTGCTGCCTCAAGCATAGACCTGATCCCGGGTTTTGCTTCCTCCTGTACCGGCCCTTTCGCGGGCATGCCCGCTCCCACAGGATCACCTCATGTTCGGCGCTAGCCTGTTGTCCGTGAAAGGTGTGGTACAGACCAAAAAGAAAGGCCCAGGGCTTTAACAAGCCTCGGGCCTTTCTTCAACAGCAACCCATTATCAGTGGAACTGCTCTTCCTCGGTCGAACCAGTCAGTGCAGTCACCGACGATGCGCCACCCTGAATCACGGTGGTCATGTCGTCGAAGTAGCCAGTGCCCACTTCCTGCTGGTGCGCCACGAAGGTGTAGCCCTTGCTGGCGTCAGCGAATTCCTGCTCCTGCAGCTTCACGTAGGCGGTCATGTCGTTGCGGGCGTAGTCGTGCGCCAGGTTGAACATGCCGTGCCACATGTTGTGGATGCCGGCCAGGGTGATGAACTGGTGCTTGTAGCCCATGGCCGACAGCTCGCGCTGGAACTTGGCGATGGTCGCATCGTCCAGGTTCTTCTTCCAGTTGAAGGAAGGCGAGCAGTTGTACGACAGGATCTGGTCCGGGTATTCCTTCTTGATCGCTTCGGCGAAGCGGCGGGCTTCGTCCAGGTCCGGCTTGGCGGTTTCACACCAGATCAGGTCGGCGTAAGGTGCGTAGGCCAGGCCGCGGGCGATGGCCTGGTCGAGGCCGGCGCGTACCTTGTAGAAGCCTTCGCGGGTGCGCTCGCCAACCACGAATGGCTGGTCGTACGGGTCGCAGTCGCTGGTCAGCAGGTCGGCGGCGTTGGCGTCGGTGCGGGCCAGGATGATGGTCGGTACGCCCGACACGTCAGCGGCCAGGCGCGCGGCTACCAACTTCTGCACGGCTTCCTGGGTCGGTACCAGTACCTTGCCACCCATGTGGCCGCATTTCTTCACCGAGGCCAGCTGGTCTTCGAAGTGCACGCCGGCGGCGCCTGCCTCGATCATGTTCTTCATCAGCTCGTAGGCGTTCAACACGCCGCCGAAACCGGCTTCGGCGTCAGCCACGATTGGCGCGAAGTAATCGATGTAGCCGTCGTCGCCCGGGTTCTTGCCGGCTTTCCACTGGATCTGGTCGGCACGACGGAAGGCGTTGTTGATGCGCTTGACCACGGTCGGTACCGAGTCGACCGGGTACAGCGACTGGTCTGGGTACATCGACTCGGCCGAGTTGTTGTCGGCGGCAACCTGCCAGCCGGACAGGTAGATGGCCTGGATGCCAGCCTTGACCTGCTGCACTGCCTGGCCGCCGGTCAGGGCACCCATGCAGTTGACGAAATCTTTTTCTGGGCGGAAGGACGGGTGGGCACCTTCGGTGACCAGCTTCCACAGTTTTTCTGCACCCAGGCGGGCCAGGGTGTGCTCCGGCTGCAGGGAGCCACGCAGGCGAACGACATCAGCGGCGGTGTAGGTACGGGTCACGCCTTTCCAGCGCGGGTTCTCGGCCCAGTCTTTCTCGAGGGCTGCAATTTGCTGTTCGCGTGTCAGTGCCATGGAAATAAACCTCGTCGCATCGATCTTGGGGTAATTGTGCTGATGCTCGGGGCCGATCAGGGAAGCTGGCGGCTGTCCTGTTCGCGGGAGTGCGGCGGCGAACGCGAAGGCTCGAAGGGGAAGGGTGTGCAGGCCAGGCGCATGGAGGCTCCGGCAGGTCGGCTCGTGGTTGCCTTGCTGCGGTGCTACGTGATTGCCAGTGCTGCGGTGATGCGCTTCCGTCCCTCGGGACAACTTCTTCGTTGCAGTCGCAATCCCGTCGAACCGCCTTGTGGGCCGTATAGACACGAGGCGCCTCCAGGGGTGGGAGGATCGCGCCTCGAAGGCCCTTGCCAGGGCCCCTGATTAGCGGGAGCGAGGCCATCATGCCCTTGGGAAAAAGAACCTGTCAAATGTTTTGTAGTGGTTTTTTGTGCGTACTACATCTTTGGTCTAATGCGACTTGGCAGTCAGTTTCAAGGCCTTTGGTCGAGGCCTTGAGTTGCCTGGGATCAGTCCACAAGGTCGACTTTGACCCGCAAAGTCATGTTGTCACCGCGCTGGGTGCTGTAACTGTGGCTGGATGCACTGCGCTCGGCTTGGCTCTGCTGGTTGAAGCCCGCCAGGGTGATCCATTCACCCAGCCTGCCGGTGACTGTCGTGTCGGTACTTTGTACTTTCACTACATCGGCACGTTCCTGGCTGATGCGGTCATTATTGGTGCTTATTTGCAGACGAACCGTATCGCCGCTCAGGCTTGGCGTAACGTAGAAACCCTGGGTCACGTTGCGGTATTCGGTATTGCTCTGGAAGCGCCCGTAGCTGTCGGTGCTGGTGCTGGTAACCGGGATGCTCTGGCCAACCTGGATCAGCGCCGGCTGGCCTTCGCTGGCCTGCACCTGTTGCATGCCGCCGTCGCGGTTGCTGGTGCCGTAGTGGATGACACGCGCGTTGCCGCGGTTGTCCTGGAAGTTGCTGTCGTTGTTGTCGACGCTGATCAGCAGGCGCTTGGGGGCAGTGTCCAGTTGTTGCAGCAGGGCGCGCAGGTCGTCGATGCGCTCGGGGCTGGCGTTGACGATCAGCTTGTTCTCGAAGGCAGTGACGCTGCCGTCCTTGCCGAGGAACGCCTGCGCTGGCGGCAGCAGTTCGGCGCTGCTGCGGTGTTGCAGCGGCACGACCTCGGTGGCGGCATGGACGGTAAGGCTGGTGGCCAGCAGCAGCGAGGCGAAAAGCGGGCGTAGCGGCATGTGGATGATCTCCGCGGGTGGAATGAACATGATGGCAAATTTGTAGCGCTTGTGCCGGGTCCAAGTCACAAGTTGGCGTTCACGCAGCTGAACCTTGGCGCTTGTCGGGTAGTCGCAATGTCAGGAAAGGCGGGGGGCTGATTGCATGAAGCGCCATGTCATCGTGCTGATGGTCATTTTCAGCAGTGCCGTGTCGGCACAACCGGACACGCTGCGCGTCAAGCAACTGCAGCGCTGCGGTGATTTATTGGGCGAAGGTGAACAGCAATGGTGCTTGCGTGCCGAGGGCCTGGGTGCCGGTGTGCCGAGCGTCCGGCTGGGTGATGCCCAGATAGCGCAGGCTGGCATCCAGCGGCAGGGCGATATGCTCAGGCTGACGCTGGCCAAGGATGAGCAGCGCAGCGCGCCGCTGTGGCTGCAGGACGGAGAACGTACCAGCAACGCCGTCTGGCTGACCCGTCAGCGCAGCCACGTTGTCGCCGCAGGGCCGGGCGAAGTGGCGAGCAACATGGATGGCCTTACCACCTACCTCGACCTGGTCAGCCTGTTGATCGAAGAGAAGCACGATGGCGCAGCCGAAGCCCGGCGCATTGCTGCCAAGTACGGTGCCCAGGTGGTCGGTGCCATTGCGCCGCTGAATGTCTACCAGCTGCGCTTGCCGGTGCGTGACCTGGTGCAGCGCGATGCGCTGGTCCTGCGCCTCGGCACCGAGGTCAGCGTGGATGCCGTGATCGTCGAGGAGTCTGCCCCCGAACGCGGCGAGGAGGGTGATGGCGGCGGCCAACCGGCCATCGACCAGGCAGATGAATGGGCCGCCAACCGATTCATGGACGCGTTGTACTTCTACCAGCGACGCATCCCCGCTTCCGGTGTGCCGGTGCAGCCGGTGCGGGTGGGGGTGATCGAGCGTGAGGTGGATTTCGATGCGCCGCCATTCAGCGCCTACCGGGGTGCTTGCAACCAGGGGCAGACCTGCCTGTATGGCCCCGACGGCGATCGCCCGGACAGCCACGGTAGCCATGTGGCCGGCATCCTGGCGGCCCGGGGGGAAGGCTTCCTGCCCGGGCTGGGCCAGCACAGCCCTGGTTTCGAGGTAATTGTCGGGCGCAACTCGGATGCCGGGATCACCGCCAATATCGCTGCCTCGGTGAACCTGGTCGAAGACGGCGTGCGGGTGTTGAACTGGAGCTGGGGCATTCACCGGGTCGGGGCGAGGAACGTGCAGGGTGATGAGGTCGAATCCCTGGTGCGGTCCGGGCTGGCGATGAGTGGCTATGAAGAATTGCTCGAAGAATTCTTCCTCTGGCTGCGGGCCAGGCATCCTGATGTGCTGGTGGTGAACTCGGCCGGCAATGGTGCGTCCTGGTCGGGTACCGATGAATATCGGCTGCCTTCCTCGTTCGTCACCGAGCAACTGCTGGTGGTGGGCGGGCACCAGCGCAGTGACCAGGCGGTGCCGGTCGAAGACCCTCGCCATGTCCGCAAGCGCCACAGCTCGAATATCGACATGCGCGTGGATGTCAGTGCTGCAGCGTGCATTCGCCCGACCGCCGCCGATCGACCGCATTGTGGCACGTCATACGCCACACCGCTGGTCACGGCCACCGTGGCGACCATGCTGGCGATCAACCCGGCCCTGACCCCACAGCAGGTGCGCATGCTGTTACGGCGTAGCGCCCTGACCCTGGGCAGCGAGCAAGACTTCGAGGCCATGGATGCCGAGGACCTGACCGCGCCGATCCTGCCTTCAGAGCGCGGCGGGCAACTGGACCACCCCGACCTGGGGCGCTCGGCGCGCCTGGACATGCAGCGCGCGTTGGACCTGGCCATACAAAGCCGGGACCGGGTGCGTTGAGCGGTGGCTGCTGGCGGACAAATTCCGTAACATCGCGCCCCTCGTTTTCCCTGTCCCCCCGGACTGCACCACAGGACCCCCATGAAACCCGCCCGACTCCGCGCCGACCTGCTCGCCGGCCTGACCACTTCGTTCGCCTTGGTGCCCGAATGCATCGCGTTCGCCCTGGTGGCCCATCTCAACCCGCTGATGGGCCTGTACGGGGCGTTCATCATCTGCACCCTGACGGCGCTGTTCGGCGGCCGGCCAGGGATGATTTCCGGCGCGGCCGGCTCGATGGCGGTGGTAATCGTCGCCCTGGTGGTGCAACACGGTGTGCAGTACTTGCTGGCGACGGTACTGCTGGGCGGTGCGGTGATGATCCTGTTCGGCCTGCTGCGCCTGGGCAAGCTGGTGCGCCTGGTGCCGTACCCGGTGATGCTCGGCTTCGTCAATGGCCTGGCGATCGTCATCGCCCTGGCCCAGCTGGAGCACTTCAAGCAAGGCGGGCAGTGGCTCAGTGGCACGCCGCTGTACCTGATGGTCGGGCTGGTGGCCCTGACCATGCTGGTGGTCTACGTGTTGCCGAAGCTGACCCGCACGGTGCCGCCGGCGCTGGTGGCGATCCTTGGCGTTGGCTTGCTGGTATATCTGCTCGGCCTGCCTACCCGTACCCTGGGCGACATGGCGCAGATTGCCGGTGGCCTGCCGCAACTGGCCCTGCCGGACGTGCCGTGGAACCTGGAAACCCTGAAGATCGTGGCGCCCTATGCGGTGCTGATGGCCATGGTCGGTCTGCTGGAAACCCTGCTTACTCTCAACCTGACCGATGAAATCACCGAAAGCCGAGGCTTTCCGGACCGTGAGTGCGTGGCCCTTGGTGCGGCCAACATGGTTTCCGGCCTGTGCGGCGGCATGGGCGGTTGCGCGATGATCGGCCAGACGGTGATCAACCTCAGCTCCAATGGCCGTGGCCGGCTGTCGGGGGTGGTGGCCGGGGGTATGGTCCTGCTGTTCGTGCTGTTCCTGGCCCCGCTGATCGAACGCATTCCGCTGGCAGCTCTGGTCGGGGTGATGTTCGTGGTGGCGCAGCAGACCTTTGCCTGGGCGTCCCTGCGGGTGCTGCACAAGGTGCCGCTGAACGATGTGCTGGCGATTATTGCGGTTACCGTGGTCACGGTGTTCACCGACCTGGCGGTGGCGGTGCTGTTCGGCATCATCATCGCAGCGTTGAACTTTGCCTGGCAGCATGCGCGGGAGCTGTATGCCGACAGCCATGAGGACGGCGAAGGGGGCAAGCATTACCGGTTGCATGGCACGCTGTTCTTTGCCTCGACCACCTCGTTTCTTGAACAGTTCGACACCGCCAACGATCCGGACAAGGTCACGTTGGACTGCCAGCATTTGAGCTTTGTCGATTATTCGGCGATTGCGGCTTTGCAGACCTTGCGCGAGCGTTATGCCAAGGCGGGCAAGCATCTGCGCGTGGTGCATTTGTCGGAGCGCTGCAAGAAGCTGTTGAAGCGGGCGGGGGAGCAGCACTGAGAAGGGTTGTTGCCTGTGCTGGCCTCTTCGCGGGCGCGCCCGCTCCCACAGGGATTGCATAACCCTTGTGGGAGCGGGCATGCCCGCGAAGAGGCCGGTGCAAGAGAAGGCCTTATTCCCCGCGGTTTTTCTTGACGATGGCATCGGCAATGCTTGCCGGTGCCTCGGCATAGCGGGTGAACTCCATCGAAAAGCTGGCCCGGCCCTGGGTCATCGAGCGCATCGAGGTGGCGTAACCGAACATCTCGCCCAGCGGCACCTCGGCACGGATCACCTTGCCGGCCGGCGTTTCGTCACCGTCCTGGATCATCCCGCGGCGCCGGCTCAGGTCGCCGAGGATGTCACCCTGGTATTCCTCCGGCGTTACCACTTCAACTTTCATCACCGGCTCCAGCAACACCGCGCCGCCTTTCTGCGACAGTTGCTTGGTGGCCATCGAGGCAGCGATCTTGTAGGCCATTTCGTTGGAGTCGACGTCGTGATACGAGCCGTCGTACACCGCAGCCTTCAAACTGATCAGCGGGTAGCCGGCGAGCACGCCGTTCTTCATCTGCTCTTCGATACCCTTCTGGATTGCCGGAATGTACTCACGCGGTACCACGCCACCGACGATCTCGTTGATGAACTCCAGGCCTTCCTTGCCCTCGTCGCCGGGGGCGAAGCGGATCCAGCAATGGCCGTACTGGCCCCGGCCACCGGACTGGCGGACGAAGCGACCCTCGATCTCGCAGGTGTTGCGTATTTTTTCGCGGTAGGCCACCTGCGGCTTGCCGATATTGGCCTCGACGTTGAACTCACGGCGCATGCGGTCGACGATGATGTCCAGGTGCAACTCGCCCATGCCCGAGATGATGGTCTGGCCGGTCTCTTCGTCGGTACGCACGCGGAATGACGGGTCTTCCTGGGCCAGCTTGCCCAGGGCGATACCCATTTTTTCCTGGTCGGCCTTGGTCTTCGGTTCCACCGCCACGGAAATTACCGGGTCGGGGAAGTCCATGCGTTCGAGGATGATCGGCTTGTCCATGTCGCACAGGGTGTCGCCGGTGGTCACGTCCTTCATGCCGATCAGTGCGGCGATATCGCCGGCGCACACGTCCTTGATTTCCGCACGCTGGTTGGCGTGCATCTGCACCATGCGGCCAATGCGTTCCTTCTTGCCCTTGACCGAATTGAGCACCGCGTTGCCGGAACTGAGCACGCCCGAATAGACCCGGGCGAAGGTCAGGGTGCCGACGAATGGATCGGTGGCGATCTTGAAGGCCAGGGCCGAGAACGGCTCGCTGTCGTCGGCGTGGCGCTCCAGGTGCTTGTCTTCGTCGTCCGGGTCGGTGCCCTTGATGGCGGGGATTTCCGACGGTGCGGGCAAGTAATCGATGACCGCGTCGAGCATCAGTGGCACGCCCTTGTTCTTGAACGACGAACCGAGGATGGTCGGTACGATTTCGTTGTTCAGGGTGCGCTTGCGCAAGCCGGCCTTGATCTCTTCGATGCTCAGTTCTTCGCCGTCGAGAAACTTCATGGTCAGTTCGTCATCGGCCTCGGCCGCTGCTTCGACCATGTGCGCCCGCCATTCCTCGGCCAGCGCCTGCAGTTCGGGGGGGATGGCTTCTTCGCGGTAACTGGTGCCCTGGTCATCATCGTTCCAGTAGATGGCCTTCATCTTCACCAGGTCGATCTGGCCCTGGAAGTTCTCTTCGCTGCCGATGGCCAACTGGATCGGCACCGGGTGGTGGCCCAGGCGTTGGTCGATCTGTTTGACCACGCGCAGGAAGTCGGCGCCCTGGCGGTCCATCTTGTTGATATAGGCCAGGCGTGGCACGTGGTACTTGTTGGCCTGGCGCCACACCGTCTCGGACTGTGGTTCGACTCCGTCCGCGCCGCTGAATACCACCACTGCGCCATCCAGTACGCGCAGCGAGCGTTCCACCTCGATGGTGAAGTCGACGTGGCCGGGGGTGTCGATGATATTGAAGCGGTACTTGTGGGCGAACTGCTTGGTCGAGCCCTGCCAGAACGCAGTGGTCGCCGCCGAAGTGATGGTGATGCCGCGCTCCTGTTCCTGGGCCATCCAGTCCATGGTCGCGGCGCCATCGTGCACCTCGCCCATCTTGTGGTTGACCCCGGTGTAGAACAGGATCCGCTCGGTGGTCGTGGTCTTGCCGGCATCCACGTGGGCAACGATGCCGATATTGCGGTACAGCTCGATAGGCGTTGTGCGGGCCATGGCGGACTACCTGCGAATGGGCGGATTCCACCACGTTAGCAGACCGGCAGAATCCTGCCGTGCCGCCCGGCTGTCAGTCGGCCTGGGCCAGCAGCAGCCATTGGCCACCTTCTTCGCGGGCCAGGCCGCTGGCCGGCAGCAGGGCCAGCAGGCGGGTGTGCAGGGCGGCTTCGGTGAAGGTCTTGAGGGTGGCCAGGTCCAGGTTGCCGACCAGGTTGAGGTCGGCCTTGGTGTACGACAGCCAGGCCTTTTTCAGTACCTGTGCGACGTCGCTGGCGGCAGTGCTGGCGAAGCGGCGGTGCCACGGGCGGCCGTCGAAGGTGAAGGTGTGAGTGTGGCTGTAGCTGCTCTGGTCGCCACCTTCGGCGCAGCGGTGGCAGCGGCACGGCCCTTCGCCGAAGGCGTTGCGCAGGTAGCTGTTGAAGTCCACCACTGGCTTGAGGGACAGGCGTTTGTCGACTTCGAACAGGTCGGCGATCAGGGGTTCTTCGGCGCTCACTCGGGATCCTCGTGTGGTGTGGCTTGCATCGGCGGGCACCCTAACAGATCGGGCCTTTCAGATCACCTTTTGCAGGCCCGGCCTCTTCGCGGGTAAACCCGCTCCCACAGGTACTGCGCACGCCTTGGGCAAGGTGCGGTCCCTGTGGGAGCGGGTTTACCCGCGAAGAGGCCAGTAGAGACAATAGAGACCACCTGCCGTACTCTACGCGCCCATACGCCTACACACCCACTGAGGTAACCCCGCTTGAGCACCAAGTACCCGTACATCGCCACCATCACCATCAGCGCCGAAGACCGTGGCGGCGACACCGAGGCCTCGGAAAACCCCAACATGCGCGTTGGCCTGGAAGCGGTGACCGAAACCCTGAAGAAGGTGCATTTCGTCGGTACGCTCGCGGCCCCTGAAAAGAACGCCACGCACATCTGCGTGACCCTGGAAAACGGCCTGACCTACTACGGCCCGATCGTCAACGGCCACGCCGAACTCGAAGGCGGCTGGATTGCCTTCGAGTCCGACATGCTCACCCCCGAAGAACTGGGTCTCTAAGCTTCAACCCAGCTCCGCCAGGCACTGCTCGAAAATGTCCAGGCCTTCCTCGAGCACCTCGGCCTCGATGGTCAGCGGCGCCAGCAGGCGGATGATGTGCCGGGCCTTGCCGCTGGGCATCAGCAGCAGGCCCCTGGCCCGTGCCGCTTCCATCACCTTGGCCAGTTGCGCTGGCGCCGGGCTGCCGTCGGCATTGACGAACTCGATACCGCGCATGGCGCCCACCCCGGTCAGGCGGCCGATGAACGGGCTCAGCTTCGAGGCCTTCCAGCGTTCGAAGCGACGGACGATCGCCTGCTCCTGGCGCTCACCCCAGGTGGCGAGGTGCTCGTCGGTCATCTGCGCCAGGCTGGCAAGGGCCGCCGCGCAGGCGATCGGGTTGCCCGAATAGGTGCCACCCAGGCCGCCCTTGGGCAGTGCCGCCAGCAATTCCTTGCGCCCGACCACTGCGCCCAGTGGCATGCCACCGGCAATGCTCTTGGCCAACAGCAGCAGGTCTGGCTCGATGCCTAGCCGGGAGAAGGCGAAGCGCTGGCCGGTGCGGCCGAAACCCGACTGGATTTCGTCGATGATGATCAGGATGCCGTGTTCGTCGCAGAACCGCCGCAGGGCCTGGGCAAAGGCTGGATCAAGGGCGAGGAAGCCACCTTCACCCTGCACCGGCTCGAAGATGAACGCGGCTACGTCCTCCACTGCCAGTTCGACGCTGAACAGGCGCTCCATGGCCTTGAGTGCCTGTTCACAGGTAACCCCGGTGTCGGTGCTGGGGTAGGGCAGGTGATAGACCGGCCCGGGCAGTTCGCCGACCCGCTGCTTGTACGGGGCAACCTTGCCGTTGAGGTTCAGGGTAGCCAGGGTGCGGCCGTGGAAGGCGCCGTCGAAGGCGATGATGGCGCGCTTGCCGGTGGCACCGCGGGCCACTTTCAGGGCGTTCTCCGCCGCTTCGGCGCCGCTGTTGGTGAGCATGCCAGCCAGTGGGTAGCTGACCGGCACGAACTGGCTCAGTTGCTCCATCAACGCCAGGTACGGGCCGTGCGGGGCGGCGTTGAAGGCGGAGTGGGTCAGGCGGCTGGCCTGGACCTGAATCGCCTCGACCACAGCCGGGTTGCAATGGCCCAGGTTGAGTACACCGATACCGCCGACGAAGTCGATGTAGCGTTTGCCGTCGGTGTCCCAGACTTCGGCATTACGGCCATGGGAAAGTGTGATCGGGTGAACGATGGCAATGGACTGGCTGATACTTTCCTGGTTCATGGGCACGCGGACCTTTATTCGGGTTTCTTATTATCCAAGCGTGTTGACGGGTTATTCCGCAAACGAATTATTCGATTGCGGTCATTCCATGGATTCGTGACATCGCCATTGTTGAGTGTTGCCTGTAGCGGCCTCTCTATTTCCCTCGGCCACGCGCTCGCGAATCCATTGCACGAAGGCCCTCACCTTGGGCACTTCGGCCGCATGCTCGGCATGGGCGATGAAGTGTCGGCCATTGCTCGCCACCGGGTGGTCCCAGGCCACCACCAGCTTGCCCTCGCTCAGCTCTTCTGCCACCAGGTAACGCGGGATCAACGCGATGCCACAGCCGGCGATGGCCGCGCGGATGCACAGGTAGAACGTGTCGAAGCGCGGCCCGTGGTAGCTGTTCTGGCTGTGCAAGCCCAGCCCCAGGAACCATTCGTGCCAGGCCTCCGGGCGCGACGCGCATTGCAGCAGACGATTTCCGGTCAGGGCCTGGGCACTGTCGAAACGCTGGCTGGCCAGCAGCTGCGGGCTGCACACCGGCACCACTTCTTCGCTGAACAGCTCGATGCAGGTTGCCCCGGGCCAGGTGCCCTGGCCGAAGAAGAACGCGATGTCGGCCTTGGCCTGGACCAGGTCGAACGGCTCCAGTTCGTTGCGGATGTCCAGGTGAATGCGCGGGTAGCGGTCGCCAAAACCCTTCAAACGCGGCACTAGCCAGCGCGCACCGAAGGTGGGCTGGGTGGCGATGCGCAGCACTTCGGTCTCGTCGCCGTAGCTGAGGATGTAACGGCTGGAAATGTCGATCTGGGTGAGGATCTTATTCACTTCGGTGAGGTACAGCGCACCGGCCGGGGTCAGGTGCAGGCGTCGGCGAATGCGCTGGAACAGCGAATGCGAGAGCATGTCCTCGAGCTGTGCCACCTGCTTGCTGACCGCGCTCTGGGTCAGGTGCAGTTCCTGCGCCGCGCGGGTGAAGCTGAGGTGGCGCGCGGCCGCTTCGAAGCACTGAAGGGCGGTGGTCGAAGGCATCAGGCGTTTGGACATTAGGGGCAAATACCGAGCAAAAAAGGAAGAAGTTCATTCCATGGTGGAATCATGTGTTTCGAAAAGGTCGTTTGTTGACCCCGGCCCATAGATTAATACTGACCTGGATCAACGATTACAACCGGTCGTGTGAAGAGGAGGTCAGTACCTTTTTCCAGCATTTGCAGAACAACAATAACCAACATCAGAAATTGACAAGAATTCTGCTCCAGTCTTCCGCCGCTTCGCCGCGGCCGAGCCATTCGAGGGTTCTTCATGGCTTCGCTACACAACAAGAAACAGCGCTCCCTGCAGCACGGCCTGACATCCCGTCAGGTTTCCATGATTTCCATCGCCGGCATCATCGGCGCCGGCCTGTTCATCGGCTCTTCCAACGCCATCGCCACCGCCGGCCCGGCCATCCTCATTTCCTATGCCATGACCGGCCTGCTGGTGCTGCTGGTCATGCGCATGCTGGGTGAAATGGCCATCGCCAACCCCAATAGCGGCTCATTCTCCACCTATGCCTCCGAAGCCATCGGCCCGTGGGCCGGCTTCACCATCGGCTGGTTGTACTGGTGGTTCTGGGTGCTGATCATCCCGGTCGAGGCCATTGCCGGCGCCGATATCCTGCATGCCTACTTCCCCGCCGTGCCGTCCTGGCTGTTTGCCTTCCTGATCATGCTGGTGCTGTCGGGTACCAACCTGATCAGCGTGAAGAACTTCGGTGCCTTCGAATACTGGTTCGCCCTGGTCAAGGTGGTGGCGATCATCGCCTTCATCGTGGTCTGCACCCTGGCGGTGTTCGGCGCCTGGCCGCTGGCCGAGGTGTCCGGGGTCAGTCGGCTGTGGGACCACGGCGGCTTCATGCCCAACGGCTTCGGCACCGTGCTGGGTGGCGTGCTGATCACCATCTTCTCGTTCTTTGGCGCCGAGATCGTCACCATTGCTGCCGACGAAACCGCCAACCCGAAAGACAAGATCCGCCGCGCCACCAACCTGGTGGTTTACCGCATTGCGATCTTCTATCTGGCGTCGATCTTCCTGGTGGTGTCGCTGGTGGCCTGGAACGACCCCGGGCTGAAAGCGGTGGGCTCGTTCCAGCGTGTGCTGGAACTGCTGAATGTGCCGGGCGCCAAGCTGCTGGTCGACCTGGTGGTGCTGGTGGCCGTGACCAGTTGCATGAACTCGGGCCTGTACACCGCGTCGCGCATGCTCTATTCGCTGGGCGCCCGTGACCAGGCGCTGCGTGTGACCAAGCGCATCTCGGGCGCCGGCGTACCGACCGTGGCGGTACTCTTCTCGACCCTGGCCGGTTTTGCCGGTTGCTTCGTCAACTATGTGTTCCCGGGCAAGGTGTTCGGCTTCCTGCTGTCCACTACCGGCGCCATCGCCTTGCTGGTGTACCTGGTGATTGCCGTGTCGCAGTTGCGCATGCGTGCCCGTGCCGAGCGGGAAGGGCGGCAGCTGGAACTGAAAATGTGGTTGTTCCCGTGGCTGACCTGGCTGGTGATCGGTACCATCGTCATGGTCCTGGGCTACATGCTGTTCAGCGATGCCTACCGCTACGAGACGCTGATGACCGCAGGTGTGACCCTGTTCATCCTGCTGGTGTCGCTGACCCACCAGCGCGGCAAGGCGGTCACCCAGCCGGCCTGATGTTTCTGCTTAAATGGGGGCGTTGTCGCCCCCATTCCAACCAGCACAGGATGCGTATGAACGACCAACTCCTTTCCCTCCAGGCCTTGGCGGCCCCCGACGGCACCTGCTACGGCTGTGGTTGCTCCCATCCCGGTGGCCTGCACCTGCAAAGCCACTGGGACGCCGACGGCGTCCATCTGTTATGCCGGCATGCGCCCGACAGCACCTTCATCGGCTGGCCTGGCCTGGTCTACGGCGGTTTGCTGGCGATGCTGGTGGATTGCCATTCAAACTGGACGGCGATGGCCTATCACTACCGCGCCGAAGGCCGCGAAGCGGGGAGCCTGCCGCGAATCGACTGCGTCACTGGCACACTCAACCTGAGCTACCTGAAACCTACGCCAATGGGCGTCGAGCTGCTGCTCAAAGCCCGTGTCGAAGGTGAGGTCGGGCGCAAGACGCGGGTGCTTTGCGAGGTATGGGCCGGTGATGTACTGACGGTCAGCGCCGACTCGGTGTTCGTGCGCGTGGACACGGAAAAACTCAAGCTCAAGGCGCATGGTCAAGGCTGAGCCTGGTACCACGGCGCATTCTTGTTGAAAAATCGCACCTGTTTCAGGGATAGGTCCGATTTGGGCTTCCCGCTTATCGCACTACTCTTGCCGCGTCTTCATCAGCAGAAACCCAGGATGAACAGCACGCGCTTCACGCTGTCCCCTTGCCCGGCCCGCTGACACGGACGGGCTCCTCGCCGCCATCCTGGTTCATTCCCAACCCTCTGCATCGACACTCCGGCCACGGCGGCAACGCCGTGCCCGAAACGCTGCAGACGCATTCAAGGAGACCCTTCATGCGTGCCAGATCCACAGTCAAAAGCATGCTCGTCGGTTCGCTGGTGTTGCTCGGCGGCTGCGCCAGCGCCCTCGTGCCCAGCGAGCAGATCGAACTGACGCGAAGCGCGGTCAACCGCGCGGTGTCTGCCGATGCCACGCAATATGCCCCGGTCGAGATGCGCGCGGCCCAGGACAAACTCAGCGCGATGGATCGCGCCCTTGGCCAGGACGACCTCGATCTGGTCCGCCGACTGGCTGAACAGGCCGAGGCCGATGCCCGTCTGGCCGAGCGCAAGGCCATGGCCAGCAAGCGTCAGGAACAACTGGACATTGCCCGCAAAGGCATCGAGGTGCTCCGCCAGGAAATGCTCGAAGCGCCGCAGAACGTCACCCATTGAAGGACACGAACATGTTGAAACGCCCACTGTTTACCACGGTTTCACTGCTCGGCCTGCTGCTGGCCGGCTGCGCTGCCACGCCGGAAAACGCCCGCCTGCTGGAGGCCCGTGAGGCCTACTCGGTGCTGCAGAGCAAGCCTGAATCCAGCCGGATTGCCGCACTGGAAACCCAGGAAGCCTACATTGCCCTGGGCAAGGCCGAAGGTGCTTCGCTGAACAACCGGAAATCGCCCGACGTCGAGCAGTTGGCCTACCTGGCCCAGCGCAAGATCGAGAGCGCCGAGCAGACCATCCTGCTGCGTCAGGCGGAAGCCGGCCTGCAAGGTATCGAGGCACAGCGCACCCAGGCGCGCCTGGATGTGCGTACCGCTCAACTCAAGGCGCTGCAGGCGCTCAAGGCCAAACAGACCGAGCGTGGTACCGTGGTGACCTTCGGCGATGTGTTGTTCGATACCGGCCGTGCGGAACTGCGTGGTAGCAGCCAGCGTAATATCCGGCAACTGGCCGAGTACCTGCTGGCCAACCCGGAGCGCAAGGTGCTGGTGGAAGGTTTTACCGACGCCACCGGCAGTGATGCCTTCAACCAGAAGCTGTCCGAGCGCCGCGCCCTGTCCGTGGCCAATGCCTTGCGTCGCCAGGGGGTGGCGGCCGAGCGTATCACCAGCGCAGGCTATGGCAAGGAGTACCCGGTAGCAACCAATGCCGACGCGCAATCGCGCCAGCTCAACCGCCGGGTCGAGGTCATCATCTCGCAGGGCACCGAGGCTGTAGCACCGCGTTACTAATCACCACTTGGGCGCGGCAGGGAGCTGCGCCTTCGCTGCCTTCGGTCACTTGCCTGGCGATGGCCAAACCGCGACTTTGTCCCTAAAGTGCCAGCTTTCATTTCTGCAGGGGCCGAGCATGACCGATCTGAGCGCATTCCCTATCACCCGTAAATGGCCGGCGCGGCACCCCGAGTGCTTGCAGCTGTATTCGCTGCCTACGCCCAATGGCGTGAAGGTGTCGATCATGCTGGAAGAGATCGGCCTGGCCTACGAGCCACACAAGGTCAGCTTCGACAACGATGACCAGCTGAGCCCCGAGTTCATCTCGCTCAGTGCCAACAACAAGATCCCCGCCATCCTCGATCCCGACGGGCCGGGCGGCCAGCCGCTGGCACTGTTCGAATCGGGCGCGATCCTGCAGTACCTGGCGGAAAAGAGCGGGCAGTTGCTGAGCCGGGACCCGGCCCAGCGCTATCAGACGATTCAGTGGCTGATGTTCCAGATGGGCGGCATCGGGCCGATGTTCGGCCAGGTTGGTTTTTTCCATTTCTTTGCCGGCAAGGAATACGAAGACAAGCGCCCGCGTGACCGCTATGTCAACGAATCCAGGCGCCTGCTGGGTGTGCTGGACCGGCATCTGCGAGGGCGAGAATGGATGGTCGATGAATACAGCATTGCCGACATCGCAATCTTCCCTTGGGTGCGCAATCTGGTGGAACGTTACAACGCGCGCGAACTGGTCGGTTTCGATCAATTCAAGGAAGTGCAGCGGGTGCTGGCGGCATTCCTGCAGCGCCCTGCGGTGCAGCGTGGCCTGAAAATCCCTGGCTGACCAGGCAACACCGCCCTTGCAGGTATGCAGCGGTCGCTCCTGCAAAGGCACGTCCAGCCTGTCAGAAAATGTGACTCAGGAGCCAGTACAGGCTCCCGGCCAACAGCATCGCCGCCGGCAAGGTCAGCACCCAGGCCATCAGCAAATTGACCAGCGTGCGCCGCTGGATGCCCGAACCGTTGGCCACCATGGTCCCGGCCACCCCTGAACTCAGCACATGGGTGGTCGACACCGGTAGCCCGAACAGGTCCGCCGCGCCAATGGTGCACATGGCCACCAGTTCGGCCGAGGCGCCCTGGGCATAGCTGAGATGGGTCTTGCCGATCTTTTCACCCACTGTCACCACGATGCGTCGCCAGCCGACCATCGTCCCCAGCCCCAGGGCGATGGCCACGGCCACCTTTACCCATAGCGGGATATAGCGGGTAGCGTCGTCCAGTTGGGTCTTGAACAGCTGCACATGGCTGCGGGTGTCGCTATCGAAGGCCACCAGCTGGTTTTTCTCGATCAGGCGGATGGCTTCGCTGGTCAGGTACATGTCATTGCGCACGTTGGCCATGGCTTCGGCCGGTACCCGCTTGAGCGAGCCATAGCCCTTGACCTGCTGACCGATCATGCCGGTCAGTGCCGCCAGCGCCGGCACCAGTTGCGGGCTGGCCTTGGGCTGGGAAATGAAGCGGGTCAGCACCTGCCGCGGGTCGGCCGGGGCCGCTTGCGGGGCACTGCGTACCAGCGCCTGGCGGGTTACCTCGGCGATGGCAGAAAATTGCAAGGCCTGCTCATTGGGCATGGTCTTGTTCAGCGCGTAGGCCATCGGTAGGGTACCGACCAGAATCAGCATGATCAGGCCCATGCCTTTCTGGCCGTCGTTGGAGCCATGGGCAAAGGACACCCCGGTGCAGGTCAGGATCAGCACGCCGCGGATCCACCACGGCGGTGGCGTTTGCCCTTGCGGCGCCTGGTACAGCGCCTTGCGTTTGACCAGCGCACGCAATGCCACCAGCAACAGGGCGGCGCAGGCAAAACCGATCAGGGGCGAAAACAACAGGGCATAACCGACCTTGCTGGCCTGGGCCCAGTCCACCCCGCTGGTACCGTCACGCCCGTGCATCAGCGCATTGGCCACGCCGACGCCGATGATCGACCCGATCAAGGTGTGCGAAGACGAGGCCGGCAGGCCGAGCCACCAAGTGCCGAGGTTCCAGATGATAGCCGCCAGCAGCAGGGCGAAGACCATGGCGAACCCGGCTGAGGAACCGACTTGCAAAATCAGCTCCACCGGCAGCAGGGCGATGATACCGAACGCGACCGCGCCGCTGGAAAGCAGTACGCCAAGGAAGTTGCACAGCCCGGACCAGACCACGGCAACAGGTGCTGGCAAGGAGTGGGTGTAGATCACCGTGGCCACCGCGTTGGCGGTGTCATGGAAGCCATTGACGAACTCGAAGCCGAGGGCTATCAGCAACGCCAGGCCCAGCAGCAGGAACGGCGTGACCGTGGTGATGACCGTGCCGCTGGCACTGACGTCCTGTTTCAGGCTCCAGGTACTGTAGGCGAGCCCGGCCAGCAGCAGGCCGAAGAACAACACCAGGGTGGCGCGGCCAGGCTTGTGCGCCAGCTGTGGGCGGGCGTCGTGGTGGGCCAGTTGCGGCTGGCTGGCCAGTAACGGGGTAGCCATGGGGGCTCCGGTTGGCGTTGGCGAAGGTGCCGAAGTCCTAGAGCATAGAAACAATTCGCCGCCTGACCGTGACCTTGATCAATGAATTATCTAGGCTCAGGACGGACGGTAAAAGGCAGGTGAAACCGATGATTCGCTGCAAGCGTGTCTACGATGCGGTTGAGGAGGCTGACGGCCAGCGCGTGTTGGTCGACCGCCTGTGGCCGCGCAACAAACGCAAGCAAGACCTGCAGGGGCAATGGTTGCGCGAGGTGGCGCCTTCGGCCGCGTTGCGCAAGGCGTTTCACCAGGGCGAGTTGGATTTTGCCGGCTTTACCCGGCGCTACCAGCAGGAATTGGCAGCCCACCCCGAACATTGGTATCCATTGCTGGACCTGGCCACGAAGGGCACGTTGACCTTGCTGTATGCCGGCAAGGACACCGAGTGCAACAATGCCCGGGTGCTGGCTGAATGGCTTGAAGACGAGCTGGACAAACGAGGGCCCGGTAGCTCGCCGGTGTGCTACGCCCGGTGATTGATTTTCATGGTTCCGGCCCCATTGCCCGGGCTGGCAAACCCAAGAGTTCGATAGTTGATGCCTCTGACCCTGACACCCGCCAAAGCCAGCCATTGCGCCTTCGCCCGCGACCTGACGCGGCGGGCCATGTTGCCGTACTACCGTGAACACGACCTGCTGTGGATCGAGGCAGCCTTCGACGAGGCCTGGGGCTGGCGCGAGCAGTGGCTGGTGAGCGACGGCGATACCTGGCTGGGCTACTGCAGCCTCAGCCAGGACCGCCAGGCCCTGTTCATCCGCGAACTGCACTTGCTTCCCGAGCATCGTGGGCAGGGCGTCGGCAGCTGGGTGCTGGAAGAGTTGGCGCTATGGGCCAGGCAGCGCCGTCTGCCACTGCTGCGCTTGATGGTGTTTCGCAGCAATCCGGCCCGCCAGCTGTACCGCCGCCATGGTTTTGTCGAAATGGGCGAGGACGAATGTTTCGTGCGCATGCAGCGCACGATCGACTGATAGCCTGATGATGGCTTGTCGTGGCCAGATAGCATCGGCATAGTGGCTTCCGGTAATAGGAGAACCACCATGAATGGAATCGGGCCGCGGTTGCGGGAAGAGCGGGAAAGACTGGGCATGACCCAGCGGGTGTTTGGCGATATCGGCGGGGTCGAACCCAACGCCCAAGGCAAGTACGAGAGTGGCGGGCGTACACCGCGGCTCGATTACCTGGCGGCATTGGCGGCCAAGGGGGTGGATGCATTGTATGTGCTCAATGGCTCGCGCACCCCGGCACCGCTAATGGGGCTGAGTACGGATGAGGCGGGTTTGCTGGCGGCTTTCCGGCAATTGTCAGGCGACGATCAGGCAGTACTTTGGCACCTGATGACACGGTTGACCGACAATGCCAGGCCACCTCAGACAGCGTGGCCACCCAGCGCTGAACGTCAGTCGTTTCTGACAGAAGGAATGCGTTAGGCCCACCATGAAAAATTTTGTTAAGGTGGCGGGATCCAATCGCCCTGCTGACGAGGTGTGTGCTTGATTAGGGTCCTAGTGGTTGACGATCACGATCTGGTACGAACCGGCATTACCCGCATGCTGGCCGACATCGACGGCCTGCAGGTGGTGGGTGAGGGGGACTCGGGCGAGTCGGCGCTCAAGCTGGCCCGTGAGCTGAAGCCGGATGTGGTGCTGATGGACGTGAAAATGCCCGGCATCGGCGGCCTGGAGGCCACCCGCAAGTTGCTGCGCAGCCACCCGGACATCAAAGTGGTTGCCGTCACCGTGTGTGAAGAAGACCCGTTTCCCACACGCCTGTTGCAGGCCGGCGCCGCCGGCTACCTGACCAAGGGCGCCGGCCTTGACGAAATGGTCCAGGCGATCCGCCTGGCCTTCGCCGGCCAGCGCTACATCAGCCCGCAGATCGCCCAGCAGCTGGCGCTGAAACCCTTCCAGCCACAGGGCTCGCCGTTCGATGCCCTGTCGGAACGGGAAATCCAGATCGCTCTGATGATCGTCGGCTGCCAGAAAGTGCAGATCATCTCCGACAAGTTGTGCCTCTCGCCCAAGACCGTCAATACTTACCGGTATCGGATCTTTGAAAAACTCTCGGTCACCAGCGACGTCGAACTGACCTTGCTGGCCGTTCGCCACGGTATGGTCGACGCAAGCCTGTAGAACCCCATGTCCCAAGTTTTCGATGCCAGCGCATTCCTGGCGACCTGCAGCGGTCGCCCGGGCGTCTACCGGATGTTCGATGGCGAAGCCCGCCTGCTTTACGTAGGCAAGGCCAAGAACCTCAAGAAGCGCCTGGCCAGCTACTTCCGCAAGACCGGCCTGGCGCCCAAGACCGCCGCGCTGGTGGCTCGCATCGCCCAGGTCGAAACCACCATCACCGCCAACGAAACCGAGGCGCTGCTGCTGGAGCAGAACCTGATCAAGGAATGGCGGCCGCCGTACAACATCCTGTTGCGCGACGACAAGTCCTACCCCTACGTGTTTCTTTCCGACGGTGAATTTCCGCGCCTGGGCATTCACCGTGGGGCGAAGAAGGCCAAGGGCCGCTACTTTGGCCCATACCCCAGTGCCGGAGCCATACGCGAGAGCCTCAGCCTGCTGCAAAAGGCCTTTTCGGTGCGCCAGTGCGAAGACAGCTACTATGCCAACCGCACCCGGCCGTGCCTGCAATACCAGATCAAGCGCTGCAAAGGGCCGTGCACCGCGCTGGTGGGCGCCGAGGAATACGCCGAAGACGTCCGCCATTCGGTGATGTTTCTCGAGGGCCGCAGCCAGCAGTTGGGCAACGAGCTGAATGCCGAAATGGAGAAGGCCGCCATGGCCCTCAACTTCGAGAAGGCCGCCGAGTTGCGCGATCAGATCGCCCTGTTACGCCGGGTCCAGGACCAGCAATACATCGAAGGCGGCAGCGGCGACGTCGATGTCGTCGCCGCCTTCGTCAACCCTGGCGGTGCCTGCGTGCACTTGATCAGCGTGCGTGGCGGGCGGGTGCTGGGCAGCAAGAATTTCTTCCCGCAAGTGGGCATCGAGGAGGAGGTGGCCGAAGTGATGGCCGCGTTCCTCGCCCAGTACTACTTGGGCAACGCCGAGCGTGAACTGCCCGGCGAGCTGATCGTCAACGTGGTGCATGAAGATTTCGAGGCCATCAGCGCAGCCCTGCAGAGCCTGCGTGGCCGCGAGCTGGCCATCAGCCACCGTGTGCGCGGCACCCGTGCCCGCTGGCAGCAATTGGCGGTGACCAATGCCGAACAGGCCCTCAATGCCCGCCTGGCCAACCGCCAGCACATGGCTGCACGCTTCGAAGCGCTGGCCGAGGTGCTGGGCCTGGACGAAGTGCCGCAGCGCCTGGAGTGCTACGACATCAGCCATTCCAGCGGCGAGGCCACGGTGGCCAGCTGCGTGGTGTTCGGCCCGGAAGGCCCGCTGAAGTCCGACTACCGCCGTTTCAATATCGAGGGCGTCACCGCCGGCGACGACTACGCCGCCATGCACCAGGCCCTGACTCGCCGCTACGGGCGCATCCGCGACGGCGAGGGCAAGTTGCCCGACGTGCTGCTGGTGGACGGCGGCAAAGGCCAGCTGAACATGGCCCGCGACGTCATGCAGGAGCTGGGCTTTACCGACCTGACCCTGCTCGGCGTGGCCAAAGGCGTGACGCGCAAGGCCGGTTTCGAAACCCTGTACCTGAACGACGTGCACCACGAGTTCACCCTCAAGGGCGACTCACCGGCGTTGCACCTGATCCAGCAGATCCGCGACGAAGCGCACCGTTTTGCCATCACCGGCCACCGCGCGCGCCGTGGCAAGGCGCGGCGGGTGTCCAGCCTGGAAGATGTGGCCGGGGTAGGGCCCAAGCGCCGCCGCGACTTGCTGAAACATTTCGGCGGCCTGCAGGAACTCAATCGCGCCAGCGTCGATGAAATTGCCAAAGCTCCCGGCATCAGTAAAAAGCTTGCCGAGTCGATTTATGCCAGCCTGCATAGCGAGTAGAATGCCGGGCTCAACTTGCGGCCAGTCGTACCGATGAATATTCCAAACTTGCTCACCGTCCTGCGCGTCCTGCTCATCCCGATTTTCATCCTGCTGTTCTACATGCCGTACCACTGGAGCTACCTGGTGGCCAGCAGCGTGTTCGCCGTCGCTGCCGCTACCGACTGGCTGGATGGTTACCTGGCGCGTCGCCTGCAGCAGAGCACGCCGTTCGGCGCCTTCCTCGACCCGGTGGCCGACAAGTTGATGGTAGCAGTGGCCCTGGTGCTGCTGGTGCAGACCCACGCCAACTTCTGGCTGACCTTGCCGGCGGCGGTCATCATCGGCCGCGAAATCGTCGTCTCGGCACTGCGCGAGTGGATGGCCGAACTGGGTGCGCGGGCGCAAGTGGCGGTGTCCAACCTGGGCAAGTGGAAAACCGCGGCGCAAATGCTGGCGCTGGTGATCCTGCTGGCCAACCCACCGGCAGTGACCTTCTGGGTCATCCTCGGCTATGCACTGCTGCTGGTGGCGGCGGGGCTGACGCTGTGGTCGATGGTGCACTACCTGCTGGCCGCCTGGCCGCACCTGCGCAAAGGCTCGGAGCAGAAATAAAAGTTTTTTTGAATCAAGGGGTTGACGCCGTTTTGGAAATCGCTAGAATGGCACCCATCACGACGCGGGAATAGCTCAGTTGGTAGAGCACGACCTTGCCAAGGTCGGGGTCGCGAGTTCGAGTCTCGTTTCCCGCTCCATTTATAGATCTACAGAGTTCCAAGGAAGTCTGTAAGTCATTGAAAATAGACGCTTAGGCGTCTTTTTTCGTTCCAGTCAGATCCATTGGGATCCATGGGCATCCGGACTCTTTTAGTCCAGAAATTAGTCCATGAAATCCGGGCTTCCCCAGTCCCGGTTTGTTGCTGGAGAGGAGCGTCGAGCGTTACGAGCATCTAGCCCTGAATTTCATGTTCAGGAGCTCGTACATGGCACTCTCGGATGCAACGGTTCGCCAGGCCAAGGCCACTGGCAAGGACTACACCCTCGGCGATAGCGATGGCCTGTCACTCGGCGTGACAGCGGCTGGCGGCAAGTCGTGGCACTTTCGCTACTCATGGGCTGGCAAGCAGAAGCGCATGTCCCTCGGCACCTACCCCGAGGTGGGCCTGCGCCAGGCGCGGTCACTGCGTGATGAGGCGCGGCGTCTGATCGCCGAAGGCACCAACCCCTGCGTCCACCGGCGGCATCAGCGCCATACGCAGAACCTCGCCGAGCAGAACACCTTTCAGGCGATGTACGACCTTTGGTTCGCGCACCGCAGCCGCGTGCTCAAGAAGGGGCGGCAGAGCACGCTGGAACAGATCCAGCGCATCTTCGACAACGATGTGCTGCCGGCATTGGGCAAGTCCTCAATCTACGCCATCAAGCGCCATGATCTGTTGGATGTGTTGGCCAGGATCGAGCGGCGGTGAGCCTATACCGTGGCCGAGAAGGTCAGGACGTGGTTGAAGCAGCTGTTTCGCTTTGCCTTGGTCAAGGCGCCGGGGCTGGAGCAGAACCCAGCCTCCGACCTGGATGTGGTGGCCGTACCCAAGCCACCGGTCACTCACAACCCCTTCCTGCGCATGCCCGAGCTTCCTGACCTGTTGCAGGCCATAGACGGATATGGTGGTGCGTTGCAGACCCGGCTGGGGCTGCGCTTGCTGCTACTGACGGGCGTGCGCACGGGCGAGCTGCGGCTGGCTACGCCCGATCAGTTCGATCTCAAGCAGGGATTGTGGACGATCCCGCCCGAAGTGGTGAAACAGCTGCAGTTGGAAATGCGCAAGGAAGGGCGTCGTGGCCAGGAGATACCGCCTTACATCGTGCCGTTGTCTGAGCAAGCCAAAGACATCGTTCGGCAGCTGCTACAGTAGGTACGGCCGGCACAGAAGTACGTGTTTGCCCATCGTTACGACCTCAACGACCGGATGAGCGAGAACACCCTCAATAATGCGCTGCACCGTATGGGGTATTTCGGTCTGCTGACCGGGCATGGCGTGCGTGGAACATTGTCCACGGCCCTGCATGAAATCGGCTATCCGAAGGTGTGGATCGATGCCCAGCTCTCGCATGCCGACCCGGACAAGGTCAGTTCTGCCTACAACCATGCCGAGTATGTGGAGCAGAGGCGCCGGATGATGCAGGACTGGGCCGATCGGCTGGACCTGTGTGGGCAAGGGGAGGTTGAGGCGGCAATCAGGCAGTTGACCATCTATCTGGACGGTGTGGCGATGGAGAGCGAGTTCCGACCCGGCACGTACGTAGCGATGTCGTCGCCTATGGCAAGTGTTTTCTGAGCGATGGGTAGTGAGTACTACAGGGCCTGGTGTTCAACTTGCCCTGTGGATGTTGGAGTGGTCAGGTAACAATCAGGATGATAAAGACAACCAAGCCTGCAGCTACGAGCGCTGCATCGATAAGGTCGGAGATGAGTTTGTTGTGGAGCGTTACCACTTCAAGTTTCAGCGCTGCACATATCAGGTTCAGATCTGAGCGCGTGATCCGTGGTCCGGACATCGGATTTTCCCATTGATGATTGGCGACAGCGTATTGGGCATTTCGGCTCATCGAAACACTTGCCGTCGATAGTTGAAAGCGGACAAGAATGAGGATCTGCAGCAACCTCAGAAAAAAGTTGCTGCAGTGCGATCAAGGATCGTTTGGATTACAGACCTCAGGACTACGTCTATGATGCCTGCGATGAGCGAGGACATCATGCCCAGGCGAACCAACAGCTTGTTGTCATGCTGCGAGAACTTGGTTTGGATCTGGGCGTTGAAGGTGTCCATGTCCTTGAGCAGATCTTTGCGCATCGCCAGGATATCTTTGCGCAGATCTGCTCCGGCATGAATCACTGACAGGAATAGTCAGGCACTTAAGCTACAGGGGCCGCCTTGCGGCCCTTTCGCGACGCCAAAGCCTACTCGACATTTTGCCTCCTCTTCCGGCCTATTGTGATTGTTCGAACATCGGCCATGAAATTCTAGGGTCTGTATGAAAATTCTTGAAACGAAGGTCAGGCAAGGCGAAAACAGCTGAGGAAGCGGAGTTTACGGGTGGTAAATGAGCATTCCGAGGCTGTTTTCAACGCAGCATCACCGAGTATCAAGGCTTTTCGTACAGAGCCTAGGTACGAGTGTTGAGTAAATTATCGTGTCTGATTTGCTTGGCTTCAAGTAGGTGAGAATTTGATAGGGGTATTAGGCTCCAGTTTGTATTTAAGATATTCTACAGGTTCCTTAAGGGCGTTATAAGGGTTGGACTTAAATACGTTAAATCTGTGGTTTTTCGCTGTAAATACTTGCGCCATAAGGTCTAAGCCGTCTTGCGGGTTGTTTTTGAATCTATTTCTAAATTCCTCTATGAGGCTTTCCATGCCCTCGGGTGTGAAGTTTCCTGTCATAGGGCCTTTGAACCCCTTGGTCGGCAATCCTGACAGATTGGCTATGCGTTGTCCATTGGAAGCATCCCCGCCATTGGCAGAGAAACAGGAAAGTAGTCTGATTCTCTGGTGGTTGCCCTTTATTTGATAGGTTTTATCGAGCACAGCCCACAATTCTTCTGCTGTCATTTCAGCGTAAACCGGTTTATCTGAAGATCGCCCTATGGGGACTAAAAATTGTGCCGGTTCTGATCCTTTTGGCCGCTGTCCATGTACGACAATGTTAAAGCGCATGTCACCAGTTTTTTTCATCTTGTCGACGAAAACGTAAATGCCCGGCTGGTGCCTGTTAAAGTTTCCTATTGTATTGGTCCCCCATTGTTGCGGTTGTGTCAGCAGCTTCTGAGGGTATTTCGAAGATCCAAAGCGTAGCAATTTCCAGCGGTTGCGAAGTGCACGTAAAGCGGTCGATGACTCAGTCATTAATTTGAAGGCTGCGCTACCTAGCTTTCTAAATCCTGCGTGCGCCAGGTCCGCCAGGCCAGCAGCCATCGCCGCCCATCCCAGTTTCTCTGCCAGTTCAGGGTTGCTCTGTTGCACCGACACCTGCGCGATGGTCAAACCTGCATACGCCAGCGTCGATCCATACATCACTGCCCTAGCCACCCCGGCCATCTGCGAGCCTATCGCCGGCGCACTGGCCAGTGCCATCATCACTTGCCCCACCGGTTCCAATGTCCGCGACAACTCCGGGTTCGACTGCCTCAATGCCATCCCCGTCGCCGTGACGGCGGCACCCGCTGTATAGACGATCATCAGGCCGGCGATCACCGGCGCACTGAGGGTGCCCGCCGAACCGATGATCATCAGTGCGCCAAAAATCGTCAGGCCAGCGAACAACAGCCACTCCCCGAAGCTGGCAGCCTGGGGCGGCGCCGTCTCCGTGCTGGGCGTCAGCGCCGCAAGAAGGGTATCGAGCCTTGCCAGGCTGGCTGCCTGGGCCTGGCGGTTGAGCATGATGTGGCCACTGGGGTCCTCGAAGTTGACCGGATCGGCTTTCGGGCAGTAGGCACGGTCATTCGGGCCGGCCGCACCCAGGGGACTCCAGTCGTCGGGCTGGCAGAATACTTTGTGCTGAGCGTCGTAGAAGCGGTAGCCATCGCCCAGATGGAACCCCCCTGTCACCCGATCCACCCGCTGGCGGTTGTAACCGACGCCCACAGACTGAGTGTTGAGGGTGGCCAGATCGGTTACGCCCCAGGGCGTGAACGTGACCGAATTGCGAACCCAGGCGCCATCCTTGAACTGGTATTCGTCCCCCCCGCCGGTCTGCGGGTCGCCGAGCACGAACAGCCATTGATCGCCCAAGGCAACCGCAAGGCCTGCCTGGTCATCCAGCGTCAGGCGCTTGAGCACCTTGCCTGCCCCATCCAGCCAGGTTTCCCCACTCAGGCCATTGACACCGTAGTTGAGGATGCGCCGCTGGTTCCTGACGACATCATACTGAGCAATCAACCGGTCATGTTCGTCATACTCGTAATAGGTCAGCGGCGTCGTGCCACCCTTGGCAGTCACTGACCTCAGGCGGCCGCTCTCGGTGTAGGCCAGGGACTGTTCCCGCTCGTTGGTCGCGAGGTTGCCGTTGGCGTCGTACTTCAGGGTGACCGTGCGGGTACTGGCCTTGCCGGCAAGGGTCGAGGTGCAGGTCATCTTGGTACGCCGAGTCGGATGCATCGCATCCTCGTAGGCATAGTTGCGTACCAGCGTGTCTTTGTTGCTCCGCGTGGTCGAGCATTGGGTCATGCTGCCCAGCTCGTCGTATTGGTAAGTCTCTTCCTCAATGGCATGTCCTTCGTCATCCTTGACCTCCTCGCCTGCCACTGCGTTCACCGTCCATTGCTGCAATTCATCGCTGGTGCCGGTCACGCTGGTGTAATAGACGAATGTCTCGGTTCTTGCCCGCTTGCCGTCACGGTACAGCGTCTTGCTTAGCAGCTGGCTGGCCGGTGACCAGGCTTGCTCGTAGCGCACCTTTTCCTGGCCGTTCAGTGAATAGCTGAGCGTGGTTTCGCGGCCAAAGGCATCGTAGTCGTGCAGCACCTGCAAGTGCTGGCCGCTGCGCATGTCCTGCACCGTCAGGCAGGCCAACTGGCCCAGTGCGGTGTAGGTGTAATGGTATTCGAGTGATCCGCGGCGTAACCGGCTGCGGTAGCCTTGGGCATTCTCCCAGGCCTGCAGGGACAGACCGTTGCTGTTCGATGTGCCGGTCAAGACACCGCGCAGGGAGGCCGAACCCTCATCGCGCTGCTGTTGCCCGTGCACCGTCCGGTTGAAGCGCCAGGTGCCCAGCAGCAGCGGCTGCAAGGTTTCGCTGGTGACCAGGCTTTGATGATCGCCCCGCACCGGGCGTTCGGCCTGCAAGGCCTGTGTGACGGGGCTCAGCTTGAAGGTTACCAAAGGCGTCCTGATCGCTGTGCTGCTGCCTTTTTGAGCATACCAGGACAGGCTGCCATCATCGTTGCGTGCATGGTAAAGGCTGGTGCCATCTGGCTTCACGTAACCGTCTGGTCGGGCGCGCAGCGTTTGGCTGGTATCGCTGCCCCTGACCAGCGTCGACACGGCGCCCTCCTTGAACGTGCGGCTGGCCAGTACCCGTTCCGGCGCCTTCGCCGACTTCTTCACGCTCATGCGGGTCGGGGCGTTGTTCAAGCCTTCATAGGCCCAGGCAATGATCGACTTGTCCGGTTGGGTCAGTGTCTCTGGGCGCCCCAGGCCGTCGTAGGTAATAGCCCAGGTTCTGGCTTGCTTCGCATAGCCGGGAATGTCCTCGGTCACCCGGGTGCACTGGCCGTTCTGGTTGAGGGTCTGGGTGGTCGTGATGGCAGCTCCGACGACTGGTTTCTCCAGGCCTTTCCAGGTTTCGTGAGTCAGGGTGACCGACCCGTCCCGGAGGTTGCACTGGGTGGATTGCTGGGTGGTCAGTGCGCCTTGCGAGATCAGCCCCAAGGTGGAGCGGGTGGTCAACGACACATTCTTGTTTGCGTCGGTAACCAACGGGTCATGTCCGTGGGCCTGCCAGAACCAGTCCTTGCTCTGCTGAGGCAGTGCTTTGACGTTGTCGATGCGCAGGCCACCCGGCAAGTAGTCGAACAGCACTTGGCTGGCCATTTGCCCATCGCTGTCCCAGTATGTTTCCTCTACCGCGCAATAGTTGTCGGCACTGTGGTCAGGCCCTGGCACGCGTTGCAGCTCACGGCGCACGAGGCGTTGCTGGCCATCGTAATAGCACTGCTGGTGACGCCCCAGGGCGACGCAACTCCTGACCAGCCTGCCCTTGCCGTCACCGTCCGTGGAAGTAGCGTAGAACCCGCAATCTGCAAACAGTGCTGTTGATGATGCGAGTTATACGGTAAACGGCTGCCATGCAACTGATATTTTTGTCAGTTGTTCGAGGCATTGCAGGTCCGTATGGTTAGATTGCGTTATGCCAAAACCCTAGGAGGAGGGAATCATGAGCGGATCTGCTGAGCTGTACATGGACGACGCGGTCGAGGCTGTTTCTGGCGCTGTCGAGGAATTGAAAAATTTTCTGAATTATTATAAGGAGCAATATCCGACAACGCCTGTCGATGCCTTGCCGGCTCCTTATATAGATGATGTTACTCATCCGGTCACTGTCAACGCTAAGGCTGTCAAAGACTTCGGTATTAACGATGAGTCGGTTGCGGCAGAAAGCGATGAGCTCAGTGTGCTTGTTTATATTGATGGTCAGGTTGCGGTAGGCGATAACTTGTTGTTGAAGTGGAATGATACAGTCGTCGCCGGGGGGGTGGTTACTCAAGCTGAATCGGACAATAAATACAAGACCGTTGTGGTGAAAGGCAAGGACGTTCCGGAAGGAAGTGCACTGCTTCACTATATGGTATTCAAAAAAACAGGCGGACTACTGTTCTCACCAAAAGTCAGTACGTTGTTCATCAAGGGGCAGCCGGGGGTTGAAGGCGAGAACGGTGTGGGCACCGAACTCAAGGCGCCCAAAATGACTAGGCCTGCTACGGGTGCGGTTGGTCCTGACGAGGCCAGAGCGGGCGTCATCGTGACGGTTCCAGTTTATTATAGTATGAGGGCAGGCGATCGAATTTATCTGTCTTGGGGCAATCAGATTGTCATTCATGAGGTAACCCAAGCGCAGCTCGGTAAACCTGTTGACATCGTGGTGTCAGAAAGTTTGATCGCTGATGAAGGTGACAGCGAAGAGTTGTTTTTGTACTACTTTGTCCGCGATCTGGTAGGGAATGAGTCTGAATGGTCCGATTGGGTTGAGATTGAAGTCAAGTTGTCGGCTGTTCCACCTGATGCACCGCAAGTGTTGAATGAAGAAGGGGCTGTCATCACGACGGGTGAGATAAAAATCACGGATATCAGGTCTGATTACGTTGCTGTGCAGCTTCCAGGGAAATATAAGATCGGGGACAGTCTGTTACTGCACATGGTGGGTAAAACCCAGCAAGATCAGACAACGTTCAAGGATTTCGGACCGCTCACGGTTCAAGATGCCGATAAACCTCAACAGATAAATGTACCGTTCGATGAATGGTGGCCTTTGGGTGGAGGCAGTGCTCAGTTTAGTTTTACGGTGACCTCCGGCGCGGGCATGACTAGCAAGTCAAAGAAAACTTATATCAGGGTTCTCGGGATGCCCTCATTGTTGCCGGCACCAGAAATGTATAGGGTCGAAAATTTTAGAGTTGATGCGGATCGTTCATATGTAAACGTTCTCATACCTGCGCTTGCCAATACTAAGTATAAGGACAAAATACGACTGTCGTACGAGGTTGTGGGAGGCGATGGGGTGGCGGTTTCGATTCCCATAAAAGCTGAACAAGTCTCTGCTAGATTGGCTGGAAAACCTTTCCCTTTCCGGCTCAAGGGGGAGGTTTATTTAAAACCCTTTGAAGGCGGGTATGTCGATCTTTCGTACGTGATTGAGAGTGAAGTAGGCGAGTACAAGTCTGGATCTATCAGGTACGAAATTGGGGAGCCGATCGCAAGCTTGCCGGCGCCGACAACAGAGGTGCCGCTTATTAATAATGTGCTGAATCCAGATAATGAATCATATGACTTTAACATGGTTGTCAAGATTCCAAAGGAGGCGGAACAGCCGCCATGCAAACTTGTGCTCTACTGGGAAAGCTCGGAAGGTGAGACGGGTTGGGATGAACTGGATGTAGCGCAAGTCAGCACTGATGGTATAGATTTCGAGGTGCCTCGGTCAGTCTTTGAGCCAAAAGCCGATTCGCCAGTGAATATCAAGTTTTACTACAAGGTGGTCAAAAGTGGAAGGCCAACCGTGGTTTCGAAACCACTTGAATTCACCGTGGCTACTACCGAGATTCAGAGGAACTTCGTCGACGCCCCCACGGTGCCGTTGGCTGTCAATGACAAGCTCAATCTGACACCGATTGTAAATAATATCTTGAGTGTGTTGTTGGATAATCCCAGTCTGGCGATTGGTGATGAAGTTGTTATCAAGGCTGGAAGCTACCGCACAGGAAAAATACTGCTGAAAAAGACAGGTCCGCATACCCAGGCTCTGCCGATTGATCAAGTGCTTGCGCAGAACCTGCAGGCGGTTCTGGATCCTGCCAATTTTAAGCTCATGATAAGTTATGAGCTTGTAAGGAACGGAACTACACAGGTTAAGGCTTCAAAAGTGAAGTTGTTGCACCTGGAAGGCGCTTTGACCAAGGAGAACTTTGAGGCTGTCAAACTTCAGAGTTTGCCGGTGGGAAGGATTGTAGAGTGTCCTGCTTTGAGTATGAAGATGTTGGTGGCTGGCGGAGCATTATTCAAAAGTTACTGCGCATCATGGTATCCTACGTGGGGCACCATTCTATCAACAAATTGTGGCGCACAAGTAGAGTTTAAATTGCGAGGGCTTGCCAGGACAGTTAATTTTGATGTGGCAGATGATTGCGCACTGATTTCACGTGGTCAAAAGCACTATGTGATTTTTTATACTGCTTCTGGTGCAGAGATTGGTCGAACAAACTATCTGGTGTTTAATCGGAGTCCTTCCGGGTATACGCGCTATAGTATGAGGGTGACCTTTACTACGCCAAGTTCCGCAATCAAATCATTTAGGTTTGTGGACGGTGGTTCAAATGTGCATCTCGATAACATTAGTTACACACCGTTCTAGGGAAACTTCGAGCAAAATGCTCATCAGGCGCAAATGGGTGGCCTGGGTATGCCGAAAAGCCCGATTTTCAGCCGTCTGATTATTGGATAACCAAGGCAAAGCCTTGGTTATCTGCCCTCACGGGGGCACCTCTCCCATAGCGGGCAATGATGCCGGCGCACCATTCACAGATTCGACAGGGCAAACGCGTGGTCAGTTGCGCCGTGTTCCTGGCCAAGCCACGGAAGCGGGTTTTCACATAGCCGAACTGGCGCTTGATCACACGAAATGGATGTTCGACCTTAGCTTGCACCTGTGCTTTGACCTCCTCGATCTTGCGTCTGGCTTTGTAGAGTACGCCGCGTTTGCTTGAGTGATGGTAGGTGTTACGACGAGCCGCAATCTGCCAGATCACCGGCCGGCGGTCATGTTCCGGCCGTTTCTCCATGCCGGCGTAACGTAACCTATCCATGAGCCCCAACTACCACAAGCTCGCTTAGATCCCGCTTAGGCTCTGTGTGAAAAGCCTTGATACTCGGTGATTCTGAGTTGAAAACTGCCTCGGAATGCTCATTTACAAACCCGTAAACTCCGCTTCCTCGGCTGTTTTCGCCCTGCCTGACCTTCGTCTCAAGGGACCAGGGGAATACGCGGAAGAGAATTGTATTTCATCTCAATTGACATCAATTATCATTTACCAATAAGATCCCGCGCACCCAATTTCCAGTCGGTTCATACAAGGGAATTCGCATGCCGATGGACAATGTCGATGAGTTGCTTGCCCTGCTGCAAAGCGATGCCCAGGCACAGCCAGATGCGCTCCGCAGGCGCGCCCATGACGGCCCGCAGCCGCTCTCGTTCGCCCAGCAGCGCCTATGGTTTCTGCAGCGGCTGGCACCGCTTTCTACCGCCTACAACCTAACCCGCGCTTTTCTGTTCAACGGTGAGCTGAATATACAGGCCCTGCGCCAGGCGTTCTCCGCGTTGGTCGAACGGCACGGTGTGCTGCGTACGCGTTTCATCGAAATTGACGGCGAGCCGCGCCAGGAGATGCTGGCCGATGCCGCGTTCGTCCTGCATCAGCGGTCGTTCCCGGACGTGGCGGAGGCCGCGCGACACGATCATCTGCAGGGTTTGCTGGGCATCGAGGATGGCGCTGCCTTCGATCTGTCCCAGGCCCCCTTGCTCAAGGTCGAGCTGATCCGCTACGACGCAACCTGTCACGGGCTGTTGCTGAAGATGCACCACATCGTCAGCGATGCCTGGTCCAACCCGATTCTGGTGGCCGACCTGGCCAGCGCCTATGCCCAGGCGCTGCGCGGCGATACCCCGCAGTTGCCAGCGCTGCCGGTGCAGTACGTCGACTACGCGCTGTGGCAGCGTGAACGCCTGGACGGCGCGCAATACAAGGCCGACCTGGACTACTGGAAGCAGTACCTGGGCAGCCAGGTGCCTGTGCTGGAGCTACCCACCGATTATCCTCGTCCGGCGCAGCAAGGGCTGCGCGGGCAACGCCTGCGTTGGCAACTGCCGGCCGCGCAGGCCGAGCAGGTCCAGGCCTTCTGCCGCGCCAACGGCAGCAGCGCCCTGGTGATTCTGCTGGCCGCCTGGCAGGTGCTGCTGGCGCGCTACAGCGGCCAGCCCAGCTTCGCGGTGGGCGTGCCCCACGGCGGGCGCAACCACGAAGCACTCGATGGCTTGCTGGGCTTTTTCGTCAATACCCTGGTCTATCGTGTCGACCTGGGCCCGCATCTGACCGGCCGCGCGCTGTGCGAGCGGCTGCGCCATGAGTCGCTCGATGCCTTGCAACACGCCGAGCTGCCGTTCGAACTGTTGCTCGAACACCTCGAAGTGCAGCGCGATGTCAGCCGTACCCCGGTGTTCCAGGCCATGTTCAACCTCAGCAGCGGGGCGGCGGTCAATTTCAGCCTGCCCGGCTTGCACATCGAGCGTGTCCTGCCCGCCCAGGACAGCGCCAAGTTCGACCTGACCCTGGATGTCGCGGTGCGCCCTGACGGGATCTTCTGCGAAATGGAATACAGCCTGGAGCTGTTCGCTCCGGCCACCATCGAACGCTTCGCCAGCAGTTACGGCCTGCTGCTCGATGGCTTGATCGGCCAGCCCGACACGCCAGTGTGGCAACTGCCGCTGCTGGCACCGGCGCAGCGCCAGCACCAGCTGGAGCGCTGGAACGCCAGCGAACTGGCCTTGCCGCCGGGGCAGGACATGCTCGCGCTGTTCGAGCGCCAGGTGCTGGCTACGCCGCAGCGCTGTGCCCTGATCTGTGGTGAGCAGGCCCTGAGCTACGCAGAGCTTGACGCCCGCGCCAATCGCCTGGCCCATTGGTTGCGCGCCAATGGCGTGGCTTGCGACGAGCGGGTAGGCATCTGCCTGGAGCGCCAAGCCGAGCTGCTGGTAGCGCTGTTGGCCGTGCACAAGGCGGGTGGCGCCTACCTGGCGATCGACCCTGGTCAACCGGCTGCGCGCAACAGCGATATCCTCGTCCAGGCCCGCCCACGCCTGGTGCTGACCCGCGCGAACCTGCAGCCGGTGCTTGGCAATGCCGGCCGGGTGGTGTTGCTCGAAACCCTGGAGGACGCCCTGGCCCAGCTGCCGCAGAGCCCCCTCGGGCTGCCGGTGCACCCCCGCCAGCTGGCCTACACCTTGTATACCTCCGGCTCCACCGGGCGCCCCAAGGGCGTCGACATCGAGCGCGAGGCGTTCGTCAATTTCCTCCATGGCATCCAGGCCCATGTGCAGCTGAGCGCCGCCGACCGGCTGTTGGCGGTGACCACGCTGGGCTTCGATATCGCCGGCCTGGAGCTGTTCCTGCCGCTGGTCCAAGGCGCCACCGTGGTGCTGGCAAGCCGCGCCGACAGCCAGGACCCGGCGGCATTGCTGGGGTTGATGGCGCGTCACGGCGTCAGCGTGATGCAGGCCACGCCCGCCACCTGGCAGATGCTGGTCGAACACGACTCGCCGGCCTGGGCTGGCCTGCGCCTGCTGTGCGGTGGCGAAGCGCTCAAGGCCGAGCTGGCCGAGCGCCTGCTGGCGCGCAAGGTACAGCTGCTGAACGTCTACGGCCCGACCGAAACCACGGTGTGGTCGGCACTGCATGCGGTCGAGCAGGTGACCTGCGCGGTGCTGCCGATTGGCCGGCCGCTGGCCAACAACCGCCTGTATGTGCTCGATGACTACCTCGAACCCGTGCCGGTGGGTGTGGCGGGCGACCTGTACATCGGTGGCGCTGGCGTGGCCCGTGGTTATGCCGATCGCCCCGAACTGACCGCCGCCGCCTTCGTGCCCAACCCGTTCGCCCGACCCTCGGCGCCTGGAGCGCAGGCCGGCAGCCGGCTGTACCGCACCGGCGACCGTGCACGCTACCGTGCCGATGGCAGCCTGGATTTCCTCGGGCGCAGCGACTTCCAGGTCAAGCTGCGCGGGTTCCGTATCGAGTTGGGTGAGATCGAAAGCGCCCTGGCAGCCTTGCCTGGGGTGACCCAGGCCGTCGTGGTGCTGCGCCAGGCGGCGGCCGGCCAGGACCTGCTGGTGGCCTACCTGTGCCTGGGCGCGGGCAGCTTCGACACGCTCGCGGCACAGCAGCGCCTGCGCCTGCAACTGCCGGCCTACATGGTGCCGAGCGCATTCGTGGTGCTGGACAGCCTGCCGCTGAACGCCAACGGCAAGGTCGACCGCAAGGCGCTGCCGGAGCCGCAGTGGGACGCCGCCGCTGCCTGCGACGACGCGCCCCTGGCCGGCCCGTGGCAGGAGGGGCTGGCGCAGATCTGGCGCGAGGTGCTGGGTGTGTGGCCGATCGCCCCGCGTGCCGAGCTGTTCCGCCTGGGCGCGCAGTCCCTGCAACTGGTACGGATCCAGGCGCGTATCCGCCAGCAGTTCGCCTGCGAAATCGCCCTGGCCCAGTTGTTCGCCAACCCGGTGCTGGCCGACATGGCAGCGTTGATCGAACAGGCCTGCAGCACGCCGGTCGTCGATGAACTGGCCGAGATCGAAAAACTGTTGCTCGCCTTCGAGTAAGCCATTTGGGCCGCTGCACAGGCTGCCCCGAGGATTTCGCATGCCCCTGTTTCTGTCCCTGCTCAAGCGTCACCGTGGCCTGCTCGGCCTGGGCTTGCTGGCCAGCCTGGTCAGCGCCGCCGCCGGTATCGGCCTGATCAACGAGATCAACCGGCTGATCGCCGGCAGCGCCAGCATGACCCCGGCCCTGGGCGCGATGTTCGTCGGCCTGCTGGTAGTGCTGTTCGGTTTCGGTTTCGGCGCCCAGGCGCTGCTGACTGCCCTGGGCCACCGGGTGGTCTACGAACTGCGCCTGCAGATGGTCAAGCGCCTGCTTGATACCTCCATCGAACAACTGGAAAAGATCGGTGAAGCCAGCCTCTATGCGACCCTGAGCAAAGACATCGTCAGCATCGGCCAGGCCTTCAACCGCATGCCGTTCGTGTTCTACAACCTGCTGCTGATGCTCGGTGGCTGCCTGTACATGGCCTGGCTGTCCTGGCAATTGCTGCTGATCTGCGTGGTCGGCCTGGGCCTGGGCACCTGGCTGGCCCACGGCTGGTTCGCCCGGATGCGCCAGTTGATGCTGCGCGTGCGCGAAACCGACGATCGCCTGTATGCCGCCTATCAGGGGGCCATCGAAGGGCGTTTCGAACTGGCCCTCAATGCCCGGCGCAAGGAGCGCTTCTACGCCCTCGACCTGCAACCGGCCGCCGAATACGCGCGGCGTAACGAAGTGCACGCCGACCGCTACTGGACCTTGAGCCTGAACTGGACCGTGGCGCTGATCCTCGCCCTGGCCGGCGGGCTGTTCGCCGCTGGCGCCTGGCTGGGGGTGGACAATGGTGTGATCGCCGCCTTCGTGCTGGTGCTGATGTTCCTGCGCATGCCGCTCAACGACCTGATCGGCAGCCTGCCGACGCTGGTGGCGGGCAATGTGTCGCTGGCCAAGATCCAGACCCTGGCCTTCGCCGACGAGCGCAGCGAACTGCTGGCCGATACCGGCAAGCCCGACCCCAGCCAACCGCTGCTCGAACTGCAGGCGCTGAGCTATGACTACCCGCCGCAGGGCGACGAACATGGCTTCCGCCTGGGGCCGGTGAACCTCAGCGTCGCCAAGGGCGAAATCCTGTTCATCGTCGGCGGCAACGGCAGCGGCAAGTCGACCCTGGCCAAGCTGCTCACCGGCCTCTATGAACCCAGTGCCGGCGCACTGAAGCTGCAGGGCGTCGCCATCACTCCGGCACTGCGCGACTGGTACCGGACGCATTTCTCCACGGTGTTCTCCAGCTTCTACCTGTTCGAGCGCCTGGTCGGCCCGCAGGGCGACTTCGACCCGCAGTTGGCCCAGGCCTGGCTGGAACGCCTGCGCATGCAGCGCAAGGTCACCATCGATGCACAGGGCGGGTTGTCCACCACCCGCTTGTCGCAAGGCCAGCGCAAGCGCCTGGCGCTGCTGGTGGCACTGGTCGAGGAGCGGCCGATCCTGTTGCTTGACGAGTGGGCTGCCGACCAGGACCCAGGCTTCCGCGCGTTCTTCTACCGCGAGCTGCTGCCCGAGCTCAAGGCCCAGGGCAAGACCATCATCGCCATCAGCCACGACGATCACTATTTCTCGATTGCCGACCGGGTGCTCAAGTGCGACGGCGGCCAGCTCTATCCCTACGAGCATGGCGCGACCAGCACGGCGCCAAGCGCTTCTTCCATTCTGCCCGCGTCGGTGTAGCCGACGCAAAACACCTCACACCACATAAAAACAATGGCCCCAAAAGGCCACGCATAGGAGTTCGCGGTATGTGTCAAGTTGAAAAGGGCCGGCAGCCGAGCAAGACGGGGAGCTGGCTGCTGGCCCCGCTGGTGAGCAGCAGTGTGCTGCTTGCGCCGATGGCCTGGGCCGAGGAAAGCGCCGGGGAGCAGGCGCCACCGTCTTCGATCACCCTGCCGGAGCAGACCATCGTCGGCATGCAGACCGAAGCACCGACGGTTTCGGTGGGCACCAAGGTACCGCTGCGCCTGAAGGAAGTGCCGCAGACCATCAACGTCATCGGCCAGGAACGCATCCAGAAGCAGAACCTCTATACCCTCGAAGATGCCTTGGGCAAAGTCGGTGGTGTGACCGTGCAGCGCATCGACGCCAGCCGCCTGAGCTTCTTCGCCCGCGGCTTCGAGATCACCTCGCTGCAGCTGGACGGTACGCCGACCACCATGGACAACCGGATCTTCCTGTCCCCGGACCTGACCATGTACGACCGCGTCGAAGTGCTCAAGGGGCCGGCTGGCAGCCTGACCGGCGCTGGCGGCCCTGGCGGCAGCATCAACCTGGTGCGCAAGCGGCCGATGGCCGACCCAGCGGTATCGGCCGAAATCAGCGCCGGCTCCTGGGACGCCTACCGTGGCATGGTCGATGTCACCGGCCCGCTGACCGAAACCGGCAACATCCGCGGCCGCCTGGTGCTCAGCGAGAACAAGACGGCATTCCCCTACGACGGCAGCGGCAAGCGCGAGACCAGCCAGGCCTACGGCATCGTCGATATCGACCTGACCCCGGACACGGTCTGGACGATCGGCGCCAGCAACCAGAATACCGATATCCGTGGCGCCCAGCGTTCATTGCCGGCGTTCCGCTACACCAACAGCGCCGGCGAAGCGGCCATGTCGCTGCCGGACGTATCGCGCAAGAACTTCTACGGCGCCAACTGGAACCGCGACTATTTCTGGAGCGCCTCGGTGTTCACCGAACTCGAGCACCAGCTCGGTGGCGGCTGGAAGACCAAGCTGTCGGTCCGCCATGCCGACAACAACTACGACCTGACCCAGGCCTACGCCCGTAACGGCGCGGGTATCGACCCGGCTGACAACCTGGTGTCGATGAACTCGATCATGTTCGACTACCGCGAGAAACAGGACGAAGTGGACCTTTATGCCGACGGCCCGTTCAGCCTGTTCGGCCGCGAGCACAAGCTGCTGGTGGGTACCAACTATTCGCGTTCGGAGTTCTCCTCCAACGGCGGCTACTATTCCAGCTACCTCGGCGATGTCGACTTGTACGACCCGCAGGCGAACTTCCCTTACCCGGAGTTCCCCGACTCCGATCGCCTGCCCACCAACGTCGCCAACAGCCGCACCAAGGCGGTTTACGGCAACCTGCGCCTGAGCCTGGCCGAACCGCTGACCCTGGTCCTGGGCGGGCGCGTCACCTGGCTCGACATGCATCGCAGCCAGCACCAGCCCGAGGCCGGTTCGCCGTCGGAAAAGAGCAGCCAGAGCGAATCGCAGAAGTTCACCCCGTTCTATGGGCTGATCTACCAGCTGAACGACACCTACTCGCTGTATGCCAATTACGCCGAGGTGTTCAACCCCCAGCCGGTCAGCAACCTGGACATCAACAACAACATCATCGAGCCGATCGAAGGCAAGCAGCACGAGCTGGGGATCAAGGGTGAGTTCCTCGATGGCGCGGTCAACGCCTCTGTGGCGGCCTTCCAGATCGAGGAAGAAAACCGTGCCATTCCCGACATGAACGACCCGTCGTCGCGGGCCGTGGTGGCCGGTGGCAAGGCCCGCACCCGTGGCTACGAGCTGGAAGTCAGCGGCCAGATGACCCCGGACTGGTTCCTCACCGCCAACTTCACCCACACCTACAAGCGCTACGACAGCCCCAACGAGCAGCTGCAGACCTACCTGCCGAAAAACATGCTGCGCGTCTGGACCCTCTACAAGCTGCCAGGCGAGTTCGAGAAGTGGAGCGTGCAGGGTGGGGTGAGCGTTGTCAGCGAGACCTACAACAAGCTCAACGTACCAAGCATCGACATGAATGGCACCAAGCTGCAGCAGAGTGGTTACGCCCTGTACGATGCCGGTATCGGTTACCAGATCAACGAGAACCTGTCGGCCGACCTGCTCGGGACCAACCTGGCCAACAAGAAGTACTACCAGCGCATCAACACCTTCCAGGACGGCAACATCTTTGGCGACCCGCGCGCGGTGTCGTTCACCCTGCGTGCCAAGTTCTGAGGCGTGACAGCGGCGCGACCAGGCGGCATGCTGCGCCGAGGTCGCGCTGCACTTCATGCCGAACAAGGAGGCCCGGTTGAAACGACCCGTATCGAACACGGCTGCCACGCGCGGTCGACTGCGTGCGCTTTGGCTGCTGCTGGCCATGCTGCTGGCCTACCTGTTTAGCTGGGCGCTCAGTGCCCAGCTGGCGTTGATGCTGGCCTGGCTGGGGCAGGCGCGCAGCGAGGCGGTGCTGGGCAGTTCGCTCGCGGCCTTCGTGTCGTACCCGGCGCTGGTGCTGTGGCTGTTGTGCGCGCGCCGAGCCCGGCGTAACGCCCTGTGGCTGACCGCCATCGCCTTGGCGCTGCTGGCCACGCAACGGCTGCTGGTGGGGGCGGGCTGATGTTCGACAGTGTTCGCCAGGCCATGCTGTGGGCACACCGGGTGCTCGGCGTTGGCTTTTCCGGGTTGCTGCTGATCGCCTTTTTCATGGGTAGCCTGGCGTTGTATGACCGCGAACTGGACAGCTGGATGCTGCCAGCGCTGCGCGTGGCGCCGGCCACCACACCGTTGTCGCTGGACCGCCAGGTGCTGCCCCAGGTGGCCAGCCTGAGCGACGGCAAGGCGCTGTTGCAGTGGTATGTCGAATTGCCCGATGCCCGCCGCCCGCTGGTGCGCTTCCAGGCTTGGAGCGTCGACCGCGAGGGCTTCAGCCGCTTTCTGCTGCCGGATGGGCAGGGCGCGCTGGAGGTGGCCGGCAGCCGTGGCGGCGACTTCTTCTACCGTTTGCACTACACCCTGAACATCCAGGCCTGGAACCTCGGTACCCGGCTGCTGGGGCTGGCCGCCATGGTCGGGCTGATCGTCCTGATCGCCGGGGTGTGCATCCATGCGCGGTTGTTCCAGGACCTGTTCACCCTGCGTGCCAACAAGGCCCCCCGGCGCCTGCTCGACCTGCACAACCTCACGGGTGTGCTGGCCTTGCCGTTTCATGCGCTGATCATGCTGAGTGGCCTGCTGATTCTGTTTCCGCTGTACCTGCCTGCCGCCATCGAGGCGCTGTACCCCGGCCAGGCCGGGCAGTTCGCGGTACAGGCCGACGCTGGCTACAGCCGCCCGGCGAGCGGCACCCCGGGGCCGCTGGCCTCGCTCGATAACATGCTGACCCAGGCTCGCCAGTACTGGGGCGATGGCACACCGGCATTCGTCAGGGTGTGGCATCCCGGCGACGCCAACGCCTATGTCGAAATCAGCCGCAGCGTGGCCGATCGCCTGAGCGTGGACGGGGAAACCTTGTACTTCGACGGTGCCAGCGCACGCTTGCTGCATGCCTCGCGGCTGCCCGCGGCGGCGGCGACCCTGGATGTACTGGCCGGGCTGCATGTGGCGCATTTCCAGCAGCCGGCGCTGCGCGCGTTGTACTTTTTCGCCGGCCTCAGTGGTTGCGTGATGCTTGCCAGCGGTTTGCTGTACTGGTTGGCCAAGCGCCGCCTGCAACAGCCCGGCCGGGAATGGGGCACGCTGGCGATGACCCTGCTGTGCAGCGTGCTGATTACCGGCATGCCGCTGGCCACGCTGGGCATGCTGCTGGCCAACCGTTGCTTGCCATCGGGCCTGGCCGGGCGTGCCGACTGGGAGGGCCAGGTATTCTTCGGCGTCTGGCTGCTGGCTGGCTTGCACGCCTTGTGGGTGATCGGCCGCTGCACTCAGGCCCGTGCCCCGTGGGCAAGCCAGTGCCTGGCGATCGCTGCCCTGGCATTGCTGGCGGTGCTGGCCAATGCCTGGAGCACTGGCGACCATCCGCTGCGCGCGCTTGGCCAAGGGTTGTGGGCGGTAGCCGGGGTCGACCTGGTGCTGCTGGCCTGCGCGGTGCTGGCTGGCAGCCTGGGCTGGCGCTTGCGAAGACGTGCGGTGCCGGTGCATCGGTTGGCGGAGGTCAAGGATGCTTGAAGGGTTGTTCAGCGTGGCAGTGCTGGGCTTGCAACTGCTGGGGCTGTCGGCCCTGGCCCTGAGCCAGGCGCAGCATTGGCAGCGGGTGATGCAGCCACGGCGGTTTCCCGGCACGCGAGGCTTGCGGCTGGCGGCGCTGCTGTTGCTGGCGCTGGCCTTGCTGGTGAGCATGGGTGACCTGGGGCCTGCCATGGGGGCGCTGTTCTGGGTGCTTGCGCTGCTGCCGTGCGGCCTGGCGCTGGCCCTGCTGCTGTACTGGCTGCGCGCCTGAAACTGGGTTTTTGCCCAACGTCAGGAATGCAGTACATTCCTGCAGGAGCGGATTTATCCGCGATCACCGGCAAGGCCGGTGCCATCCACCGCGTTGCCTGCATCGCGGATAAATCCGCTCCTACACGCGTGAACCGCGCCGGCTTCGGGCCGACGCCGCACCTGTAGGAGCGGATTTATCCGCGATCAGCGGGGGACAGTGCCCCGCAGTTGCTCGTCAGACGTGGCTGTAGCGGCTCAGCACATTCAGCAAGTCACCCAGTTGCGGGTTGAGGAACACCAGGCTGGCGGGTACCTGGGTGCCCCACATCTGCTGTACTCGCGCGCACAGCAGCACAGCCTTGAGCGAACTGCCGCCCACCTCGAAGAACTGTGCCTGTTCATCCAGCGTCGCTAGCTCCAGCACCTCGCACAACAATGCCGCCAGCTGTTCGCGGGCTGCGGGTCGCTGCCCGTCCTGGGCCCGAGGCAGTGGCTGCAGGCGCTGTACCAGGTTCTCGAACGAAGCCGCCGGCTGCCCGGGCAGGGCTTCGAGCAGGGCCCGCAGGTCTTCGCCCAAGGCCTCGATGCTGGCCGGCAGGAACAGGTCGGTGGCATAGGTGAAGGTCGCGATCAGCCCCTCTTCGCGTTCACTGACATCCAGCATCAGGTCGAACAAGGTGCTGCACTTGCCGTGCTCTTGCTGCAACGGTTCGATGCTCAGGTTGCCGAACGCCGAAGAGCGCAGGTTGCGTTCCTGGTGCAGGTCGAACATCACCTGGATCAGCGGCACGGCGTGCTGCTGGGCGCCTGGCAGGGCCTGCAGCAACTGCTCGAACGGCAGGTCCTGGTTGGCATGGGCATGCAGCAAGTTGTCGCGCACCTGGTGCAGCACGCTGTCGAAATGCGGATTGCCCGAGAGGTCGGTGCGCAGCGCCAGGGTGTTGACGAAGAAGCCCACCAGCCCCTCCAGCGCCTGGTGATGGCGGTTGGCGATGGGGATGCCAATGCGAATTGCCGACTGCCGGCTGTGGCCAGCCAGCAATACGTTGAACGCCGCCAACAAGGTCATGAACAGCGTGCAGCCCTGTTCGCGGCTGTAGGCGTGCAGGGCCTGGGTCAGCTGCGGGCCGAGCACGAAGCTATGCTCGGCGCCGCGATGGCTGGGCAGGGCCGGGCGCGGCAGCATGCACGGCAACTGCAGCAGGCTGCGGTCCTGGCCCAGGTGGCGCAGCCAGAAGTCCAGCTGCGGCTTGAGTACCGTCGGGGTCAGCTCCTGGCGCTGCCATTGGGCGAAGTCGGCATATTGCAGCTGCGGTTCGGCCAGTGGCGAGGGTTGGCCGCTGCTGAAGGCGCTGTACAGCGCGACCAGTTCGCGGGTGAATACGCGCATCGACCAGCCATCGAAAACGATATGGTGCAGGGTCAGCCACAGCACATGCTCGTCGGCGGCCAGGCGTATCAGGCCGGCGCACAGCAGCGGCCCCTGTTCAAGATCGAAGCGGTGGGTCGCCTTGGCCTTGAGTTCCTGCTGCAGGCGCAGGTCGCGCTGTGGGCCAGGCAAACGGCTCAGGTCGATCAGGCCCAGGGTGAAGGGTTCGGCGGGTTGCACCTGCTGCAGCGGCACGTCACCGTCGAGGACGAAGGTGGTGCGCAGGCTTTCGTGACGCTGCAGCAGCACGCTGAAGCTGCGCTCCAGTGCCGGCAGGTCGAGTGCGCCGCGCAGGCGTACCGCCTCGGGGACGTTGTAGGTGGTGCTGCCAGGATGCAGGCGGTCGAACAGCCACAGGCGCTCCTGGGCAAAGGACAGGCGTAAAGGCGCCTGGCGCTGCTGTGCACTGATCGCTGGCAGCGTCGATGCTGCGGCCTTGGGCAAGGCCTGCTCGGCGAACGCGCCCAGGGTGGAATGCTGGAACAGCGCCCGCACCGGCACCTCGATGCCCAGGCTGCTGCGCAGGCGCGAGACCAGCCGGGTGGCGGTCAGCGAGTGGCCACCGAGTTCGAAGAAGTTGTCGTCCAGGCCCACCTGCGCGACCCCCAGTACCTCGGCCCACAGCGCCGCCAGCGAGGCTTCGTGCTCGTTGCGCGGTGCGCGGTAGCTGGCCCGGCGCTCACGCACCGGTGCCGGCAGGGCCTTGCGGTCGAGCTTGCCGTTCGGGGTCAGCGGCAAGGCGCCGAGCATCACGTAGGTGTTCGGCACCATGTGCTCGGGCATGTGCAGGGCCAGGTGCGCCTGCAGGGCGCTGGCGCCGGGGCAGGCATCGCGGGCGACCACATAGGCGACCAGCTCCGTGTCGCCGGCATCGTTGGCGCGTGCGACTACCGCCGCCTCGCGCACCCCGGGGTGGCTGAGCAGGCGTGCTTCGATCTCGCCCAGCTCGATACGGAAACCGCGAATCTTGACCTGGTCGTCGAGGCGGCCGAGGAACTCGATGTCGCCCTGGGCGTTGACCCGGGCGAGGTCGCCGCTGCGGTACAGCAGGCCAGCGCCAGGGTTCAGCGGGTTGTGCAGGAAGCGTTCGGCAGTGAGGTCCGGACGGCCCAGGTAACCCTGGGTAATGCCGGCGCCGCTGAGGTAGATCTCGCCAATCACCCCGGCAGCCACCGGGCGCAGGTAGCTGTCGAGCACCTGCACCTGCATGTTGGCGATCGCCTTGCCGATCGGCAGCACGCCGTGCTCGTCGCCACGGGCACGGTAATAGCTGCACCACACGGTGCCCTCGGTCGGGCCGTACTCGTTGTACAGCTGCGCCTGCGCGCACTGCTGCTTATGCCGGCGGGCCAGGCTGGCCGGGCAAGCTTCGCCGGCGACGATGGCGCAACGCAGGCTGCCCAGGTGCTCGGCGCCCTGTTCCAGCACCTGCGCGTACAGCGAAGGCAGCATCAGCGTGTGGCTGATCTGCCGGGCGGCGATCAGCCGGCCCAGGGCCAGGGCGTCCTGCACCTGGTCATCCTGCGGCAGGCACAGCTGCCCACCCTGGGCCAGGGTCCAGAACAGCCCGGCCACCGAACTGTCGAATGCCAGCCCCGAGACCAGCAGGAAGGCCTGCAGCGGCTCCGGGTAGGCGAGCAGGCGCGCCGAGGTGGAATGCACGGCGTTGCGGTGCGACACCATCACGCCCTTGGGGCGGCCGGTAGAGCCGGAGGTGAAGATCAGGTAGGCCAGGCTGTCGCCGTCGGTCACTGGGGCCGGGCGCTGGGTGGGCAACTCGTGCGCGGCCAGGCGGTCGAGCCACAAGGTGCGGTAGTCGCCCTGGGGCAGGCGGCTCTGCAGGCTGCTCAGGCTGAGCAGCAGCGTGGCGCGGGTCTGTTCGAGCATGTCGCTGAGGCGCTCGGCCGGGTAGCTCGGGTCCAGCGGCAGGTAGGCGCCACCGGCCTTGAGGATGCCGAGGATGCCGACGATTGCCTCCAGGCTGCGGCCGATGAACAGGCCGACGGCCTGGCCGGGTACCAGGCCTGCCTGGCGCAGCTGGTGCGCCAGCTGGTTGGCCCGGGCCTCCAGCGCCTGATAGGTAAGTTGTGCCTCGCCGTGGCTGACCGCGATGGCGTCTGGCCGGGCCGCGACCTGTTGCTCGAACAACTGGTGCAGCAGGGTCGGCGCTGGCTGCTGCACCTCGGTGTGGTTCAATGCCGCCAGCCAGGCCTGGTGAGCGTCACTGATGCCCGAAGCCTCGCCCAGCGCCTGCTGGCTGGCAGCGCTGGCCTGCCGGCACAGGGTGAGCAACTGGTCGAGCAACAGCCCGGCCGCGTCGGCGTCCAGGCGGGCGGCATCGTAGTGCAGCTGGAAGCTGAAGCCCTCGGGCTGCTCGAGCACTTCCAGCAGCAGGCTGTGGGCGCAGGCTTCACCGTGCAGCGCCAGTACCGGCCAGGCCGAGGCCAGTGGCCGGCGCAGGCGGAAGCCGAAGGGCGTGTCCTGGGCCTGGGCCGGCCACTCTTCCTGCCAGGTGCGAGCCTGTTCCAGCAATTGCGCGAAGGCCGGCAGGGCGTTGTCCAGGGTGGCCTGGTCGTCCGGCTCCAGGCGCAGCGGCAGGCGCTTGGCATAGGGCCCGAAGGCGCCCTCCGTGGCGCTGTTGCGGCCATCGTCGGCCCAGCCCAGCAGCACCTGAGGCTGCCCCAGGTGGCGCTTGAGCAGCAGCGCCCAGCAGTAGCCGAACAACGCCTGCGGCGTGGCATCGAGGCCGGCCAGGGCGCTGCCGATCAGGTCCTGGAAGGCGGCGTCCGGGGTGTGCGCAAGGCAGGCTGGCTGCGCCGACGCGGTTACCTCGGCGCGTTGGAACGGGTGCAGGGTCAGGTACTGGTCGGCAGCTTGCTGGCGCTGCCAGAAGGCGCGCCCGGCATCGCTGTCGCTGCTGCCCAGGTGCTCGAATTGCCACTCGGCGAAGTCGGCGAACTGCACCGCTTGCTCGTCTGTCGGCTGGCCCTGGTACGCCGCCTGCCAGGCGTCGAGCAGCAGTTGCAACGTGGTGTAGTCGGCGTTGACGGCCGGCACCGCCAGGCAGGCCCGCAGCGGTGTCGTGCGGATTACCGCCACTGCCAGGCTGGCCTGGCCCAATGCTTCTTTCAGCAAACCGTGCAACGCCGCCTGCTGCGGCTGGTCGGCGATTTCGCGCCAGTCGATGTGCAGCTGTTCGGCGATGACCTGTACCGGCTGTTGCATGCCGGGGCTGGCCAGCAGCCGCGTGCGCAGGATCTCGTGCTGCGCCAGCACCTGCGCCAGGCTGCTGCGCAAGCGCGCAAGGTCAATGCCGTCAGGGACGGCGAAGGTCAGGTACAGGGCGTCGTCGCGCCCGTTGGCACGGGACCAGTGGGCATTTTGTTGCAGGGCAGGGCGGAAGCCCTCGATGGCGATGCTGGACATGTATGAGAACCTTGAATGGTGGGCAGGGAAACCGTGAACCAGGCGCGCGCGTCAGGGCTTGAGCGCCACCTCCGTGCTGTTCAGGGCCTCGGCCATCGACACCAGGATGCGTCGTGGGCTGTCGTATTCGTTGCGGGCATGCACCGAGAGCATGTTGTCCAGCAGCAGCACGTCGCCGTGGCGCCAGGGAAACTCGGTCATGTGCTGCAGGTAGATGCCACGCAGGTGTTCCAGCACCTGCGGCTCGATCGGGCTGCCGTCGCCATAGAAGGTGTTCTGCGGCAGGTCGTCATCGGCAAAGTCGGCCTCCAGTGCGTCGCGCACGCTGGGCGGCAGCGTGCTGACGTGGAAGAACGTGGCGTGGTTGAACCACAGTGTCTCGCCGCTGCGCGGGTGGCGTACCAGCGCCGGGCCGACCTGGCGGGTGCGCAGGCGGCCGTCGGCCTTCCATTCGGTCTGGATGCCGACGCTGGCGCAATAGGCATCGACCTGGGCACGGTCGTCGGTCTGGAACACGGTCTGCCAGGGCAGGCCAAAACCATCGCCGTAGTTGCGCACGTACATGATGCCCAGGCGGGCGAAGCGCTCGCGCACCTCGGGGTCGATGGCGCGGGTGATCGCCCGGGTGTCGCCGATCGGCGTTTCGCCGCGCGCCAGCGGGGCGATGTCGCACCAGAGGAAGATCTTCAGCGGGAACACCGGCGAGTAGGAATGCTCGTTGTGCGGGAAGATTCGCTGGTCCTTGGGGTAGTCGGTGGAGGTGTAGATGTTCAGGCGCGGGTCCACCTGGGTGCGCGGCGAGGCGCGGAACTTGTACTCCAGCGCGCCGCCGGACAACGCGCTGATGCAGTCGTCGAAGGCCTGGGCGCTGTCCACCGGGAAGCCGCGGAACAGCAGCGCACCATGCTCGAGCAACTTGCGCTCGATCAGCTCGCGGTTGGCCTCGGCCCAGGCCACCAGGCTGATGCCGGGGCCGGCCGGTTCGCACACGGCAGTGTAGCCGCTGCCCGGGTTGAGCGGTGTGAAGCGGACCAGGGAATCCTCGTCCACACGGATTGGTTTGCGGCGCATGCCGCCCAGCTTGGCGATCGCGGGGCCGTTCATGTGTTATCCCTCCATAGAGTCGATGGTGATGCGGCTGCGGCGACGGCTGCCGCCCAGGCGGGCCAGGCTCTGTTCGCTACGCGCGTTCAGGTGCTGCATGCGTTGTTCCTGCAGCTGCGTGCGCAGCGGCTGGACCAGCGCTTCCACCGGCAGCTCGGGGGCCATCACTACCTGTTCGAGCAGGCGCGTGAAGGCCGTGGCGAAGGCCTCGGCAGCGTGCCCATCGAGCAGGTCGGTGTTGTATTTCAGGGTGCAGGCCAGGCCGGCCGGGTGCTCTTCCACGCTCAGGTGCAGGTCCAGCTGCGACTGGCCATGCTCGATGCGTTCGGGCAGCACCCTCAGGCCCGGCAGTTCCAGGTTGCTGTCGGGTTGGTTCTGCAGCACCAGCTTGGCCTGGAACAGCGGGTTGTAGGCCAGGCTGCGGGCAGGGTTGAGTGCTTCGACCAGGCTGCTGAAAGGCAAGGCCTGGTGGCTGAAGGCTTCCAGCACCTGTGGCCGCACGCGTTGCAGCAGGGCATTGAAGCTGGGGTTGCCGCCGACATCGCCGCGCAGCGCCAGCTGGTTGATGAAGAAGCCCACCAGGCCCTCGGTTTCGCGGCGTTCGCGGTTGGCCACGTCGGTACCGATCACCGCCTGGGTACGCTCGCTGTGCAGGTACAGGTTCAGTTGCAGCACGCCCAGCAAACCCATGAACAAGGTGGCGCCATGGCTCAGGCACAGCAGCCTGAGGGCCTGGGCAGGGGCCGCATCGATCTGGAACGACAGCCGTGCGCCCTGGCCGCCGAGCACCTCGGGGCGTGGCCGGTAGCTAAACAGTTCGAGCGGCGCCAGCGGCTCGCCCAGGGCCTGGCGCCAGTAGTCCAGGTGGCGCTGGCAGGTCGCGGCGTCGAGCTGCTGGCGCTGCCAGGCGGCATAGTCGCTGTACTGCACCGGCAGTGCGGGCAGCGCCACGCGGGTGCCATGCACGGTAGCGCTGTAGAGCTGGCCGAGTTCACGCACCAGCACACCCATCGACCAGCCATCGGAGACGATGTGGTGCATCACCAGCAACAGCAGGTGCTGCTCATCGTCCAGGCGCACCAGGTGCAGGCGCAGCAGCGGTGCCTGGCGCAGGTCGATCGGGCGTGTCGCCAGCTCCACCAGCAGGCGCCGGGCGCTGGCCTCTCGCTCGGCTTCCGGCAACAGGCCGAGATCGTGCCAGTCCAGCGGCAGCTCCAGGTTGTCCTGCACCTTGACATGCAGCGTGCCGTCGTCTTCGTGAAAGCTGCTGCGCAGGGCCTCGTGGCGCTGGGTGAGCGCCTGGAATGCCTGGCGCAAGGCGGCCAGGTCGAGGTGCCCGAGCAGGCGTGCGGCGCTGGGGATATGGTAGGCCGCGCTGCCCGGTTGCAACGCCTGCACCAGCCACATGCCCTGCTGGGCATGGGACAGCACGCGACGGCCATCGCTCGGCAGCGCGGCGACGCCGATGGCTGCCTGGCGGTCGGCACTGGCGTTGTCCAGCAGGATGGCCAGTTGGCCGATGGTCGGCGCCTCGAACAGGCTGCGCAGGGGCAGTTCCAGTTTCAGCGTCTGGCGGATGCGTGCCACCAGCTGTGCGGCCAGCAGCGAGTGGCCGCCGATGGCGAAGAAGTTGTCGTCCATGGCGATCGCCTGCTCGCCCAGCACTTCCTGCCACAGGGCCAGCAACTGATGCTCGCGCTCGCTCTGCGCGGCGCGCTGGTTGCTGCCCTGGGCGCTGTAGTCCGGCACCGGCAGGGCGGCGCGGTCGAGCTTGCCGCCCGGGGTCATGGGCATCTGTGCCAGGCTGACGAACGCCGCGGGGATCATGTAGTCCGGCAGCTGCGCGGCCAGGTGCTGGCGCAGTTCGCTGGTATCTACGGGGTGATCGTGGAACACCAGATAGGCCACCAGGCGGCGATCGTCCGGGCGGTCCTCGCGCACCAGCGTCAGCGCCTGGCGAACCTGGGGGTGGCTGCGCAGGTGCGATTCGATCTCGCTGAGCTCGATGCGGAAACCGCGCAGCTTGACCTGCTGGTCGATCCGGCCCAGGTACTCGTAGCTGCCGTCAGGCAAGCGCCGGGCCAGGTCGCCGGTGCGGTACAGGCGGCTGCCGGGCGGGCCGTAGGGGTCGGGGCAGAAGCGCTCGGCGGTCAGGCCGGGCACGTCGTGGTAGCCGCGGGCAAGCAGCTCGCCGCCGATGCACAGTTCGCCAGGGACGCCGGGCGCTGCCAGGTTGTCATCGCGGTCGAGCAGGTAATAGGCGCGCCCACGCAACGGCGCACCGATTGGCAATTGCAGCGGCAGCGGCTCGCGGGCCAGCAGCGCGGTGCAGTCCTGGATGCTGGAGACCACGGTGATTTCCGTCGGGCCATAGATGTTGAGCAGGCGCACGGCGCCCAGGCCGGCCTGGCGCCAGGCCGCGAGGCCGGCGCTGGGCATCGCTTCACCGCCCACGCTGACCAGGCGCAACGCGCCATAGGCGGCGTGCGGCTGGCGGGCGAAGTCCTGGGCCAGCTGGAACCAGTAGGCGGTGGTCAGGCAGGCGGCGACGGTGATGCGGTGCCGGTAGAGACGGGCATGGAACTCGTGGCTGTCCCACAGCTCCGGGCCGCGCACCACCAGCGCCGCGCCGCACACCAGCGGGGGGAACAGCTGGTCGACAAAGCCATCGAAGTTGAACGTCGAGAACTGCAATACGCGGTCGTCGGCGTCGACGCCGTAATAGGCGCGCGCCACTTCGGTGTAGCCGGCCAGCGAGCGGTGGGTGACTGCCACGCCCTTGGGCTTGCCGGTGGAGCCGGAGGTATAGATGACATAGGCCAGTTGTTCGCGCTGTACCGGGCGCGTGCTCGGCACCCCGGCCAGCGCCGCTGCGTCGGCGTCCAGGGTGGTGACGTCCAGGCACGGGCGCTGGTACGCCGCCATGCAGGGCGCGGTGTCCGGGGCCACCAGCACCAGGCAGATGTCGGCGTCGTCGATCATGTGCGCCAGGCGTTCGTTGGGGAACTGCGGGTCCAGGGGCACGAAGGCCAGCCCGGCACCGAGCGTGCCGAACACTGCGGCAATGATGTCCAGGCCACGCGGCAGGCACAGGCCGATGCGCGCTTCGGCGGGCAGGCCCAGGGCCAGCAAGTGGCGGCTGATCAGCGCGGCGCGCTGCTGCAGGGTGGCATAGCTCCAGCTGCTGTCGTCGTGGATCAGCGCGATGCGCTGGGGCTGCCTGGCCGCTTGCGCAGCCAGGCGCACATGTACCAGCTCCGGCAGCGGGCCGAGGTCCATCGAAGCCTGGCAGTCGGCGAGCAGGCGCTGCTGTTGCGCGTCGTTGTACAGCGGCAGTTGCGCGATGCGCGTTGCCGGCGCCTGCGCCAGGCTGCCCAGCAGGGTGGCATAGCTGCGGCCGTGGTCGGCAAGGGTGGCGGGTTCGAACAGGTCGGCATTGCCGGTCAGGGTCAGTTCCAGTGCGTCGCTGCGCTCGACCACGGTGAGCACCAGGTCGAACTGCGCACTGATCTGCTCGCGCTCGATCTCGTCGACAACCAGGCCGGGCAGTTGCAGGCGACGCGGGGTGGTGCCGTCAAGCAGGTTGAACATCACCTGGAACAGCGGCGAATGCTGCAACTGGCGCTCGGGCTCCAGGGCCTGGACCAGGCGCTCGAATGGCAGCTGCTGGTGGGCCAGGGCCTGGCGGCGGGTCTGTTCGAGGTTGTCGAGCAAGCTGTCGAAGCGCAGCTGGCCGTCGAGCTGGCAACGCAGCACCAGGGTGTTGATGAAGCAACCGATCAGCCCTTCGGTCTCGACCCGGCTGCGGTTGGCCACCGGCACGCCGACACGCAGGTCGGTCTGCCCGCTGAGGCGATACAGCAGCACGTTGAACGCACCCAGCAGCACGCTGAACAGCGTTGTGCCACGGGTCTGGGCCAGGTCGCGCAGGGCCTGGCACAGCGGCGCCTCGATGCGTAACGTGTGGCGGCTGCCACGCCCGCTGGGCTGGCGCGGGCGTGGGTGGTCGCTGGGCAGTTGCAAGGTCGGCTGTTGGTCGCCCAACTGCTCGCGCCAGTACGCCAGTTCAGTTGCCAGGGCGTTGTCTGCCAGAGCGGTCTGTTGCCAGATGGCATAGTCGTGGTACTGGATCGGTAGGGCCGGCAGGTCGCTGTCGTGGCCTTGCACGGCGGCGCCGTAGAGGGCGGAGAGTTCCTTGACCAGGATGCCCAGCGACCAACCGTCGGCGACGATGTGCTGGGCGGTGAGGACCAGCACGTGCTCGTCGGCAGCGAGCCGCGCCAGCAGGCCGCGCAGCGGCGCCTGGCGCAGGTCGAAGGGGCGGTTGCTCTCGCTGTCGATCAGCTGCTGCAGGCGCGCGCTGCGCTGTTCGCCGGGCAGCGAGGACAAGTCTACCTGGGCCAGCGGCATCGGCAGTTGGTCATGCACGGTCTGGCGTGCCTGGCCGTTGGCCTCGTCGAAGGTGGTGCGCAGGATCGCATGGCGGGCGATCAGCTGGTCGAAACTGCGTTGCAGCGCCGCGCTGTCCAGGTTGCCGCGCAGGCGCAGGGCGGCGGGCATGTTATAGGCGCTGCTGGCCGGGTCCAGGCGGTGCAGGAACCACAAGCGCTGCTGTGCCCACGACAGCGGGTGCGGGCCCGGCTCGCCGGTCGCGACGATGGGCAGGCGGCTGAGGGCGAAGCCTTGCGCGGCCAGGGCGCTGGCGAAGGCCTGGCGTTTTTCCGGGGCGAGCCTGGCGATACGCTCGGCCAGTTGCTGGGGATCGAGTTGCATGGCTTCAGCTCCGTGGCACAGTGGCGGACTGGGCGCGGGCCTGCAGGGCGGCACGCTCCTCGGGTGACATCGCCGCAAGCTGGCGGCGCAGTTTGGCAATTTTCAGCAGTTGGCCGGGCTGGCTTTCGCGCGCGCGCAGGGCTTCGCCCAACGCCGCCACGCTCGGGTGGTCGAACACCAGCGCGGGCGCCACCTCCAGTTGCAGCAGGCTGCGCAGGCGGGTGCACAGCTTGATGACGATCAGCGAATGGCCGCCCAGGTCGAACAGGCTGTCGCTGATGCTCACGCGCGGGCGTTCGAGCAGCTCCTGGTAAAGGTCGGCCAGCAGCGCCTCGAGCGCATCGCGCGGCGGCACCTCGACCTGTTCGCTGGCCTGGCTATCGGTACTCGGCAGTGCGGCGAAGTCGACCTTGCCGTTGGCCAGGCGCGGTAGTTCGGCCAGGCTCAGCAGTTGCGCGGGAATCAGGTAATCCGGCAAGCGGTCACGCAGTTCGGCCAGCAGCGCGGCGCTGTCACGCTGGCTGACGGCATGCGCCAGCAACTTGCCGTCGCGATACTGCACCACGGCCTGGCTGACCCCTTCCAGGGCCAGCAGTGCGGCTTCCAGCTCGCCTGGCTCCACGCGGAAGCCGCGAATCTTGATCTGCTGGTCGACGCGCCCGGCCAGGTACACCTGGCCGTTGGCCGAAAGGCGCGCCAGGTCACCGCTGCGGTACAGGCGCTGGCCGGGTTGCAGCGGGTCGTCGATGAATGCGTCGGAGGCCCGGTTCATGTAGCCGCGGCAGACCTGCGCGCCGCCGATGTACAGCTCGCCCAGGGCGCCGATCGGCGCTGGTTGCAGGCCGGCCGGGGAGTCCTGCAGCAGGCGCACCCAGGTGTTGGCCAAGGCCTGTTCCAGGGGCAACGGGCTGCGCGGGTCGGGCGTTTGATCGAGGCTGTAGAGGACGCCGACCGTGGTTTCGGTGGGGCCGTAATGGTTGTGCACGCGGCTGGCCGGGGCCAGTTGGCCGATGCGCTGGCGCAAGGCCGCAGGGCAGGCTTCGCCGCCGAGCACCAGCACCTGCGGCAGGGCGATGGCTGGCTGGCCGTCGAGCAGCGCTGCCAGGTGCGACGGCACGATTTTCAGGCAGTCGATCTGCCCGTCTTCGAGGAAGCGGGCGAATGCGCTGGCATCCCGGCTGGCCTGGTCGTCGGCCAGCACCAGGCAACCGCCGGTCCACAGCGCGGCATACAGGGTGGTATTGCCCAGGTCGGCGGCCACCGAGGAGATCAAGGCGAAGCGCTTGCATTGCGCCAGGCTCAGCGCCTCGCTGACTGCGGCGGTGTAGTTGAGCAGTTGGCCATGTTCGATCACGACTCCCTTGGGCTCGCCGCTGGTGCCCGAGGTGTAAAGCAGGTAGGCGGCATCATCCAGGGCAATGGCGCCGGTGGTGACAGTGCCAGCAGGGGCTTCGAGCAATTCGGCGAAGGGGATGCCCTGCGCGCCGCCGATCACCAGCTGCGGCTGGGCGTCGGCCAGGATCCGCTGCTGGCGCGCCGCCGGCCAGGCCGGGTCCAGCGGCACATAGGCGGCGCCTGCGCGCATTACGGCGAGCAGGGCCAGCAGCAGTTGCGCCGAGCGCGGCAGCAGTAACGCGACGGCCGCACCGCGACCGATGCCGCGCGCCTGCAGCACGGCGGCCAGGTGTTCGACCTGGCCATGCAACTGGCCGTAGTTGAGGCTGAGCGCGCCATCCTGCAACGCCGCTGCATTCGGGGTGAGCTGTGCCCAGTGGGCCAGGCGCTCGATCAGCGGGCGGGTACCGAAGTCGCGCTGCGGGCCGCGCAGGCGTTGCTGCAAGGCCTGGTGCGCCGGCGGGCTCAGCGGCAGTTCGAGAAGGGCACGCTGGGATGGTTGTTCGACCAGTGCCTGCAGCAGGTGCAGGTATTGCTCCAGCAGGCAGCGCAAGTCGGCCTCGGCATAGTGCGCGGTAGGCGACTGCACGCTCAGGGCCAGTACCCGCTCCTGCGCGTCGAGGGTGGCTTGCAGTGCCAGGGCGAAGCCCACATCGGCGCCGGGCAGGGCATCGACCGACCAGTGCAGGCCGCCGCTGGCGAAGGGTGCGGTGTCGCGCACCAAGGTGAAGCCGACCGTGCGCTGCAGGGTGTGCGCAGGGTCGTTGACGTGCCAGTACTCCTGCTGCTGGGCGTGGCCGTCGAGCTGTTCGGCCAGTTGCTGCAGCCAGGTGCCGAAGGGCTGATCGAGCTGCGGCGCCAAGGCCAGGGGCAGGATTTTTTCGTAGACGCCGATGCCGTTGGCCAGGGCTTCGTACTCGAAGCGGCAGTCCTGTTGCCAGCCGCCGATGAACCTGGCGTCACCGCCGATGCGTGCCAGCAGCGCCCACCAGGCCGCCTGCAGCACGGTCCCCACGCTTTGCTCGCTGCGTTGCGCCAGGTGTTCCAGCTGCGCTTGCAGGGCGTCGGGCAGGGCCTGCTGGACGGCGTTGCCTGGCGCCTGCGGAGCGGGCTCGCGCAGGCCGCCCAGGCGAACCGGCGCCAGCGTCTCCAGGCCCAGGCCGGCCCAGTAGGCGCGCCCGGCAGGGGCTTCTTCGTCGGCGTCGAGGTCGTTGCGCCATTCCACGTACTGGCTGTACTGGAACGGTTCCTCCAGGGCCGCATCGGGCTGGGCGTACAGCGCTGCCAGTTCGCCCAGCAGGTTCTGCAGGCTCAGCCGGTCTGCGGCACAAGCGGCGACATACAGGTCCAGGCGCCACTGTTCGGCGCCCTGCGCGCGCAGGATGGCGCGCACCAGGCAGCCTTGTTCGACGGCCTGCGGCTGGGCGGCAAGGGCCTGGGCATCGGCGTGCTGTTCAGCGCCCAGCGGGTGCCAGTCGAGGCTGGCCGGGACCGTGCTCTGGCGCAGGCTGCGATACAGCGTCGAAGGGCGCAAGGCCACGCGCAGGCTGGTGTGGCGCTGGATAACCTGCAGCAAGGCTTCGTGCAGGCGGCTTGCCTGCAGCGGCCCGGCCAGGTTCAGCCCCAGGTGCAGGGGCGCGCGGCCGAGCTGTACGGCCAGGGCCTGTTCGGCGCTCAGTGGCAGGTCGTGGTTCAATTCCATGGCATCGTTCATCGTGTGCTTCAGTCCTGCAGTTCCGTTGCGTTGTGTCGGGCGGCCAGCCGGGCCGGTTCATGCATGTCGCCCATGGCGACGGCGATCTTGCGTGGGCCTTCGTACGGGTCGCGGGCGTGGGCGGCGATCAGGTTGTCGAGCATCACCACATCGCCGCGCTGCCAGTCGAAGCGCACGGCGCAGGCTTCGTAGAGGCGGCCGATCAGGGCCATGCTGGCGTCGTCGATCGGGCTGCCGTCGCCGAAATACACCTGGCGCGGCATGCGTTCGGCACCGACCATCTTCAGCAGGTCTTCGCGCACCTGGGCGTCCAGGCAGAAGCTGTGGTGCAGCTGCAGTTGGTTGAAGAAGCTGCGTTCGCCGCTCAGTGGGTGGCGGATCACCGCCGGGCAGCGGGTCCGCGTTTGCAGCTCGTCATTGGCCAGCCAGCGGAATTCGGTATGGCTGGCCCGGCACAAGGCCTCGACCTCGTCGCGGCTGTCGGTCTTGAAGAATGCCCGCCAGTTGACGTCCAGCCGCTCGGTGAAGGTGCGCACATACAGCAGCCCTTTGCGTTCGAAGGCCTCGGCCAGCTCGGCCGGCAGTTGCCGGTACAGCTCGCGGCAATCGACGATCGGCGTGGCACCACCGACCGGCGACGGTTGTTCGCAGTAGAACCACTGCTTGCGCGGCGCGCGGGGCAAGTGCGAACTCTCGTTGTGGAACAGGATCATTTCCCGTTCCGGGTAAGGCGTGGAGCGGTAGATGTTGCGCCCGCCTTCCTTTTTCGGCAGGTCGCCGTAACCGCCGAACAGGCCGGGGTGAATGGCTTCGGCAAAGGCTTCGAAGGCCTTCGCGTCGTCCAGGGCGAAGCCGCGGAACAACAGGCCACCATGCTGGCACAGCAGGGTGTCGATCAGGTCCCGCGAGCTTTGCGCCCAGCCCACCGGGTCGAGGTCGGCGGCCAGCGGTTCGATCACCAGCGGGAAGGCGCGGCCCGTTTGCAGCGGCGAGGTACGAATCAGTGGCCGGGGTGCAGTGGCCCGGGCCGGGAGTTTTTTCAGTTTGTCGAGCTTGCTGGACGAGGGGGCGGATTTTGCCAAGGCCGGTGTCTCCACGAAGGGCAGCGTGACGGTGAAATGGGCAAGGGTGGCGTGCGGTTGCTCCACCACTTGCTGCAGCAGGTTCAGCCAGGCGCCGATCAGCGCGTCGATGCGCTCGCCCTTGAACAGGGCGCGGGCGTATACCCAGTCGCCGCGCATGACGTCGCCGTGGCGTTCGAGGAACAGCGCCATGTCGAACTTGCTGGTGCGCTCGGCCGCAGGCTGCATGCGCACCTCCAGGCCAGGGATGGAGAAATCGCCCGACGGTGTGTTCTGCAGCACGAACAGCGCCTGCACCAGGGGGTTGCGACTGCGCTCGCGCGGCACTTGCAACGCCTCGACGATGCGGTCGAACGGCAGCGCCTGGTGTTCCAGGGCCTGCACGCAGGTGTCACGGGTGCGGCCGAGGAACTCGCGCAACGTTTCGCCGGCCAGGCGCCGCGAGCGCAGCGGCAGGACGTTGACGAAGAAGCCGATCAGGCCATCGAGCTGGGCGTGCTCGCGGCCGGCCACGTCGGTGCCCAGCAACAGGTCGTCGGCACCGGTGATGCTGTGCAGCAACAGCTCGAAGCTGGCCAGCAGCAGCATGTACAGGCTCACGCCTTCGGCCAGGGCCAGCGCTTCCAGGCGCGCCAGCAGTGGCGCGGGAATCTCCAGCGCCCTGGCGGCGCCTCGGGCATCGGCCTGGGCCGGCCGTGGCCAGTCGCAGGGCAAGGCCAGTACCTGGGGCGCGCCTTGCAGCTGGTGCTGCCAGAAGCTGACCTCGCGCTGCAGTACTGCGCCCTGCAGGTACTGGTGCTGCCAGGCCGCGTAGTCGGCGTATTGCACGGGCAGCGCGGGCAGCGCTGCCGGTCGCCCTTCGCGCAGGCTTGCGTAGAGCTGGCTGAATTCATTGACCAGTACGCCCACCGACCAGCCGTCGGCGACCATATGGTGCAGTGCCAGCAACAGCAGGTGCTGGTGCTCGCCGAGCTTGAGCACCCGCGCCCGGATCAGCGGCGCCTGGCGCAGGTCGAACGGCAGGCGCAGGTTGTCCAGGCTTTCCTGTTCGGCCACTTGCTGGCGCTGGGCCTCATCCAGCGAGGCGAGGTCACGCAGGCTGACCTCCAGTTCGAGCTGTTCGGCGATCCGCATGATCGGTTCGCCGTCGATGTCGTGGTAGGCGCTGCGCAGCACTTCATGGCGGGCGAGCAGGGCATTGAAGGTGGCACGCAGGGCCGCCAGGTCCAGCGGCCCGCGCAAGCTCAGGCTGGCGGCCATGTTGTAGGACGCCGAGGGGCCGTGCAGGCGGTCGACCAGCCACAGCCGTTGCTGGCTCAGCGACACCGGCATGTGCGCCCGGCGCGCTACCGGCAGCAACGCCGGGCGCGCCGAGCCCGCGGTCGGCATGGCGGCCAGGGCGTCGAGGCGCTCGGCCAGCTGCCACAGCAGCGGCGCCTCGAACACGCTGCGCAGCGGCAGTTCCACGGCACAGCGCTGGCGCAGGCGGGCGATCAGGCGGGTGGCCAGCAGCGAATGCCCGCCGGCTTCGAAGAAGTGGCTGTTGCGGCCCAGCGGTTGCTCAGGCAGCAGGGCGGCCCACAGCTCGCCGAGCAACTGCTCGTTGGCGCTGACCAGGGGCTCGACCTCGGCGTGCTGCAATGTTGGCAAGGGCAGGGCCTTGCGGTCGACCTTGCCGTTGGCGTTGGTCGGCCAGCTGTCCATCGCCACCCACAGCGAGGGCACCATGTACGCCGGCAGGCTGTCGCGCACGTGCTGGGCCAGCTGGGCGTCGTTCAGCCGATGGCCGCTGCGCCCCTGCCAGTAGCCCACCAGCAGTTCGCTGCCACCGAGCGTCTGCAGGCTGACCATGGCCCGCAGTACGTCCGGGTGGCGCTCCAGGTGCGCCTCGATCTCGCCAGGCTCGATGCGGAACCCGCGCAACTTGAGCTGGAAGTCCTTGCGCCCCAGGTACTGCAGCACACCGTCGGCGTCCCAACGGGCCAGGTCGCCGCTGAGGTACAGGCGGCTGCCCGGGGTGCCGAACGGGTTGGGGATGAAGCTGGCGGCGGTGCGCGCCGGGTCGGCCAGGTAGCCGCGGCTGACCCCGATGCCGCCGATGGCCAGTTCGCCGACCACCCCGGCGGCGACCGGTTGCAGGTCGTGGCCCAGTACATACAGCTCGGCATTGGCGGTGGGCCGGCCGATGGCCACGGTGGCGTCTGGCCCCGGGGCCTGGTACAGCGGCTGGAAGGCCACGTCATCGGAGCATTCGGCCGGGCCGTAGGCATTCATCAGCGGGATGTGCGGGTAGTGGCGGAACCACAATTGCGCGGTGGCGACCGGCAGTGCTTCGCCGGTCGGTATGACCCAGCGCAGATGCGGCAGCGCCGCTGGCTGGCCGTCAAGGTTTTCGAGCAGCGCCTGGAGCAGTGCCGGTACCGGTTCGAACAGGCTCACGCGGCGCTCGCGCAGCAGCGCCAGCAGGGCCTGCGGATCGCCCACCAGCGCATCGCCGATAATCTCGACACAGGCGCCGAACAGCGGTGCGGTGAGAGTCTGCCAGACCGAGATGTCGAAGCACGCCGGGGCAGTCTGGGCGATCACGTCGTCGGCGTTCAGGCCCAACGGCTGCACCTTGGCCAGCATGTTGTTGAGCATGCCGGCGCGCGGCACCATCACCCCTTTGGGCTGGCCGGTGGAGCCGGAGGTGAACAGCACGTAGGCCAGCTGCTGCGGGCGTGCCGGCTGCTGCGGCAGCCTGCCGCTGGCGCTCATCTGCAGCAGCTCCGACGGCAACGCACGGCGGCCCTGGTAAACACTGGCCAAGGGCTCGGCACAGGCCTGGCTGCAAACCACCAGCGGCTGCTCCAGGCGTGCCAGCACCTGCTGCCAGCGCGCCGGCGGCTGCGAGGGCTCCAGCGGCAACCAGCCACAACCGGCGCGCAGGGTCGCCACCATCAGGCAGAACCATTCGATGCCGCGCTCGGCCAACAAGGCCACTGGCTGGTCGGGCTGGGCACCCAGGGCTTGCAGGCCACGCGCCAGGCGTTCGGACTGCTGCCACAGCTCGGCATAGGTGAGCGATTGCTCGGCGCAGCGTGCGACGATGCGTTCGGGGTGCGCGGCGACCTGGGCCGCCACCCGTGCTTCCCAGCTTTGCTCGAAGTCGTAGTCCGCCGGGTTGAGGCCCCAGTCGAGCAGGCGCCGATGCTGGGCCGGGCTGAGTGTGGTGAGCTGTTCGAGGCGGGTGTCCGGCGCGCTGTCCAGCCCCTGCAGCAGGTTCAGCAGGTCGTCGCTCAGGCGCGCCAGTGCGGCAGCGGGAAGGCGCTGGGCATCGGCGCTGAACAGCACTTCCAGGCAGCGCCCGGGCAGCACTTCGACGGTCAGGCCGTAACTGGTCTGTTCGAGGTTGTCGAGGACCTTGAAGGTCAGCTCGCCAGCCTGCAACTGGCGTTCGCTGAGCGCAGGCAGGTTCTGGAACACCAGCAGGGTGTCGAACAGCCCGGCCCCGCGAGGGTGCTGCTGGAGGATCTGCGCCAGCGGCGTCTGCTCGTGTTCGCGCATGGCCACGCTGATGGCCTGCACCTGCTGCAGGTAGTCGCCCAGGGCCATACCGGGGTCGATGCGCAGGCGCAGCGGCAGGGTATTGATGAACACGCCAAGCATCTGCCCGGCATCGGCCAAGGCATCCGGGCGGCCACTGCTGGTGACGCCGAACATCACCTCGGTGTGGTTGTTGGCGCGTGCCAGCAACAACCCCCAGGCGGCTTGCATGAGGGTGTTGAGGGTGACTCGGCAGGCTTTGCCGAGGGCGTTCAGGCGGCTGCTGTGGGCTTCACTCAGGCGCAGGCTGCGGCTGTGGTAGCGCGGTTTGCCGCCGGGTTCGGCCGGGTGCAGCGCTGGCAGGCTGCCAGCGCCCTCGAACTGCGCCAGGTATTGCTGCCAGTATTGCAGGCTGTGCGAGTGCGGTTGCGCGGCGAGCCAGGCGATGTAGTCGCGGTAGGGGGGGCGCGACGGCACGGCGAGGCCGTGGTAGCGGGCGAGAATCTCCTCCATCAGCATCACCGAGCTCCAGCCGTCGGCGATCAGGTGATGACGGCTCCAGATCAGCCAGCTGTGCTGCGCATCGAGGTGGATCAGCGCCAGCCGCTGCAGCGGTGGGCGCTGAGGGTCGAAGCCTTGGGCACGGTCGGCCTGGCAATAGGCGTCCAGGGCCTGCTGGCGTTGGCTCGGGTCCAGCGCGCGCCAGTCCAGGCGTTGCACCGGCAGGGTGAGGTCACTGCACACGCCTTGCACCGGCTCGTCCAGGCCTTGCCAGAGGATCGCCGTGCGCATCAGCGGATGGGCGGCGAAGGTGGCGTGCCAGGCGGCGAGGTAGCGCTCGGCGTCCAGCGGGCCTTGTAGCTCGGCCTGCAGCTGGTTGACGTAGACGCCGTTGGCACCTTCCAGCAGGGTGTGGAACAGCAGGCCTTTCTGCAGCGGCGAGAGCGGGTAGGCGTCCTCCAGCGGGGTACCGAGCAGCGCTTGCAACGGTTGGCGCTGTTCGGCGCTCAGCGACACCGAGGGGATGGCTGGCATTGCCGAAGGCGCTGCCACAGGTGTGGGCTGGGCCGCTTGGCGCTGGGCGAGCAGCAGGGCCAGGGCGTCGACCCGCGGTTGGGCGAACAGCTCTTTGGGGCTGAACTTCAAGCCCAGCTTGCGCGCCTTGGCGATCACCTGCAGGGCGATGATCGAGTCGCCGCCAACGCTGAAGAAGTCGTCCTGGCGAGTGAGTTCGGGGCGCTCCAGCACTTCGCGCCAGACGCCCAGCAACAGGGCTTCCAGGGCTTTCAGCGGTGAATCCAGGGTGGCTGCGAGGCGGGCAATGGTGGGGTGAGCAAAGAAATGCCGGGGGCTGAACTTGAGCTGTTGCTTGCGCGCCTTGGCGATCACTTGCAGGGCCATGATCGAGTCGCCGCCCAGGGCGAAGAAGTCGTCATGGATCGACAGCGCCGGTTTGCCCAGCACCTCGCACCAGAGTGTCAGCAGCAGCGCCTCGACCGGGTCGCGCGGGGCAGTGTGCGCCTGCGCAGGGGCTGGCTCGGGCGCCGGCAGGGGCAGGCTGTGCCGGTCGACCTTGCCGTTGCCCAGGCGCGGCAGCTCCTTGAGTTCAACATAAACGCTCGGTAGCAGTGGCTCGGGCAGGCGCTCGGCCAGTTGCTGGCGCAACTGCGCCCGGTCCAGCCCGGGTTCGGCCACCAGGTAGGCAACCAGCCGTGGCGCTTCGCCTTCAGTCAGGGCGCGCGCCAGCACGGCTGCTTCGCGCACACCGCTGCAGGCGCGCAGGCAGGCTTCGACCTCGCCCGGCTCGACCCGGAAGCCGCGGATCTTGACCTGGTCGTCGAGCCGCCCCAGGAACTCGATGGCGCCGCTGGCCAACATGCGTACGCGGTCGCCGCTGCGGTACAGGCGCTGGCCATTGCCGGCGAATGGGTCGGGCACGAATTGCCGGGCAGTCAGGCCGGGCTGGCCGAGGTAGCCGTCGGCGACCCCGGCCCCGCCGATATACAGCTCACCGATGCTGCCCAGCGGCAGTGGCGTAAGGTGCGCATCGAGCACGTGCACCTGCACGTTGTCCAGCGGCTGGCCGACCGGGGCGAAACCGGAAAGGCTCGGGGCTTGGTCGTGCACGGCGTGGGTCAGGCAGCCAACGGTGGTTTCGGTGGGGCCATAGTGGTTGACGATGCGGCAACTTGGGGCAAGCTGCTGCAGGCGCTTGACCAGTGCCAGGTCCAGGCCTTCGCCACCGAGCACCAGGCACTGGCGGGGCAGCAGGCGTTGTGGCTCGGCCACGGCGAGCAGGGCAGCCAGGTGCGAGGGCACGATCTTCAGGCAGTCGACCGGGTTGGCTGCCAGATACTGGGCGAGTTCTTCCGGGGCGCTGGCCAGTTCATCACTGAGCAAGTGCAGGGTGCGGCCGCTGAGCAGCGCGCCGAACCAGGCGGTGTAGCCCAGGTCTGCGGCGACACTGGCCAGTGCCGTCAGGCTGGCCTCGGGGCTCAGGGCCAGCGGCTTGAGCACGGCTTGGGCATAATTCGCCAGGTTGCCTTGGGTCACCCGCACGGCCTTGGGCGTACCGGTAGAGCCGGAGGTGTAGATCAGGTACGCCAGCTGCTGCGGATGACTGGCAGTGTGCGCCTGGCTTACCGCCGGGGTCAGGCCATGAAGGGTGTGCGTGGGGTCGATCAGTACGCTGGCGCCGCTGTTGGCGAGCAACTGACGCTGGCGCTGGGCAGGCAGGGCGGGGTCCAGGCACAGGTAGGCGGCGCCGAGCTTCCAGCTGGCCAGCATCGCCGTGATCAGCGCGCGGCTGCGCGGCAGGGCGATGGCGATGATGTGCCCGGCAGCGGCACCGGCTTCGACCAGGCGTGCGGCCAGGGCGCTGGCGGCCTGGTCCAGTTCGCTGTAGCTCAGGCTGCCGTCGGCGTCGCGCAGGGCGATGCGCTGGCCATGCGCCTGCACCTGGTGCTCGAAGGCGGCCAGGGCCGTGGCGAAGGCGGGCGGCTGGCTGGCCCCGGCGCGGTGCGCGCAGTTGGCCGGCGGTGTGGCCGGCAATTGGTGGACAGGCGTGTCGACCTGCGCCATGGCGATGCCGGCGAACCAGGCGAAATCCTCGGCCAGGCGGGCGATACGTGCGGCGTCGAACAGGTCGCTGCGATAGCGCCACTGCGCCAGCAGTTGCACGCCGTCGTCCTGCCAGCGCAGGTTGAGTTCGTTGGCGGCGCCACGCTGGGTGAACAGGTGCTCGCGCACGGTGTACTCGGCGAAGGCGTCGTCACGCTGGCTGGGCATGTAGGTCATCATGCACTGGAACAGCGGAGCGCCGACCTCCTGCTGCAGGCGCGCTGCCGGGTAGCGGCGATGGCGCAGGCCCTCGCGCATTTGCTGGGCGGTGTCGCGCAGGCAGTCGGCCAGGCTTGGCGCATGGGTGAAGCGGGCGCGCAGCGGCAGGCTGTTGAGGGTGAAACCGATCAGCTGCTTGTAGCGCGCCCTGTGCCTGTCCATGGTCGGCGTACCGATGAGGAAGTCATCCTGGCCGGTGTAACGGTGCATGAACATCTGGAACAGCGTGGCCAGCACGACGTACAGGCTGACGCCCTGGGCCTCGGCGAGCTGGCGCAACTGGCTGCCGAGGGCCGGTTCGAGCAGGTGCTCGACTTCTTCACCGGCGAAGCCGGGCGTGCGTGGACGGGGTCGGTCGGCGGGCAGCGCCAATGCCGTCGGGCTACCGCTGAGCTGATTGCGCCAGTAGCTGGCTGCCGCCTCGAGCTTGTCCTCGGCCAGCAGCGTGCGCTGTTCGTCCAGCCAGTCGAAATACAGGCCGGCCGGAGGCAATTCCAGAGCCTCGCCGCTGAGCGCTGCATGGTAGGCGGCGAAGGTCAGCTTGAGCATCCATTCGACGCTGAGGAAATCCCCGCTGATATGGTGGGCCGCCATGCACAGGTACAGGCGGCCCTGGCTTTGCAGCAGGTCAAGCCGGCAGATGCTCGCCGCCGCCAGGTCGAACGGCTGGTCGGCGTGTTGCGCGATCCAGGCGGCGACGCCGGCGCTGTCCAGGGCGTCGATACGCTCGACGTGGGTGTGTACCTGGATGTGCTCCGGCCGGTACATCCACAATGTGCCGTCCTGCTCACGGTAGCCGCAGTGCAGGGTCTCGAAGTGCCTGACGACCCGGGCAAAAGCCTGGCACAGCGTGGCCGGGTCGAGGTCGGCGCGCAACTCGCGTGCGGCGACCATGTTGTAGGCCGGGCTGGCCGGGTTGAGCTGATGGTACTGCCACAGCGCCTGCTGGCCGGCGCTGGCCTGACGCAACGACTGGGAAGTGGTCATCGGCGGCACTCCTGGGCGGGTTCGGCCATGGCCACCATCACTTGCCGTGGCCCTTTGAAACTGGCGCGGCCATGGGCCACCAGCATGTTGTCGAGCATCAGCACGTCGCCCTGCTGCCAGGGGAAGCGCACGGTGCACTGCTCGAGCACGCCACGGATCTCCGCCAGCGCGCTTTCTTCCAGTTCGCTGCCGTCGCCGTAATAGACGTTGCGCGGCAGGTCGAGCGGGTCGTCGACCACGGCCAGCAGGCTTTCCCGCACGGCAGGTGGCAGGTTGGACACGTGGAACAGATGCGCCTGGTTGAACCACACCCAGTCCTGTGTGACCGGGTGGCGAGCGCTGGCCTGGCAGACCTGGCGGGTACGCAGTTCACCGTCGTCCTTCCACTCGAAGGCAATCTGGTTGGCCCGGCAGTAGGCCTCGGCCACAGTGCGGTCTGCGCTGTTGAAGGCCTGCTCCCAGGGCAGGTCGAGACCGTTGCCGTAGTTGCGTACGTACATCAGGCGTTTGCTTTCGAAGCGCTGGCGCAGGGCAGGGTCGAGCTGCTGGAAGATGCGTCGGCTGTCGGCGATCGGGGTTTCCCCACCTTCAGCGCTGGGCTGTACGCAGTGGAACCAGATCTTCATTGGCCACTGCAGGGTGTAGGACTGCTCGTTGTGCAACGGGATGACCTGGTGCGCGGGGTATTCGGTGGAGGTGTACACCCCCTGTTCGATCGCCTTGCGCGGGGTGGAACCGAATTCGTAATTGAGCAGCGGGTGACCGAAGCTGCGCACCAGCACCTGGAACGCCTGTTCGCCCAGCACCCCGAACCCCCGCAGCAGCAGGGCGCCGCTTTCGTGCAGGCAGTCGTTGGCCAGCGCATGCAGCGCCGCGAAGTTCCCCGCACCGGGTTGTGCCGGCTCGACCAGCAGCGGCAGGCCGCTGTCTGGCAAAAGTGCTTGCACCGACAGGCCATTGCCCGGCCCGACACCTCGTCCCATGAGTTGCTCCTTTTTATCGTGGTAGTCACAGCAAAAGGCCATCCCTGGTCTCCCACGGGGCCCCGGCGGAATATATACGAAAGATATGGTAAGTGTTAATGCAATTTATTAGCATTCACATTGTATGTGAGCGCCTCGACTGCAGCCTTCCTGCGGGCAGCCGGGATTCTGTGAAATCGTTTGTCCAAGGAGTCGACAATGAGTTGGGAAAAGGCCGAGTGCGGGTTCGTGGTGGTGGTCAATCATGAGGAGCAGTATTCCATCTGGCCGGATTACAAGGCCCTGCCCGAGGGCTGGCGCGCGGTCGGCCAGCAGGGTGACAAGGCGCAGTGCCTGGCCTGGATCGAACAGCACTGGACGGACATGCGCCCGCTGAGCCTGCGCCAGGCCCTTGAAACCGCCGGGCAACGCTGAGCGCCAGCCACAGAGGGAGCGATCCATGGAAGACATTCAGCTTGCACCGTACAACCTGGCGCATTTTCGCCGCCAACCGCCGCGCCAGTTCGAGGCTGACCCGCTGCTGCAGCGCCAGGCTGCGCGTGAGTCGAACGCACGCTCCTACCCTCGGCGTATTCCCCTTGCGCTGAAGGCAGCGCAGGGGCTCTACGTACAGGACACCCGTGAGCAACTGTTCATGGACTGCCTGGCGGGCGCAGGGACACTGGCGCTTGGCCACAACCATCCGTGCACCCTGGCGGCGATGCGCGCGACCCTGGACAGCGGCGTGCCACTGCACACCCTCGACCTGACCACGCCAGTCAAGGACCTGTTCGTCGAGACCTTGTTCGAGGCCTTGCCGCCAACCTTCGCTGCCGAGGCGCGTATCCAGTTCTGCGGGCCGACCGGGGCCGACGGGATCGAGGCGGCGATCAAGCTGGCCAAGATCGCCACGGGGCGCAAAGGGGTTTTCTGCTTCTCTGGCGGCTACCACGGCATGACCCACGGCACGCTCAGCCTCATGGGCAACCTGGGGCCCAAGCAGCTGCCGGGTTCGCTCATGCCCGATGTGCAGGTGCTGCCGTACCCCTATGACTACCGCTGCCCGTTTGCCCTAGGTGGCGAGACCGGTATCGACGCAGGGCTGAGCTACATCGGCCAGCTGCTGAGCGACCCCGAGTCCGGGGTGCCGCTGCCGGCGGCGGTGGTGGTGGAAGTGGTGCAGGGCGAGGGCGGTGTCATTCCGGCGCCGGTGCGCTGGCTGCAGGGCCTGCGCAAGCTGACCCGCGACCATGGCGTGGTGCTGATCATCGACGAGGTACAGAGCGGCATCGGCCGCACCGGGCGCATGTTCGCCTTCGAGCACGCCGCTATCGAGCCGGACGTACTGGTGCTGTCCAAGGCCATCGGCGGCGGCCTGCCGCTGGCAGTGATGGTCTACCGGGAGGCGCTCGATGTGTGGACGCCAGGTGCGCATGCGGGCACCTTCCGCGGCAATCAGCTGGCCATGGCGGCCGGCACCGCGACCCTGCGGTATATCCGCGACGAGGGCGTGGTGGCCAACGCCGAGCGCATGGGCGACTACCTGATGACCCGGCTGCGCCAGTTGCAGCGCGATTACCCGTGCATCGGCGATGTACGTGGGCGTGGGCTGATGGTCGGGGTGGAGATCGTCTCTACCGACGCAGGCCAAGGCCGGGTGCCGGCCGGGGATGGCGTGCTGGCCAAGGCCGTGCAGCAGGGCTGCCTGCGTGAAGGGGTGATCCTCGAACTGGGCGGGCGGCATGGCGCGGTGCTGCGCTTCCTGCCGCCGTTGACCATCGGTAGTGAGGAGATCGATACATTGGTCGAGAAGCTGGAGATCGCGTTGGCTGCCAGCCTGCGGCGATAAGATTCGGGGTGGCGTGGCCCCACAGGGTGTACGCAACCTTTGCGCACACCCTGTGGAGAGAAAAATCCCACAGCTTTATCGGAGGTTTCGCTGCCTGGGCCGGTTTGTACATCTTCGAGCCGTCGCTATCATCGGGCGACAACGTGGCGGACTTCCGGAGACTCAGGTGATGCTTTTTGGCAACGTGAAGCGGCGAGGCTAACAGCGTGCCTCGGCCCTGTTGATCCTGCTGTGTCTGCTAGGCGTGTTCCCTCTCGATGTGATCCTCCCGTCATTCCCTGCGCTTGCAGATCAATTTCATGTCGGGCCGCAACAAATAGCCTACTCGGTGAGCTTCTTTGCGTTTGGTGTCGCCGTGGCGCAAATCGTGATCGGGCCATTGTCGGATGGCATGGGGCGCAAGCGGTTGTTGCTCGCTGGGTTGGCAGTGTCCATTGCAGGCGCAGTGGGTTGTGTACTTTCAACCCGCTATGAGACGTTCATGGCGTTCCGTTTGCTGCAGGCCCTGGGTTGCGGGAGTTTCGTGCTGGGCCAGGCGCTCGTGCAAGATCTGTACAGTGGTAGACAGCGCAATGCCATGCGTATCCTGCTGACCAGCGCAAGTGGGCTATTCATCTCGTTGTCACCGGTCGCAGGCGCTTTTCTCCAACAATCCTTTGGCTGGAAGGGCAGCTTTACGGTATTCGCTTTCATAGCCGTGATCGTTTCATCCCTGTCATATGCATTGCTGCAGGACACGCCTGCATTGAGAGGCCGTAGGTCGGGCATGCGCAGCTACTGGGTTATGCTGCGTGATACGACCTATCTTGCGCACTCCCTGCTGTCCAGTCTCGCTTTTGCCTGCCATTTTTCCTTCATCGTTGTCGCGCCATTGGCGTTGATGGACAACCTGGGGCTGACGCCATATCAATTCTCGGTGGTATTTATCGCCTATGGGCTTGCATATATCGCTGGCGGAGCAGCCGCGAACTATTTGAACAATCGAGTAACCCCGCAGGTTCAGATCAAGACGGGATTCCTGCTCATAGCTGCCGGGGGCATCACACTTGTGGTTTGGGAGCAGCTAGCGGGACTGACGGTGGCGGGCCTTCTTCTGCCGATGATCATCTGCACGACGGGGACAACGCTGGTGCGTCCTGCTGCGACGACCCAAGCCTTGGCGCGTTACCCACACCAGGCCGGTGCGGCAGCGTCGCTCAATACGACATTGCTGTTCGCAGGTGGTGGTTTGGCTGGCAGTCTTGTGGCCGGTGTCGAAAGCGCGCTGCCGATGAGCCTGGGGCTTCTGTTCCTGGGCGCCAGTCTGTGCGGGTGGCTACTGCTTGCATGCATGGCGGAAACTGACCGCATGGCTGAGGGATGATCAGGCGCAAAAACCGAGCAGCAGCAGCGCCGCCACGCCCAGGCCGAGCGCAACCGAGCAGCCGCCCAGCGACAAGGCGGCTCGCCCTTGCCGGTACCAGCCGTCATGCCCGAGTTGCCGTGCCGGTGCCAGCAGGCTGCGCCAGCGCAGTTCGGTGTCATGAAATGCCTGCAGATTCGCCGGGGCGGCATCCAGCCAGCGACGGAAGTCGATGCGCTCGCAGGCGGTCACCTCGGGGCTCTGCAAACGCACATACCATCGCCCGGCAGCACTCGCCAGCCCGTCGCGGCGCGAACGGCCGGCCTGCAGGGCCTGGTCCATGTGCCGTTCGATGCTGGCCAGGGGGAGGTCGAGGCGGGCAGCGATGGCAGCGAAGTCCAGCTGGTCCAGGCGGTTGAGCAGGAACACTTGCTGGACGCGCCGTGGCAGCTGTTGCAAGGCATGCAGCAGGGATTCTGCGGTATCGTGCCCCGCAGCCGGGGTTGGATGTTCGAGCGGCAGTAGCAGACGGCTCATGGACAGCTCCTTGCTGAAAAGGGAAGGGGGCATCTTCCGTGACGCAACGTCAGCCTAGGCTAAACGATATTGATTCTCAAGTGCTGATTTTGTAATGCTTCGCAATGAGCGTTCACGCCCTGAAGCACTTTTGCTAGCATGCGCGCCATCACGATCTTCATTAGCCTGAAGAGCCAAAAAAAAGACCCGGCAAAAAGCCGGGTCCAAAACCGTGATTAGCCTGATGAGGAGATAATCTGAGAGCGACCTAAGCTCCAGGTTATCCAGCTGATCTCGCGATCAGTTGAGTGCAATAATAATCGTTATCATTTGCCAGTCAAATGATTTTTTTAACTGATCCGGTAAAAAAATTTTACCGGTGCGCTTCCCTGTCCCGGCAATCGGGGCCTTTGCCGTTACCCGGCCATCACGTTCTCTCCCTTCTTACTCGCCTATAAATCCGGCTCCACAGCGCGTTTGTGCTCCAGCAGTGCCCGGGCCATGTCCATCATGTGCATCAGGGCGAAGGTCAGTTCGCGCTGGCTGCCATGCTGGTGGGTGGCGGTCTCCTGGGCGGTGGCGGCAGCGCAGCGCAGCAGGGCGATGGCATGTTCCTGGGCCTGACCTCCGGTGACGCCCTCGTGCAACGTCCAGATCTTGTTGTCGAGGGTGGGGCGCGGCGGGTTGGGGTTGAGGTAGTAGTCGAGGGCGCGGCGGGCGGCTTCGCTGTCGAGATCTGTTTCGTCGTTTTTCGGTGGTTTCATCGCGATACCTTCTGATTTCCCTTCAAACACACAGGAATCACAGGATAGGTCAATCTGTACTATTCATGTCCAAAGAAATAATTCAGATTGTGTATTGCTGCGGGTAATACAGTCCGTATTGTTGCCGCTCATGGAAAACTGGAACGCTTTTCTCAAGCGCTACAAGCGCGAACACAATCTCAGCCAGCTCAAGCTGGCCGAACGCCTGGGCATGACTCAGGGCGGCGTAGGTCATTGGCTGCGTGGCACGCGGCAGCCGACGTTGGAAACCATCAACGAAAAGCTTGAAAAACTTGGGCTGGTGTTTCTGGAAGCCCAAGTCATGGTGGTGGAGCGCGAGATGGTGCGCGAATCACCTGGTCGCTATGCGGCCGACCAACCGGTTTCAGGCAAAGCGCTGCTCTATGCAAGCTTTCGCTTCCCAGTCCTGAGTTGGGCGGACTTGCAGGGGCCCTTGCCAGAAACAGGCAAAAGCCACGAACAGAGCGACTACATGCCTGCGGGTAATGCGTTCTGGCTGGTGGTAGAGAACGATTCGATGAATGCCGCCAGTGGCAAGAGCGTGCCTGAGGGTATGCGAGTGCTGGTGGATACCGGCCTGCCGGCAGAGCCAGGCAGGCTGGTCATTGCCCGGCAGCCGGGGCGGCCGGCGGTGTTGCGGCAGTTGATCGAGGAGGGCGGAGACAAGATGCTCAAGCCGCTGAATACGCGCTATCCGACTGTTCTCTGTGAAGAGGGTTGCGAGTTTCTGGGTGTGGTCGTGCGGGTGCACGGGGTGTTCTAGGGTTGGCGATTCGGGCGGGGCTGTCGGGTGCCAGGCGTGGTTGTTGTGGCGCGTTGCAGATCGGGCGCCGCCCGCGCGCGGCGCATCGCGGATGAATCCGCTCCTACAGACGTGTGCCAGGGCTGGCAACCATGGCGTAACCGGTTCGGCACGTTGCAACAAATGTAGGAGCGGATTTCATCCGCGATGCGCCGCGCGGGCGGCGCTCGATCTCACAGGCCCCACAAAACTCAAGCCAAGCGGCCGCGGTCACTCCGCCAATTCGACCAGCACCGTCCCTTCGCTGACCATGTCGCCTTCCTGGCAGAACAACGCCTGTACCGTGCCGCCATGCGGCGCTCGAATGCTGTGCTCCATCTTCATCGCCTCCAGCACCACCAGCGCCGTCCCCGCTTCCACCAGCTGTCCCGGCTCTACCAGCACGCGCACGATGCTGCCATTCATCGGCGCGCCCAAACCGCCCTGATGGCTGTGGCTGGCCTCGGCCTCGGCGATCGGGTCGAAAGCTTGCACCGCATGCATCTCGCCGCCCCAGTGCAGGTACAGTGTGCCACCCCGGCGGATCGCCAGATGCTGGCGACGCACACCGGCCTGGTCATGCACCAGTTGCTCGCCCAGCAGTTGCCAGGCGGGCGTGGCGCTGCGTTCCAGGGCAACCGCCTGATCCTGCCCGTTACTGGCCAGATGCAAGCTGCTGCGTGCCGGCAGGCCCAGGCGCAGGCCAGTGCGCTCGGCCCACGGCGAGCAGCGGTCGTCATCGCGCTGCTGCCCGGCCTGGCCTTGCAGCCAGGCCTCGGCCGCAGCTTCCCAGAAACCGGCCGGCAACGGCTGGGGCGCGGGCAGCAGGAGGTCCTGGTGACGCGGTATGAAGCCGGTGTCGAGCTCGGCCGCGGCAAATGCCGGGTGCGCGAGAATGCGCCGCAGGAAGGCGATGTTGGTCTTCAGCCCGCCAATGGCAAATTCATCGAGCATGGCCAGCAAGCGCAGGCGTGCCTGCTCGCGGTCTTCACCCCAGGCAATCAGCTTGCCCAGCATCGGGTCGTAGAATGGCGATACCGCATCGCCTTCGCTGACGCCGCTGTCCACCCGCCGGCCTTCGCCGGGCGCCGACTCACGGTACAGCGCCAGCGTGCCGGTGGCGGGCAGGAATTCGTTGGCCGGGTCCTCGGCATACAGGCGCACTTCGATGGCATGGCCGATCAGCGGCACCTGGTCCTGGGTGATCGGCAAGGGTTCACCGCAGGCCACGCGGATCTGCCAGGCCACCAGGTCGAGCCCGGTGATCGCCTCGGTAACCGGGTGCTCCACCTGCAGGCGGGTGTTCATCTCCATGAAGAAGAACTCGCCACGGGCGTCGAGCAGGAACTCGACGGTGCCGGCGCCGACATAGCCGATGGCCTGGGCCGCGCGGACCGCCGCCTCGCCCATGGCCCGGCGCAGTTCAGGCGACAGGCCAGGTGCCGGGGCTTCTTCAACCACCTTCTGGTGACGGCGCTGGATCGAGCAGTCACGCTCGTTGAGGTACAGGCAATTGCCGTGCTGGTCGGCGAACACCTGGATTTCCACGTGGCGCGGCTTGAGCACGTATTTTTCCACCAGCATGCGCGCATCGCCGAACGACGCTTGCGCTTCGCGCTGCGCCGAGGCCAGGGCGTCGGCCAACTGGCTTTCCTCCTCGACCACTTTCATGCCCTTGCCACCACCACCGGCGCTGGCCTTGAGCAGCACCGGGTAGCCGATGCGTTCGGCGGCGGCGCGGAAGGTGTCGAGGTCCTGGGCTTCGCCGTGGTAACCCGGCACCAACGGCACGCCAGCGGCTTCCATCAGCGCCTTGGCCGCCGACTTGCTGCCCATGGCATCGATGGCGCTGGCCGGTGGGCCGAGGAAGATCAGCCCGGCGTCTTCGATGGCACGGGCAAAGCCTGCGTTCTCCGACAGGAAGCCATAACCGGGGTGAATGGCCTGGGCGCCGCTGGCCTTGGCAGCGGCAAGAATCTTGTCGACCACCAGGTAGCTGTCGGCCGCCTTGCTGCCGCCGAGGTCGACGCGGATATCGGCTTCGCGGCTGTGTCGGGCGTCACGGTCGGTGGCGCTGTGCACGGCGACGGTGGTCAGGCCCATGGCCTTGGCGGTGCGCATTACCCGGCAGGCGATTTCGCCACGGTTGGCGACCAGCAGGGTGGTCAAAGCGGGGCGGCTCATGGGCGCGGCTCCTTCTTGTCATCGGTTTGCCAGGCAGGGCGGCGTTTTTCCAGGAAGGCGCGCAGGCCCTCCTGGCCTTCGGCGCTGACGCGGATGCGGGCGATGGTGTTTTCGCAGTAGCGGCGCAGGGCCGGGCTGAGTTCGCCGGCGTCCACTTCGCGCAGCAGGTCCTTGGTGGCGCGCAGCGCCTGCGGGCTGTTCTGCAGCAGGTTGGCGACCCAGGCTTCGACCTGGGCGTCCAGCTCGCTGGCCGGGTACACCTCGGCCAGCAGGCCCAGCTCGCGGGCCCGCACGCCACTGAAGCGTTCGGCGGTAAGGGCGTAGCGGCGTGCGGCACGCTCACCGATGGCCTTGACCACGAACGGGCTGATCACTGCCGGGGCCAGGCCGATGCGCACTTCCGACAGGCACAGCTGGGCGTCTTCGGCACCGATGGCCATGTCGCAGCAGCTGATCAGGCCCAGCGCGCCGCCAAAGGCCGCGCCTTGGACCACGGCCAGGGTCGGCACCTTGAGGCGGTGCAGGGCATACATCAGCTCGCCCAACTCGTGGGCATCGTCCAGGTTGGTGTTGAAGTCCAGCTGTGCCGACTGCTGCATCCAGGCCAGGTCGGCGCCGGCGCTGAAGTGCCGGCCACGGCCGCGCAGCAGCACAAAGCGCAGGCTGGCGTCTTCGGCCAGCTGGTCGAGGGCGACGATCAGTTCGCGGATCATCGAGGCGTTGAAGGCGTTGTTCTTGTCCTCGCGGCTCAGCCACAGGGTGGCGAAACCGCGCGGGTCGCGGATCACTTCGAGGGTGCTGAAATCGCTCATGGGTCACATCCGGAAAATGCCGAAGCGGCTCGGTTCGATCGCTGCGTTCAGCGCGGCCGACAACGCCAGGCCGAGCACGTCGCGAGTCTGGGCCGGGTCGATGACGCCGTCGTCCCACAGGCGGGCGCTGGAGTAGTAGGGGTGGCCCTGGTGCTCGTACTGGTCGAGGATCGGTTGCTTGAGCCGGGCTTCGTCTTCGGCGCTGAACGGCTGGCCACTGCGCTCGCTCTGCTCGCGCTTGACCTGGGCCAGCACGCCGGCGGCCTGCTCGGCGCCCATCACGCCGATCCGCGCGTTGGGCCACATCCACAGGAAGCGCGGGTCGTAGGCGCGGCCGCACATGCCGTAGTTGCCGGCACCGAAGCTGCCGCCAATGATCACGGTGAACTTCGGCACCTGGGCGCAGGCCACGGCGGTGACCAGCTTGGCGCCGTGCTTGGCGATGCCGCCTTCTTCGTACTTCTTGCCGACCATGAAACCGGTGATGTTCTGCAGGAACAGCAGCGGGATGCCGCGCTGGCAGGCCAGTTCGATGAAGTGTGCACCTTTTTGCGCGGCCTCGGCGAAGAGGATGCCGTTGTTGGCCAGGATCGCCACCGGGTAGCCGTGCAGGTGGGCGAAACCGCACACCAGGGTGGTGCCGAACAATGCCTTGAATTCATCGAACAGCGAACCGTCGACCAGCCGTGCGATCACCTCGCGCACGTCGAACGGCTGCTTGGCATCGGCCGGCACCACGCCGTACAGCTCCTCGGCGGCATACAGTGGCGCTACTGGCGCCTGGCGCTGCAACTGGCCCAGCTTGCGCCAGTTGAGGTTGGCCACGCTGCGCCGGGCCAGGGCCAGGGCGTGCTCGTCGTTGTCGGCATAGTGGTCGGCCACGCCGCTGGTGCGGCAGTGCACATCGGCGCCACCGAGGTCTTCGGCGCTCACCACTTCACCGGTGGCGGCCTTTACCAAAGGCGGGCCGGCGAGGAAGATGGTTGCCTGCTGGCGCACCATGATCGCTTCGTCGGCCATGGCTGGCACATAGGCACCGCCGGCGGTGCACGAGCCCATGACCACGGCAATCTGCGGGATGCCCAGCGCACTCATGTTGGCCTGGTTGAAGAAGATCCGCCCGAAGTGCTCACGGTCGGGGAACACTTCGTCCTGGCGCGGCAGGTTGGCGCCGCCGGAGTCCACCAGGTAGATGCACGGAAGGCGGTTCTGCAGGGCAATGGTCTGCGCGCGCAGGTGTTTCTTCACCGTCAGTGGGTAGTAGGAACCGCCTTTGACCGTGGCGTCGTTGGCCACGATCATGCATTCCACGCCCTCGACGCGGCCGATGCCGGCGATGACGCCGGCAGCCGGTACGTCTTCGCCATACACCTCATGGGCGGCCAGCTGGCCGATCTCGAGGAACGGCGAGCCGGGGTCCAGCAGGCGGTCGATGCGCTCGCGCGGCAGCAGCTTGCCGCGTGAGGTGTGGCGTTCCTGGGCCTTGGGCCCGCCGCCCTGGGCCACTTGGGCGAGCAGGCCACGCAGGGCCTGGACCTGTTCGAGCATGGCCGCGCTGTTGCCGGCGAACTCCGCCGAACGCGGGTTGATCTGGGTGTGCAAGGTAGCCATGTGCGCCCGTCCCTTGTGCTCAGCGGGTTTCGTTGAACAGTTCGCGGCCGATCAGCATCCGGCGGATTTCGCTGGTGCCGGCACCGATCTCGTACAGCTTGGCGTCGCGCAGCAGGCGGCCTGCCGGGAATTCGTTGATGTAGCCGTTGCCGCCAAGAATCTGGATCGCCTCCAGGGCCATCTGCGTGGCGCGCTCGGCGGTATACAGGATGACCCCGGCAGCGTCCTTGCGGGTGGTCTCGCCACGGTCGCAGGCCTGGGCCACGGCATACAGGTAGGCGCGGCTGGCGTTGAGCTGGGTATACATGTCGGCAATCTTGCCCTGGATCAGCTGGAACTCGCCGATGCTCTGGCCGAACTGCTTGCGGTCATGAATGTACGGCACCACCAGGTCCATGCAGCTTTGCATGATGCCGGTCGGCCCGCCCGACAGCACCACGCGTTCGTAATCCAGGCCGCTCATCAGCACGCGTACGCCGCCATTGAGCTGGCCGAGGATATTTTCTTCCGGCACTTCGACGCCGTCGAAGAACAGCTCGCAGGTATTGGAGCCGCGCATGCCCAGCTTGTCGAACTTGTTGCTGCGGCTGAAGCCTTTCCAGTCACGCTCGACGATGAACGCGGTGATGCCGTGCGCGCCCTTGTCCAGGTCGGTCTTGGCGTAGATCACGTAGGTGTTGGCGTCCGGGCCGTTGGTGATCCAGGTCTTGCTGCCGTTGAGCACGTAGTGGTCGCCGCGCTTTTCCGCGCGCAGCTTCATCGACACCACGTCGGAGCCGGCGTTGGGCTCGCTCATGGCCAGGGCGCCGATGTGCTCGCCGCTGATCAGCCTGGGCAGGTACTTGAGCTTCTGCGCGTGGCTGCCGTTGCGGTTGATCTGGTTGACGCAGAGGTTGGAGTGGGCGCCGTAGGACAATGCCACCGAGGCCGAGCCGCGGCTGATTTCTTCCATCGATACCACGTGGGCCAGGTAACCGAGGCCGGCGCCGCCATATTCTTCCGGTACGGTGATGCCCAGCAGGCCCATGTCACCGAACTTGCGCCACATGTCGGCGGGGAACAGGTTGTCGTGGTCGATTTGCGCGGCGCGTGGCGCCAGTTCGGCGGCGACGAAGGTGCGGACCTGGTCGCGGAGCATGTCGATGGTTTCGCCCAGGGCGAAGTTCAGGGTGGGGTAATGCATGCTGGGGCACCTTGTTGTTCTTGAAATAGGGGAAACACCCTGGCTCGGCGGCATGGCTGAGGGCCGGTGTCGTTCATCACCTTTACGTTAACGTAAACCTGCGTGCAGCCACTGTCAATCGACTCGTCACCTTTACGTAAACGTAAATCTGCGCCAGAGTATTCCCCGCTTGTTTCAGCCGTGCCCAGAACAACCACAAGAAGGGACACCCATGAGTCAACCAAGCTATACCCGTGGTCGCCAGGACCAACCGCTGCTGACCCTGACCATCGGCCAGGCGTTCGATGCCACCGTGGCCCGCTGCGCCGATGGCGAAGCCCTGGTATCACGCCACCAGGGCCTGCGCTACAGCTGGCGGCAGCTTGCCGAACAGGTCGAAGTGCATGCTCGTGCACTGATGGCGCTGGGGGTGAACACCGGCGACCGCGTCGGCATCTGGTCGCCCAACTGTGCCCAGTGGTGCATCCTGCAACTGGCCAGTGCCAAGGTCGGCGCGATTCTGGTGAATATCAACCCGGCCTATCGCGTGGGCGAGCTTGAATATGTATTGCGCCAGTCGGGCTGCTGCTGGCTGGTCTGTGCCGACGCTTTCAAGACATCCGATTACCACGCCATGGTCCGGCAACTGGTACCCGAGCTGGCCGGTGCCCTACCAGGTGAGCTGGCCAGTGCACGGCTGCCCGGCCTGCGTGGAGTGATCAGCCTGGCGGCCAACCCGCCTTCAGGCTTCCTGCCCTGGCATGCGCTGGCTGAGCGGGCAGGGCAGACCTCTCGCGAGGCTTGCGTTGCACGCCAGCAGAGCCTGCAGTTCGACCAACCGGTGAACATCCAGTACACCTCCGGCACCACTGGCGCGCCCAAGGGGGCCACGCTCAGCCACTACAACATCCTCAACAACGGCTTCATGGTCGGTGAAAGCCTGGGCCTGAGCGAACGTGACCGCATGGTGATCCCGGTGCCGCTGTACCACTGCTTCGGCATGGTCATGGCCAACCTCGGCTGCATTACCCACGGCAGCACCATGGTCTACCCCAACGATGCCTTCGACGCCGAACTCACCCTGCGCGCGGTGGCCGAGGAGCGTGCCAGCATCCTCTATGGCGTACCGACCATGTTCATTGCCCTGCTCGATCACCCGGTGCGGGCACAAGTGGACCTGTCCACCTTGCGCAGCGGCATCATGGCCGGCGCTACCTGCCCGATCGAGGTGATGCGCCGGGTCATCGACCAGTTGCACATGGCCGAAGTGCAGATTGCCTACGGCATGACCGAGACCAGCCCGGTGTCGCTGCAAACCGGCCCGGACGACGACCTGGAGCTGCGGGTGACCACCGTTGGCCGTACCCAGCCGCAACTGGAGAACAAGCTGGTGGACGCTGACGGCTGCATCGTCCCGCGCGGGCAGATCGGCGAACTGTGCACCCGTGGCTACAGCGTGATGCTTGGCTACTGGGACAACCCGCAGGCCACGGCGGACGCCATCGACCCGGCTGGCTGGATGCATTCGGGCGACCTGGCGGTGATGGACGAGCAGGGCTATGTGCGCATCGTCGGGCGCAACAAGGACATGATCATTCGCGGTGGCGAGAACATCTACCCGCGTGAGCTGGAAGAGTTCTTCTACACCCACCCGGCGGTGGCCGATGCGCAGGTGATCGGCATTCCGTGCAGCCGGTATGGCGAGGAGATCGTCGCCTGGATCAAGCTGCACCCGGGGCACCGTGCCACGGCTGAGGAGTTGCAGGCGTGGTGCAAGGCGCGCATTGCGCATTACAAGGTGCCGCGGCATATCCGCTTCGTCGACGAGTTCCCGATGACGGTGACCGGCAAGGTGCAGAAGTTCCGCATGCGCGAGATCAGTGTGGCGGAGATCTCGGCGGTTACTGCTGGTTGATGCGTTGGCTGTTCCGGCCCTTTCGCGGGCACGCCCTGTCAGCACAAGATCCTGGTCTACCCTTAAGCCTTCACCGGTGGCTCCTGGCTCGGCGGGTCGCCCACCGTCGGCGGCACGGTCGGCTTGATCGGCAGCTCGTCCGGGTCCTCCTCCGGCACGGGTGGCGGCAGGCTCGGGTCGTCGATGTTGGGGTCGGGTGTCTCCGGTGGAATGGGAATGTTCATGGCCTGACCTCGCGTGGGTAATTGAAGAGGTGCTGCAGGCTTCGACCCCTGGCAGCTGCCGTTCGCTCAATTTTTTTGAACCCCCGCGCCTGCGCATGGCTCTGAACCCTTACTGCCACCAGCCCAAGGGAGCAAGGCCTGATGTCTCTGAAAGAGCCCTTCGAAAGCGTGCCCATGGCCAATGACCACCCGGACCAGGTCATCAGCCTGTCCCAGGCCCTGCTGGCGCCGCGCATTGTCATCGAGGACACCCAGCCGGTGCTCGAAGGCGGCGCATTCGCAGCCAAGGCCATCAGCAACCAGCCGGTTGCGGTCAGCAGCAAGGTATTCAGCGACGGTCATGACCGCATGGCGGTGATGCTGAACTGGCGCCAGGCCGGCAGCCGCCGCATTCATTGCGTGCCGATGACCTCAGCGGGCAACGACCTGTGGCAGGCCGAGTTCATACCCACCGAAATCGGGCCGCACCTGTTCAGTATCGAGGCCTGGATCGACCCTTTTGCCACCTATTGCCACGACCTGGAGAAAAAATACCAGGCCGGTGTCGACATCAGGCTCGAGCTCGAAGAGGGGCGACTGCTGTTGGACAAGGGCATCGAGCTGAGCGGCGGTGCCTTGGGCGACCAATTGCAGGCACTCGCCGCCCGGCTGGCTACTCTCGATGACGACGAGCAGGTGGCCTTGTTCCTGGGCGCCGAGGCTACGCGGCTGATGGGCGAAGCCGAACACCGCAGCTACCTGACCCGCAGCATCGAATACCCGTTGGATGTGGACCGCCCGGCCGCACAGTTCGCCAGCTGGTATGAGCTGTTCCCGCGTTCCTGCACTGACAGCCCAGATCGTCACGGCACCTTCAACGACGTGCATCAGCGTTTGCCGATGATCCGCGACATGGGCTTCGATGTGCTGTATTTCCCGCCCATCCACCCGATTGGCAACAAGCACCGCAAGGGCCGCAACAATTCCCTGCAGGCGCAGCCCGGCGACCCCGGCAGCCCTTATGCCATCGGCAGTCCGGAGGGTGGCCACGACGCCATTCACCCGCAGCTGGGCAGCCGTGAGGACTTTCGCCGGCTGGTCTCGGCAGCCGCCCAGCACGGCCTGGAAATCGCCCTGGACTTCGCCATCCAGTGCTCCCAGGACCACCCGTGGCTGCAGGAACACCCCGGCTGGTTCAGCTGGCGCCCGGACGGCACCATTCGCTATGCGGAGAACCCGCCGAAGAAGTACCAGGACATCGTCAACGTCGATTTCTATGCCCCTGACGCAGTGCCAGGCCTGTGGCTGGCCCTGCGCGACGTGATCATCGGCTGGGTCGAGGAGGGCGTGAAGACCTTCCGCGTCGATAACCCGCACACCAAGCCGTTGCCGTTCTGGCAGTGGCTGATCGCCAATGTGCGCAGCCACTATCCGGATGTGATCTTCCTCGCCGAGGCGTTCACCAAGCCGGCGATGATGGCGCGCCTGGGCAAGGTCGGGTACGCGCAGAGCTACACCTATTTCACCTGGCGCAATACGAAGCAAGAGCTGCGCGAGTACTTCGAGCAGCTCAACCAGCCGCCCTGGAGCCAGTGCTACCGGCCCAACTTCTTCGTCAACACGCCAGACATCAACCCCTTCTTCCTGCAGCATTCCGGGCGCGCCGGCTTTCTCATCCGGGCCGCGTTGGCGACCATGGGCTCGGGCTTGTGGGGCATGTATTCGGGCTTCGAACTGTGCGAGGCGGCAGCCTTGCCGGGCAAGGAGGAGTACCTGGATTCGGAGAAGTACGAGATCCGCCCGCGCGATTACACCCAGCCGGGCAACATCATCGCCGAGATCGCCCAGCTCAACCGCATCCGCCGGCAGAACCCGGCGCTGCAAACCCACCTGGGCGTGGCGTTCTTCAACTGCTGGAACGACAACATCCTGTACTTCGCCAAGCGCACGCCGGAGCGCGACAACTACATCCTGATCGCCATCAGCCTCGATCCGCACAACGCACAGGAGGCGCACTTCGAATTGCCGCTGTGGGAGCTGGGCCTGGATGACAATGCCGAGACCCATGGCGAGGACTTGATGAACGGCCACCGCTGGTCCTGGTATGGCAAGACCCAGTTCATGCGTATCGAACCCTGGCACCTGCCGTTCGGGATCTGGCGTATCGACAAGGCCCGTTAGGGCTCGAGTGTCGGGGGCCGCGTTGCGGCCCATCGCCGGCAAGCCCGCTCCGACACGGAGCGGCGCCGGATTTGAACTCTGTACAGAAACCTGTGGGAGCCGGCTTGCCAGCGATGGCTGCACAGCAGCCGCAGAACCAGGCAACACGGTCCGCAGAAAAGAAAGGAGTCGCACATGGCCAAGCGTTCCCGCCCGGCAGCCTTCATCGACGACCCGCTGTGGTACAAGGACGCCGTCATCTACCAGCTGCACGTCAAGTCGTTCTTCGATTCGAACAACGACGGCATCGGCGACTTCGCCGGCCTGATCAGCAAGCTCGACTACATCGCCGAGCTGGGCGTCAACACCCTGTGGCTGCTGCCGTTCTACCCCTCGCCACGCCGCGACGACGGTTATGACATTGCCGAATACAAGGCCGTGCATGCCGACTACGGCAACCTCGCCGACGCCCGCCGCTTCATCGCCGAGGCGCACAAGCGCGGCCTGCGGGTGATCACCGAGCTGGTCATCAACCACACCAGCGACCAGCACCCTTGGTTCCAGCGCGCCCGCCACGCCAAGCGCGGCAGCAAGGCGCGGGACTTCTACGTCTGGTCGGATGACGACCAGAAGTACGACGGCACGCGCATCATCTTCCTCGATACCGAGAAATCCAACTGGACCTGGGACCCGGTCGCCGGGCAGTACTTCTGGCACCGTTTCTATTCGCACCAGCCTGACCTCAACTTCGACAACCCGCAGGTGCTCAAGGCGGTGATCGGCGTCATGCGCTTCTGGCTCGACCTGGGGGTCGATGGCCTGCGCCTGGACGCCATCCCCTACCTGATCGAGCGCGACGGCACCAACAACGAGAACCTTGCGGAAACCCACACTGTGCTCAAGGCGATCCGCGCCGAGATCGACGCCAACTACCCGGACCGCATGCTGTTGGCCGAAGCCAACCAGTGGCCGGAAGACACCCGCCCATACTTCGGTGAAGGTGAGGGCGACGAATGCCACATGGCCTTCCACTTCCCGCTGATGCCGCGCATGTACATGGCGCTGGCCATGGAAGACCGCTTCCCGATCACCGACATCCTGCGCCAGACCCCGGAGATTCCGGCCAATTGCCAGTGGGCGATCTTTTTGCGCAACCACGATGAACTGACCCTGGAAATGGTCACCGACCGCGAGCGCGACTACCTGTGGAACTACTACGCCGAGGACCGCCGCGCGCGTATCAACCTGGGTATCCGCCGGCGCCTGGCGCCGCTGTTGCAGCGTGACCGCCGGCGGATCGAGCTGCTCACCAGCCTGCTGCTGTCGATGCCCGGCACGCCCACGCTGTACTACGGCGATGAGCTGGGCATGGGCGACAACATCTACCTCGGCGACCGGGATGGCGTGCGCACCCCCATGCAATGGTCGCCGGACCGCAATGGCGGGTTCTCCCGTGCCGACCCGCAGCGCCTGGTGCTGCCACCGATCATGGACCCGCTGTACGGCTACCAGACGGTCAACGTCGAGGCCCAGGCCAACGACCCGCACTCGTTGCTCAACTGGACCCGGCGCATGCTGGCGGTGCGCAAGCAGCAGAAGGCCTTTGGCCGTGGCAGCCTGCGCACGCTGACGCCGAACAACCGGCGCATCCTCGCCTATATCCGCGAATACACCGATGCCGACGGTAATACCGAGGTCATCCTGTGCGTGGCCAACGTCTCCCGTGCCGCGCAGGCGGCCGAACTGGAATTGTCACAGTACGCCGACAAAGTACCAGTGGAGATGCTCGGTGGCAGCGCCTTCCCGCCGATCGGGCAACTGCCGTTCCTGCTGACCTTGCCGCCCTATGCCTTCTACTGGTTCCTGCTGGCTGAGCACGACCGCATGCCGAGCTGGCACATCCAGCCCACCGAGGGGTTACCCGAATTGACCACGCTAGTGTTGCGCAAGCGCATGGAAGAGCTGCTCGATGCCCCTTCCAGCGATACCCTGCAAGGCGCCATCCTGCCGCAGTACCTGCCCAAGCGGCGCTGGTTCGCCGGCAAGGAAAGCCCGATCGACCAGGTACGGCTGTGCTACGGCGTGCGTTTCGGCACGGCCACCAGCCCGGTGCTGCTCAGCGAAATCGAAGTGTCCAGCGACGGCGTGGGCAGCCGCTACCAGCTGCCGTTCGGCCTGTTGCGAGAAGAACAGATCAGCACCGCGTTGCCCCAGCAACTGGCCCTGTCGCGGGTGCGGCGTGCCCACCAGGTCGGGCTGATCACCGATGCCTTCGTCCTCGAACCGTTCATTCGCGCGGTGCTGCGGGCCTGCCAGGATGGCCTGCAACTGCCCTGCGGCCGTGGCGAGGGCGAACTGCGCTTCCAGTGCACGGAACAGTTGGCCGGGCTGGGCCTGAACGAGGAAAGCACCGTGCGCTATCTCAGTGCCGAGCAGTCCAACAGTTCGGTGGTGATCGGCGACCAGGTGGTGCTCAAGCTGATCCGCCGGGTCAACCCGGGGGTGCACCCGGAGCTGGAAATGAGTGCATACCTGACCGCTGCCGGGTTTGCCAATATCTCGCCGTTGCTGGCCTGGGTCAGCCGTGTGGACGAGCAAGGCGCGCCACACCTGCTGATGATTGCCCAGGGCTACCTGAGCAACCAGGGCGATGCCTGGGCCTGGACCCAGAACACCCTGGAACGGGCCATCCGCGACCAGATGGAGCCTGCCAGCCTCGACACCGAGGTGCACACCGACGCGCTGGCCGAGCTGACCGGCTTTGCCGCCTTGCTTGGCCAGCGCCTGGGCGAGATGCACCTGTTGCTGGCGGCGCCGAGCAACGACGAGGCCTTCCAGCCGCGGCCGAGCGATGCTGCCGACAGTGAACGCTGGAGCGCGCAGATCACTGCCGAACTGAGCCGCGCCCTCGACCTGCTGGTGCAGCACCGTGACCACCTCGACAGCGACAGCCAGGCATTGGTCGACGACCTGCAACAGCAGCGCGACGGCCTGGCCCAGCACATTGCCGAGCTCACCCGCCAGGCCCAGGGTGGCCTGCTGATGCGCGTGCACGGCGACCTGCACCTGGGCCAGGTGCTGGTGGTGCAGGGCGATGCCTACCTGATCGATTTCGAAGGTGAACCGGCCCGGCCGCTGCAAGAACGGCGGGCGAAACACAGCCCGTACAAGGATGTCAGCGGCGTGCTGCGATCGTTCGACTATGCTGCTGCCATGATCCTGCGCAGCGCGTCTGCGGTGGACCTTTCCGACCCGGCGCGGCAGGCCCGGCAGCGGGTTGCCCGGCAGTACCTGCACCAGTCGCGGCATGCCTTTGTCGAAGCCTATGGCCTGGCCACGGCGGCCATGCCCCATGCCTGGCAGCAGGCCGAAGGCGAACGTGCCGCACTGGAACTGTTCTGCCTGGAAAAAGCTGCCTACGAAATCACATACGAAGCCGAAAACCGTCCAAGTTGGCTGGCCGTGCCTTTGCATGGCCTGCATGGACTGATCAGTACCTGGGGAGAGTCAGAATGAACCTAACAACGCGTGAAAACGGCGGCCTTCGGCAACGGGACCTCGACGCCCTGGCCCGCGCCGAGCACGCCGACCCATTTGCGGTACTCGGCCCCCATGGCGACGGTACTGGCGGGCAGGTGATCCGCGCCTACCTGCCCAATGCCCTGAATGTGCGCATTCTGGCCCGGCATGACGGGCGCATCCTCGCCGAAATGGAGCAGGGCAGCCTGCCTGGGTTGTTCAGCGCGCACCTCGACGAGGCACACCCGTACCTGCTGCAGATCGCCTGGGCCGGTGGCGAGCAGATTACCGAAGACCCCTACAGCTTCGGCCCGCAACTGGGCGACATGGACCTGTACCTGTTCGCCGAGGGTAATCATCGCGACCTGTCCGGGCGTTTCGGCGCCCAGCCGACGCGGGTCGATGGCGTCGACGGTGTGTGCTTCTCGGTGTGGGCCCCCAATGCACGCCGGGTCTCGGTGGTGGGCGACTTCAACAACTGGGACGGCCGTCGCCACCCCATGCGCCTGCGCCACAGCGCCGGGGTGTGGGAACTGTTCGTGCCGCGCCTGGGTGTGGGTGAAACCTACAAGTACGAGGTGCTGGGCAAGGACGGCATCCTGCCGCTGAAGGCCGACCCGCTGGCGCGTGCCACCGAGCTGCCGCCGAGTACCGCGTCCAAGGTGGCGGGGGCGCTCAGTCACGCCTGGCAGGACCACGACTGGATGGCGCAACGTGCGCAGCGCCACGCCTACAGTGCGCCGCTGTCGATCTACGAACTGCACCCGGGGTCGTGGCGCTGCGAACTGGACGAGGCAGGCGACGTCGGGCGCTTTTACAACTGGCGCGAACTGGCCGAACGCCTGGTGCCCTACGTGCAGGAACTGGGCTTCACCCACATCGAACTGCTGCCGATCATGGAGCACCCGTTCGGTGGTTCCTGGGGTTACCAGCCGCTGTCGCTGTTCGCGCCTACCTCGCGCTACGGCACCGCCGAGGACTTCGCCGCCTTCGTCGATGCCTGCCACCAGGGCGGCATCGGCGTCCTGCTCGATTGGGTGCCGGCGCATTTCCCCACCGACGAACACGGCCTGGCACGTTTCGACGGCACTGCCCTGTACGAATACGACAACCCGCTGGAAGGCTACCACCAGGACTGGAACACGCTGATCTACAACCTCGGCCGCAACGAAGTGCGCGGTTTCATGATGGCCTCGGCGCTGCACTGGCTGAAGCACTTCCACATCGACGGCCTGCGGGTCGATGCGGTGGCCTCGATGCTGTACCGCGACTATTCGCGCAAGGCTGGCGAATGGGTACCCAACCGCCATGGCGGGCGCGAGAACCTGGAGGCCATAGACTTCATCCGCCACCTCAACGGCGTGGCAGCCCACGAAGCACCGGGGGCGCTGATCATCGCCGAGGAATCAACCGCCTGGCCTGGTGTCAGCCAGCCAACCCAACAGGGTGGCCTGGGCTTTGCCTACAAGTGGAACATGGGCTGGATGCACGACACCTTGCATTACATCCAGAACGACCCGGTGCACCGCACCTACCACCACAACGAGATGAGCTTCGGCCTGATCTATGCCTATTCCGAGCACTTCATCCTGCCCATCTCCCATGACGAAGTGGTGCACGGCAAGCATTCGCTGATCGACAAGATGCCCGGCGACCGCTGGCAGAAGTTCGCCAACCTGCGTGCCTACCTCACCTTCATGTGGGCGCACCCGGGCAAGAAGCTGCTGTTCATGGGCTGCGAGTTCGGCCAATGGCGCGAGTGGGACCACGACAGCGAGCTGGACTGGTACCTGTTGCAGTACCCGGAGCACCAGGGTGTGCAGCGCCTGGTCAGCGACCTCAACCGCCTGTACCGGGATGTGCCTGCGCTGCATGAGCAGGATTGCCAGCCGCAGGGCTTCCAGTGGCTGATCGGCGATGATGCGCAGAACAGCGTGTACGCCTGGCTGCGCTGGAGCAGCAGTGGCGAACCGGTGCTGGTGGTGGCCAACTTCACCCCGGTGCCGCGTGAGGGGTACCGCATTGGCGTGCCGTTTGGCGAGCGCTGGCAGGAACTGCTGAACAGTGATGCCGAGCTGTATGCCGGGTCGAATGTGGGCAACCTGGGTGTGGTGGAAAGTGACGAGATAGCCAGCCATGGCCAGCCGCAGTCACTGGCACTGAACCTGCCGCCGCTTGGGGTATTGATCATGAAACCCGCCTGATGTGTTGCTTGTACTGGCCTCTTCGCGGGTAAACCCGCTCCCACAGGTATTGCACAAGCTTCAGACCCTGTGCTGTCCTTGTGGGAGCGGGTTCACCCGCGAATGGGCCGAACCTGCCTACCACCGCATCCGCACCCCAAGGCTGCCAATCAATCCGTTGAGGTCATTGTCATCCACGTCACTGCTGTAGTCGGCACTGACAAACAACGCCACCGCCGGCGTCACCCGCGCCACCAGCCCCAGGCCCAGTTCCACCGTGGTCGAATAGCGTGAGCTGGAGATCTTGTCGACCTGGTCCAGCTTCACCTCATTGGCATTGCTGAAGTCATACCACACGTTAGTGCGCACATAGGGCTCGATCGGCATGCCGCGCACATCGTAGCGCCCGGACAAGCGGGCACCGACCCGTCCACTCCAGTTCGGCTGGCTGTCGAAGGCCTGCAAAGTCTCTTCCTGGGCCTGGTTGCCAGGGAAGAACTGCTGGTTGATCAACTGCGCCTGCGGTTCGATCACCCAACCGCCCCCCAGGCCGATGGGAATGCCACCTTCCAGGGAGAGGGTCATGGCATGGCCGCTGTCATCCAGGCGCTGGCCATTGGCACTGCGGCCGTTGATGTCTATGCGCGAACCCATGGCCACGGCATCCAGGTGCCAGCCCTGTTCATGGGTCATGCTCCAGTAGACACCCAGGCTCTCGCCGCTCAGGTTCACCGCGTTGCGCTGTTTGTCGCCCAGCAGCCGGCGCATGCCGTTGAAGTGCGTCTGCAGGTTGTTCTGCCCCACGAAGATGCCCGCACGGTGCACATTGCCCGCTGCCGTTTCGCGCACGAACAGGTCCGGGCCGATCGTCAACTGCTGGCTGGGCGCCTCCAGCTGGTCCGGTGGCTGCGCGCCGCTGCGGGCGGGGCCGGGGAAGAACTGCGCCCACTGGCTGGCACCCGGGTCCGCTACGGCCAGCCCATGGCGCTCGCTGATCTTTTGCGAGAACGCATTCAGGGTACCGATACTCAAGCCACTGGCGCTGACCGGGTCGAGCGATAGCTGCGGTGGCGCGAGTTGCTGCAGGAAGCTGGGCGAAGTGGGGTCATCCTGCAGTTCGTACGCGATCGTTTCCACCGGGGTTGCCAGAAGCAGCGACGTGGAAACCGCATAGAAAATGCTGTCGAAGCGCGAGGGGTTCGAGGTGCTTTTCATGGCGGATCTCCTTGGTTTTTTGGGGTACAGCCTGGGACCTGGCCTGAGGTCACGAGCTGTACCGAAAAAACAGTGGGCGACCCAAACCAGCACGCCAGCTTTCGCGGACGCGCACGAAGGCGCGAGCTAGAGGGCCCGGCGCGAGATATTCAGTGTTAGACAAGATCAGCTAAGGAGAGGCCGCCGCTTGCGTCAAGAAAGCGTGAAAAAAGCATAGGTGTCGCGTGATCTTGATCAACGCTTTGATTTTATTGAATAAAATCTGCGGCATAGCCGGGTTCGCTATTTGCCGTCCCTGCACTATGAAAAATGATTGCTAAAGCCTGACTTCCACTGCCAGGGGCAGGTGATCCGACAGGTGCGACCAAGGTTTGTGCCCCAGAATACGCGGGCCATGGCTTTCCGCGTTGCGCAGGTAGATGCGGTCCAGGCGCAGCAGTGGCAAGCGCGCAGGGTAGGTACGGGCGAGGTGGCCGTGATGGCGCTCGAAGGCCTCGTGCAGGTCGCGCTGCAGGCCCAGGGTGCGGTTGCCGTGGGATTTCCAGTCGTTGAAGTCACCGGCGATGATCACCGGGGCGTCGCCGGGTAATGATTCAAGCAGTCTGCGCAGCAGTTGCAGCTGTTTCTGGCGGTGGCTTTCCAGCAGCGACAGGTGCACGCAGATGGCGTGCACGCTGTGCTGCCCGGGGACGTCGAGAATGCAATGCAGCAGGCCGCGGCGTTCGGGGCCGGTGATCGACACGTCGAGGTTGCGGTGTTCGATGATCGGGTATTTGGAAAGCAGGGCATTGCCATGGTGGCCGTCGGGGTAGACCGCATTGCGACCGTAGGCAAAGTCGCTCCACATGCTGTCGGCAAGGAACTCGTACTGGGACGTCTGCGGCCAGCCGGGGTAGCGTGCAGCGTGGCGATCATGGCTGCCGAGCACTTCCTGGAGGAAGACGATATCCGCCTGGGTGCTGCGCACCGCCTCGCGCAGCTCCGGCAGGATGAAGCGCCGGTTGAAGGCGGTGAAGCCCTTGTGGGTATTCACCGTCAGCACCCGCAGGCGCTTCACGGCCGGGGCCTGGTTGACGCTGGCGAAACCTTTACCGCCGGCTTCGGGGTTCACGGTGGCTCCTCAGGTACGGTTTACACGCTCCAACATAAAAGACCCATGCCAGCGGTTCAGGTTCACTCCTCGTCGCGCTGCAACACCATCAGCAACAACGACCGCCCCTTGACCTCGAAGGTGCTGTCGAACTGCAGGTGCTGGCCCTTGCGCAGTTCCGGCCGGTCGGTATCGACCAGGCAGCTCCAGTAATCCCCTTCAGGCACGCTCGGCAGTTTGAACGGCACGATGTCATGGTGAGCGTTGACGATCAGCAGCACGGTGGCCTCGGCGCCTGGCCGGGCGATGCCGCTGACCTGGGCACGGCCATCGATCAGCATGCCCAGGCAGCGCCCGTGCGGGTCTTCCCACTGCTCCACGCTCATCTCGTTGCCGTCTGGTGCCAGCCAGGTCACGTCCTTGACCCCGATGGCTTCATTGTAGTCACCCACCAGGAAGCGCGAACGGCGCAATACCGGGTAAGTGAGGCGCAGCCGGGTCAGGCGCTTGACGAACTTCAGCAACTCCTGGCCTTCCTGGTCCAGCTCCCAGTTCACCCAGCCGATTTCGCTGTCCTGGCAGTAGGCATTGTTGTTGCCGTGCTGGGTACGGCTGAACTCGTCGCCGGCGACGATCATCGGCGTGCCCTGGGCGAACAGCAAGGTGGCGAAGTAATTGCGCATCTGCCGCATGCGCAGGGCATTGATCCCCGGGTCCTGGGTAGGCCCCTCGACGCCACAGTTCCACGACAGGTTGTTGTCGGTGCCGTCCTGGTTGTTCTCGTCGTTGTCTTCGTTGTGCTTCTCGTTGTACGAGACCAGGTCGCGCAAGGTGAAACCGTCATGGGCGGTGATGAAGTTCACCGACGCGTACGGCCGTCGGCCACGGTTGTTGAACATGTCGCCGGAGGCGGTCATGCGCGCGGCAAAGTCGGCCAGCTGACCCTCGTCACCTTTCCAGAAGGCCCGCATGGTGTCGCGGAAGCGGTCGTTCCACTCTGCCCAGCCCGGGGCGAAATTGCCCACCTGGTAGCCGCCCGGGCCGCAGTCCCAGGGCTCGGCGATCAGCTTGACCTGGCGCAGCAGCGGGTCCTGGCGGCAGGCGACCAGGAAGCTGTGACGCTCGCTGTAGCCTTCGTGGTAGCGGCCGAGGATGGTGGCCAGGTCGAAGCGGAAGCCGTCCACATGCATCTCGCCGGCCCAGTAGCGCAGCGAATCGGTGACCAGCTGCAGCACGCAGGGGTGGCTGAGGTCCAGCGTGTTGCCGGTGCCGGAGTCATTGATGTAGTAGCGCTTCTGCTCGGGCATCAGCCGGTAGTACGAGGCGTTGTCGATACCGCGCATCGATAGCGTGGGCCCCAGCTCGTTGCCCTCTGCGGTGTGGTTGTAGACCACGTCGAGAATCACTTCCAGCCCGGCGTCGTGCAGGTGCGCGACCATTTCCTTGAACTCGGCGATCTTGCCGCTGGCCAGGTAGGCCGGGTGGGGGGCGAAGAAGGCGATGGTGTTGTAGCCCCAGTAGTTGTTCAGGCCTTTCTGCAGCAGGTGCTGGTCGTTGACGAAGGCATGGATCGGCAGCAGCTCGATGCTGGATACCCCCAGCTCCTTGATGTGCCCGAGCAGCTCGTCGTTGGCCAGGCCGCCGAAGGTGCCGCGCAGGTGTTCCGGCACAGCGGGGTGGCGCATGCTGATGCCCTTGGTGTGGGCCTCGTAGATGATGGTGCGCTCCCAGGGGATCTGCACCCGCTCATCGCGGCCCCAGGTGAAGGCCGGGTCGATGACCTTGCACTTGGGCACGAACGGCGCACTGTCCCGTTCATCGAACGACAGGTCGCCGTCGGGGTGGCCGATGGTATAGCCGAACAGCGCTTCGGACCACTTCAGCGCGCCGACCAGTTGTTTGGCGTAAGGGTCGATCAGCAGCTTGTTGGGGTTGAAGCGATGGCCGTTCTCCGGCTCGTACGGGCCGTGCACGCGATAGCCGTAGATCAGCCCAGGGTGCGCGTCGGGCAGGTAACCGTGATAGATCTCGTCGGTGTATTCCGGTAGCTCGATGCGTTCGATTTCCTTTTCACCGGTCGGGTCGAACAGGCACAGCTCGACCTTGGTGGCGTTGGCCGAGAACAGGGCGAAGTTGACGCCCAGGCCGTCCCAGGTGGCGCCGAGGGGGAAGGGCAGGCCTTCGCGGATGCGCGAGGGAGCAACGGAGCGGGTTTTCTTGGGCGTGCGCGGGCTCATGACGGTCCTCGAATGGCCGGGTGTTGGAAACGGAACGATGGATGGCGGGGCCGGCCTTTCGCGGGCACGCCCGCTCCCACAGGGATCTCCCCAACCGCTAGCCGGTACAGGCTCGTGGCAGCGGGCTTACCGCGAAAGGGCCGGTAGCGGCTCAGCCGGCAGTGGGCTTCTTCACCGCACGTGGTTTCTTCGCCGCAGCCGGCTTGACACCCGGCAGCGCCGCTACCTTGGGCTCGGCGGGCGCCTTGGGCGCTGCCGCTGCTTTCGGCTTGGCCGCTACCTTGGCTTTGCCGGCCGCCTTGGGCTTGGCCTCGGGGGCCAATGCCTCGGCTTCGGCAAGCTTGCGCGCCATGTCCCAATGGCGGCTTTCCTGGCCCTCCGGTTTCCCCTCCGATTCCCAGATCTGGTAGGCGAATTCGCGTACACGTTTTTCATCGACACTCATCACGACGCTCCTGAATGCTAGGCATGTTCGATCAACAGGTTGACTGGAAACTCCGATAGCACGGTGCTCAACATCAACTCTCTAACAGGGCTGACAACGGCACCGCCAAAAAGTCCAGTCGAATTGGCAGGCGACAAGGCAAACGGCAAACTTACCCGGGTGTCGTCCCAGTTCTGCGCCGGGATCAGGGGTATGGTAGCTGCGCCCAGCAGGGTACTGGCCAGGCGTGGCGCGATGATGACGGCGCGCTGGCCTTCGCCCAGGCGGGCGAACGCCAGTACCTTGTCGGCGTGGCGACCGTGCACGGTCAGCGGCAGGTAGGCACCGCGGCGGAACAGCTCGGCGTTGGCCTGGCGGCAGTCGAGCAGGCGGGCAATCAGCGCCTGCTTGATCCGGCCGTCCTGCCAGTGGGCCAGCAGTTCGGCCAGCGGGGTGGCGTCGGCCAGGGTGTTGCGCCGGGTGGCATAATCCACGGCCCTGCGGTTGTCCGGGTCGACCAGGCTGAAGTCCCAGTATTCGTTGCCCTGGTACAGGTCGGGCACACCGGGCGTGGTCATGCGCAGCAGGGCCTGTACCAGGCCATTGAGTGCGCCGGGGCAGGCCAGCAGCTGGGCGGCTTCGGCCAGCGACTTGCGCAACTGCTGGTTCTCGCTGTCCAGCAGCAGGCCGTCGACATAACGCGCACAGGCAGCTTCATAACCCTCGTTGGGCGCGCTCCAGCTGCTGCGCAGCTTGGCTTCACGCACGGCCTTCTGCTGCCACTGGCGAATGCGCTCGGCGTATTGGCGCAGGCCGTTGTCATCATGCGGGTCGAGGTCCAGTGGCCAGCTGCCGAGCAAGGTCTGCAACAGCATCAGCTCATCACCGGGGCTGGGCGCCGGGCCGTCGTCCAGGGCCACGCGCAACGGGCTTGCCAGCTCGCGCCAGTGTTCCACCCGGCTGGCCAGCCACGGGCCGCGCTCGCTCAGCACTGCCAGGCGCGCGCGGGTGTCTTCGCCACGCTTGTGGTCATGCGTGGCGGTGGCCAGCAAGTTGTCAGGGAAGTCGCGCAGGCGCCGCTGCGCCTCGTTGTGGAAGTGTTCGGGCGGGGCACTGAAGCGCTCGGCCTCGAAGCCGACGTCGTTGCGCGACAGCAGCCGTGCGCTGCGGTAGAAGGCGGTGTCTTCCACGGCCTTGGCGGCGCTGGGCGCGGTCAATTGCTGGAAGCGCACGCAGGCGTGGCGCAATTGCTTGCGCGCATAGCCCGCTGGCAACTTGCGCCAGGCTTGCCCGCCCAGCCACTGCTCGAGTTGTTCGAGCAGTGGCCAGTCGGCCTCGCTGAGGTCTTGCCGGGCGTTGGCCAGCGCCTGCTGGAAGAATGCTTCGTCTTGCGCCGGGCGGCCGCAGGCATTGAAGTAGGTGCGGTACACCGGGTAATGCGCCACCAGCGCCTGCAAGGCGCGACGGATCGCACCCAAGGTCAGGTCGCGGGTCATCAGGTCGTTGCGCGCCACCTGCAACAGCGCCTGGGCCACCGACTCGCAGTCCCCGGCCAGGCTGGCATTGAGCACCAGGTGACGGGCCTGGCGCACTTCTTCGGCGAAGGCGGGGCGCTCTGTGACGTTGGTCCACAACTCGGTCAGGGCGGCCTCGCCCGCAGGGTCGTGCTGCAGCAGCGACACCTGGTTCATGAATTCGTAGCCGGTGGTGCCGTCGGTCAGCCAGTCGCGATGCAGGTGCTCGTCGGCACCGAGGATTTTTTCCACGTAGATCGGGAAGTGCTCCAGCGCCGCGTGCAGCGGGCGCCGCGCCAGCAAGCCATCGACCCGCCGGCGCAGTTTGCGGCAGTAGCCGCGCGGGTCGGCCAGGCCATCGATATGGTCGATGCGCAGGCCATCCACCAGGCCGCGCTCGATCAGCTCGAAGAGCTTGGCATGGGTGGCTTCGAACACCACCGCACGCTCCACCCGCAAGCCGCCCAGTTCGTTGATATCGAAGAAGCGCCGCCAGTTGATGTCGTCGGCAGCGGTGCGCCAGCTGGCCAGGCGGTAGGTCTGGCGTTCCAGCAGCAGGTGCAGGCGCCGGAAGCCGGCCTCGCTGCGGCTGTCGAAGGCTACCAGTGCCGATTGCAGGTCGGCACCTTCACCCACCAGGCGTGCCAGCTCTGCGTGCAGGGGCAGGGCGTCGGCCAGCGGGTCGGGCGATGCGTGCAGGGCGGTGAAATGTTCGGCCAGGGCCTTGAGCGCCGGTTCCGGACTCAAGGCCAGAATCCAGCCGTAATCGGCCGGGCAGATCGGAAAACGGTGCTGGTAATGGGCGATCTGCAGCAAGCCTTGCTGCGGATCGAATTGCAGCGGTATCTCACCCTGCTTCAACGCTACACCGTAGTCGCTGCCCAGGAATGGCAGCAGCAACTGCCCGGCCAGCAACGGGTCGCTGGAATGCCACTGGATGTCGAAGAACTGCGCATACGGGCTGCGCCGGCCCCAGGCCAGCAGGCTTTGCCACCACGGGTTGTCGGCACCGCCGACGGCCATGTGGTTGGACACCGTGTCGAGGATCAGCCCCATGCCGTGCTGGCGCAGGGCTGCAACCAGCCGCACCAGGGCTGCCTCGCCGCCCAGTTCCGGGTTGACCTGGGTCGGGTCGACCACGTCGTAGCCATGGCGCGAACCGGCGCGGGCCTTGAGGATGGGCGAGGCATACAGGTGGCTGATGCCCAGCTGGGCGAAGTACGGCACCAGCGGCACGGCGTGGTCGAGGGTGAAGTCACTGTGAAACTGCAGGCGCAGGGTCGCGCTCAGGGCTTTCATCGGTCACGCTCCCAGGCTTGCTCGCGGGCCTGGGCCAGCAGTTCCAGACGCCGGGCGGCATCGGCATCGTCAAGCAGCTCACGCACTGGTCGGGCAAAGCGCCGGCGCCAGTTGGGATGGCCTTCGGTGGTACCGGGCAGGTTGGGTTGCTCGTCGCAGCCCAGCAGGTCTTCGAGGGGGACCAGCACCAGCGGGGCGCGGGTGTGGCCGACATAGCGAATGGCGGCGTCGATCACGGCGTCGTTGTCCTCAAGCGGACCATAGTTGGATTCCAGCGTACGCCGCAGGCCGGCGTGTTCTTTCTGCCGCTCATGGCGCCAATGCAGTTCGGTCGCGGCATCGATCAGTTGCAGGCGGTGGCTCCAGTCGATATCACGGTTTTCCAGCCAACCGGCCAGGGGGGCCAGGTCGTGGGTGCCGGTGGTGGCCAGGGCGTTGTCCGGCCAGTCGAGGATCGGCGTGAAGTTGCCGGGCGAGGCTTGCTCGAACGGCAGCACCCGCATGCCCAGCACATTGCTCTTGGCCAAGGCTTCGCGTAGCCCTTCGGGCACGGTGCCCAGGTCTTCGCCGAGGATGACCGCGCCGTGGCGCATCGACTCCAGTGCCAGCAGGCGCAGCAGGTCGTCCAGCGGGTATTCGAGATAGGCACCTTCGCTGGGCTTGGAACCACGCGGAATCACCCACAAACGGCGCAAGCCCATCACATGGTCGATCCGCAGCCCGCCGGCGTGCGCCAGGTTGGCCCGCAGCATTTCGATGAAGGCGCGGTAGCCGTTGCGTTTCAGGCCTTCCGGGGAGAAGCCGCAGATGCCCCAGTCCTGGCCTGATCGGTTGAGGATGTCCGGTGGTGCACCCACGGTGAGGTTGGCCAGCAGCTCGTCCTGGCGGCTCCAGGCCTGGCTGCCGGCGCCGTCGGCACCCACCGCCAGGTCGGCGATCAAGCCGACCGCCATGCCATTGCCGCGCGCGGCTTCCTGGGCGCGTTGCAGGCTGCGTTCGCTCAGCCACTGGCAGAACGCATGGAACTCGATGCGCGCCGGGTAGCTGGCGGCAAAACTCTGTACTTCGGCGTGGTAAGGGTCGCGCCAGGCCTCTGGCCAGTTGCGCCAGTCGGCGCCGAGGCCCTGGTCGACCGCCTCGGCCTGCAGCACTTCGAAGCGGCAATGGTGTTCCAGCGCTTCGCCGGCGGCCTCGCGGAAACTGTCGAAGTCGCTTCGCTGCGGGTGGTCGCCTTGGCTGAAGTCCTTGTACAGCGCCTGCAACAGCCGGCGACGGGCTTCGGCTGCGCGCGGCCAGTCCACCAGCGGCTCCTGCTCCAGCGCTTCCAGCGCCTGTTCCAGGCCGCAGGCTTCCACCGCCTGGCGCACGGCGCGCTCGCCGAGGATGGCCGCCGGGCTGGCGTACAGGCTGTTGAGCAGCAGCCGGCTGGAGGGGGAGTAGGGGCTGTAATGGTGCTGGTCGAAGGCCGAAAGCGCGTGGATCGGGCTGATGGCCAGGGCATCGGCACCGCGTTCGGCAGCGCTGCGGGCCAGTTGTTCAAGGGCCATGCAGTCGCCATAGCCACCATCGCCAGGGCGACGCAGGCTGTATAGCTGCACCGAGATGCCCCAGCAGCGCGCAGGCGGTTGGCTGACCCGGTCATGCAGCGCCACGCAACCGGCCGGTGCCACGGCCAGGGTGAAGGCATGGCCTTCGATCTGTAGTTGGTGGTAACCCGGTGGCAGCTGGCCAGGCAGCCGGCCCTGGGCATCCAGCTGCAATTGCAACTGCGCGCCGTCCTCCAGGGTGCAGCGCACCGGCCTGCCGCCGGCGAAGTAGCGGTCGAGCGCCAGCGCCTGGCCAACATCCGCGGTCAGCAGGGGTGGCACATGCTCGGCATCATCGCTGTGCGCGAGGCTGGCCAGGCTGTCACGTACCTGGGCATCGTCGGCGCAGCCATGGCCAAGGGCTTCCAGCACCCGGCGCAGCACATCGTCACTGACTTGCTGGGGGCGGTTGTTGGCATCGACCCAGTCGCGGGCCAGCCCGGCCTGCCGTGCCAGCTGGTGTAGCAAAGGTTCGCTCATGGCGTCTCCGGGCTGCGCGGCAGCAGGCTGGCCACACAACTGTAGGGGGAAAGGGTGTCGTCCGGGTGGGCATCGGCGCTGCTATCGAACAGCCGTAGCCCGGCTGGTGGCAGCGCGACGGGCTGCGGCTGGTCCGCCAGGTTCAGGTCGATACGCAAGGTACTGCCATCACCCAGGCGCCAGCTGGCGCTCAGCGCCTTGGCACCGAGCACCTTGGCACCCAGCGCACGCGTGCCAGGCAGGCGTGGCAGCAACTGCTGGCGGCGTATTGTCAGCAACTGCTGATAGAGCCCATGCCAGCCAGCGAGCACGTCGTGCCTGTCTGGCCGTGAGCGTTCGAAGGTCTGCAAGGCGTTCGGGTCGGGGATGCGGGCGCGCTGTTCCGGGTCGGCAAAGGCCGGGAAATGGGCGAATTCGCCGCGCCGGCCTTCACGTACGGCGTCGGCCAGTTCGTCGTGGAAATCGGTGAAGAACAGGAAGGGCGTGCGGCTGCCGTCATCGTCGCCCATGAACAGCAGCGGGATCATCGGGCTCAGCAACAGCAAGGCGGTGGCTGCCCGCAACGCCGCAGGCGGGCACAGCACGCTGAGGCGCTCGCCCAGCGCCCGGTTGCCGATCTGGTCATGGTTCTGCAAGAACAACACGAAAGCGCTGGGTGCGAGGTGGCCACTCGGTTCGCCCCTGGGCTGGCCGTGGCGATTGGCTTCGCCCTGGAACACGAAGCCTTCGCCCAGGCAGCGGGCCAGCTTGTCGATCGGCCGGTGCTTGTAGTCTTCGTAGTAGCCTTCGGTTTCGCCGGTCAGCAGTACGTGCAAGGCGTTGTGGCCGTCGTCGTTCCACTGCGCATCGAAACCTTGCTCCAGCAGGAAGGCCTGGTTGTGTTCGTTTTCCAGTACCAGCCACACGTGGCGGCCAGGTTCCACGGCAGCCCGCACCCGTTGTGCCAGCTCGACGAGGAAATCCGGCTGGTCGATGGCATGCACCGCATCCAGGCGCAGGCCGTCGAAGCGGTACTCGCACAGCCACATCAAGGCGTTCTGGATGAAGTACTCGCGCACCTGCGGGCGCCGGAAGTCGATGGCCGCGCCCCAGGGCGTCTGGCGGTCTTCGCGAAAGAACGGGCTGGCGTACTGGTGCAGGTAATTGCCGTCCGGGCCGAAGTGGTTGTAGACCACGTCGAGCATCACCATCAGCCCATGGCCATGCGCCTGGTCGATCAGCTGGCACAGTTGCTGCGGGGTGCCGTAGGAACGTTGGGCGGCGAAAGGCAACACACCGTCATAGCCCCAGTTGCGTGCGCCGGGGAACTGGCCTATCGGCATCAGTTCGATGGCGGTGATGCCGGTGGCGGCCACGCGTGGCAGCAGGCTGGCCACGCCTGCGTAGCCACCCAGCGCACCGACGTGCAGTTCCTGGATCACGGCTTCGTGCCAAGGCCGGCCTTGCCAGCGGTGCTGCCATGGGTAGGCAGCGATATCCACCACCTGGCTGGGGCCATGGACACCGTCGGGCTGGTAACGGGACGCTGGGTCGGCCACTTGCAGCTGCCCGTCGATCCGGTAGTGGTAGTTGTCGCCTGCCCGGGCCGGGGCCACTCCCGTGTACCAGCCATCTTCTTCGGGCAGCAGCTCTATCGCCGGCTGCTGCTGCAGTTCCACGCTCACGCTGCGCGCATCGGGTGCCCAGAGGGCGAAGCGCGCCGACGTGGCGTCCAGCAGGTGTGCGCCATGCCTGTGCATCTTCGATCCCTCTCTCAGTAGTAGGCCAGGTGGGCCTGCCGGACCAGATCCTCATACAGGCGGGCATAGGGTTCCACGGCCTGGCACCAGTTGAACGGCTGGGTCATCGACAGGCAGCGCATGGCGTTGAGCAGGTCTTTCTTCTGGTACACATAGAAGGCGCGGGCAAGCGCTTCGCGGTAGCTTTCCACGGTCGATTCATCGAACAGGAAACCGGTGACACCGTTCTCGATGGTGTCGGCCAGCCCGCCGGTGTTGCGCGCCACCGGCAGCGAGCCGAAACGCTGGGCATACATCTGGCTGAGGCCGCAGGGCTCGTAGCGCGACGGCATCAGCAGGAAGTCGCTGCCGGCGAACATGCGTCGGGCATCGGTTTCGTTGAAGCCGATGCGCACACCGATGCGCCCGGGATGGCGCAGCGCCAGTTCGCGCATGGCCTGTTCTTCTTCCGGTTCGCCACGGCCGATGATCGCGATCTGGCCACCTTGCTCGACGATGTAGTCGGCCACGCCCAGGGTCAGGTCCAGGCCTTTCTGGTAGACCAGGCGCGACACCACGGCAAACAGCGGCCCTTCGCTCGGCTGCAGCTGGAACAGCTCGCGTACCTCGCGGGTATTGCGCGCCTTGCCTTCCCAGTCATTGATGCTGAAGTTGTGCTGCAGGTGCTTGTCGGTGGCCGAGTCCCAGCTTTCGTCGATACCGTTGGGGATGCCGCCGAGCAGGCCTTGCTGGGCCTTGCTGGCGAGGAAGCCATCCAGGCCGCAGCCGAATTCCGGGGTGGTGATTTCCTGGGCGTAGGTGGCGCTGACCGTGGTGATGTGGCTGGAGTAGGCAAGGCCGGCCTTGAGGAACGACAGCTTGCCGTAGAACTCCATGCCTTCCTGCTGCATGGCATGGTCGGGGATCGCCAGTTCCGGGCTGCAGCCACGGCTGTATACGCCCTGGTACGCCAGGTTGTGGATGGTGAACAAGGTCGGGGTGTTCAGGCCCCGCCAGTGCATGTAGGCAGGCGCCAGCCCGGCAGGCCAGTCGTGGGCGTGCACCAGTTCGGGCTTCCAGTGGATCATGCCCTCGCCAGCGGCGATTTCCGCCGCGGCCAGGCCCAGGCGGGCGAAGCGGATGTGGTTGTCCGGCCAGTCGCGGCCGTTGTCGGCAGCATAGGGGGTGCCAGCGCGCTGGTACAGCTCGGGGCAGATCAGCACATAGATGACCAGCCCATCGGGCAGGTCCATGCGGCCGATCTTGCACGGCGGCAAGGCTGCATGGCCGCTCAGTTCGCCGACGATGTGGATGGGGTTGTCGCTTTCCATCACTTGCGGGTAGCCCGGGATCAGTACCCGTACGTCATGCAGATGCCCCAGGGCCCGGGGCAGGGCGGCAGACACATCGCCCAGGCCGCCGGTTTTCACCAGGTCGGCGATCTCCGAGGTGACGAACAGGATCTTGCGCTTGTTGGGGTTGTGCTGGCGGCGCTGGACGCCGGGTGCCTTGCCTGTCGCGGCGAAATCCGGGGTGACCGATTCGCGATTGTCCGAGGTAAAGGTAGCTACGTGAGGCTCGACAGCGGCACTGATCATACTTCTCTCCGTCCCTATGCTTTGGTCGGGTGCTGGCACCCGTGGCGATATCTCGTGTTGGTTCTCTCTGATGCTGAATTCTGCGTAGTGCTTCCATGCCCCTGAGTCGTGCGCGCAGGCACAGCGCGATCGGCATTCCCGCCAAAAGCGATTGGACTGGTTGGGATGGGTGGGCCGAGCCAGGGAATGTCCCTTGCGTTTGGCCTACTTAGTTCCTGACCTGCCGGCTTTCCTGAAAGTTCGACTTTTTTTCGTCACTCTTCCGATGAGCAAATGGCGGGCCGAAACCCGAGTGTAGGAGAGAAAACGGGGGGAAGGTGACCCGCTGGTCACTATTGTGACGCCGCACGCTAGACGCAAACGTTGGCGTATGTGAGCGAATGTGTATGCCTGGCTGGCGAGCAGGACGGGGGGACGCAAGCCGTGCCCCAATCAGGCAACGCTTGCACCGCTATGGTGCATTTTGGCGCCTCGCACTGGGACCGCTGCTGCCGGGCGATTGTGCAGAGTCCTGTAGCGGGGCGATGCCCTGCACCATGACGAGACGCCTGAAAATTAAAAGTTGAAGTCAATTATGTTTCGGCAAACACTAGCCTGATAAAAAAGTTTGTCAGTAAATACAGTAGGAAGTTGCCTACGATACGCCCTTGTGTATTAAACCCATCGTTCCTGTTATATCGGTTTCGAACCGTTTAAGTTGTTCTTCAGTCACTGCCTCATTCTCGAAGTCGCCATGGGTTGAAACCCGCAATGCCACGATTTATCTGGCTTGCAGCCTGGCGGCTGGCCACTTTTCTTGACGTTCTCATCTTGAGGAAGGCCAGGGTGCGGTTGTTTTCGCCGATAAACAGCATGGCGGGTAGAGCAACTCATGAAACAGTCCGACTTACGCTTCGGTTTCCAGGCGCTCGCTGCGCGCACGGAATTCGAAGTGGTTTCATTCAAACTGGACGAAACCCTCAACCAGCCATTTGTGCTGACCCTGGAACTTGTCAGCTACGAAAGTGACATCGACTTCGGTCACCTGCTCGACAAGCCTGCGCTGTTCACCCTCTATTGCGCCGACCGGCCCCTGCGTCACGTGCATGGCCTGGTCAGCGCCTTCAGCCAGGGCGAAACCAGCTTTTCTCGCACGCGCTACCACGCCGTGGTCGAACCGCGGCTGGCCCGTGCCCGGTTGCGTTCGAACTGGCGCATCTTTCAGAGCAAAACCGTGCCGCAGATTCTTGACCTGATGTTCAAGCGCCAAGGCATTACCCGCTTCGAGCTGAACAGTTGCGCCGAGCACCAGGTACGGGAGTTCTGTGTCCAGGCGGGTGAAACCGACCTCGACTTCATCCATCGCCTTGCCGCTGAAGAAGGGTTTGTCTACCGCTTTTCACACTGTGCCAAGCAGCACACCCTGATCGTCACCGACCGCCTGCTTTCGTTCGGGCTGCTCAGCCGGGGCGCGCTCAAGAGCGAAGATGACGAGGCACTTTGGCAGGATGAGGTCGATGTCGGCCCCGATCAGGTGCTGTACCACGCCGACAGTGGCGGCGACCAGGCCCGCGCCTGCCTGCGGCGCTTGCGCTACTGCGAGCAGGTGCGTACGGCGCGGCAGGTGCAGCGCGACTACACCTTCACCCACCCCGCCTATCGCCAGGAGCACAGGGCGCAGGCCAGTAACGTCACGCACCAGTCCCTGGACTACGAACGCTTCGATTACCCGGGGCGCTACAAGCGCGATGCAGTCGGCAAGCCCTTCACCGAAACACGGCTGACGGGCTTGCGCCACGATGCCTGCCTGGCCGAAGTGCAGGGCGATGACGTGCGTCTGCAACCAGGCCTGAGCTTCACCCTGGTCGGCCACCCACGGCAAGACCTCAATGTGCACTGGCGCGTGGTCAGCCTGTGTCATCAGGGGTCCCAGCTCACCAGCCTGCAGGAACAGGCCGCCGGCGCCGAACAAGGCACCCACTATGTGAACGATGCGCTGCTGGTGCAGGGCATGGCCGAGTGGCGCCCGGCACCCGTGGCCAAGCCGCGCATCGATGGCCCGCACATGGCCACCGTGGTCGGCCCGCCCGGCGAGGAGATCTATTGCGACGAATGGGGCCGGGTCAAGGTCAGCTTTCCCTGGGACCGAGAGAGCGAAAACAACGAATTCAGCTCCTGCTGGGTGCGGGTGTCGCAAGGCTGGGCCGGTGGCAGCTGGGGTTCGATGGCCATCCCGCGTATTGGCCAGGATGTGATTGTCCAGTACGTCAATGGCGACCCCGACCAGCCGATCGTCACCGGGCGCACCTACTGCGGTGACCAGCTGCCGCCTTACGACCTGCCGCAACACAAGACCCGCATGACCATCAAGAGCCAGACCCATAAAGGCACTGGCTTCAACGAGCTGCGCTTCGAAGATGAACTGGGGCGGCAGGAAGTATTCATTCATGCCGAGCGTGACCAGAACAACGTCGTCAAGCACAACGAAACCACGCTGATCGGCAATGACCGTAGCGAGCGCGTCGAGCATGACGAGGTGGTGCACATAGGCGGCAACCGCAGCGTCAAGGTGGGCGCCAGCAAAAGCGAGACGGTTGCCCTTGGCAAGATCGAAAGCGTTGGCCTGGGCAAGATACTGGCGGTTGGTGGCGCGCTGAGCGTGAGCGTCGGCCTCGAGGCCAGCGAACAGGTGGCGCTGGACAAGCGCGTGCAGGTTGGCGGGCAATTGCGGGTCGACAGCCAGGACGACGTGTCGATCACCAGCCATGGCGGCCACGTGCATATCGACAGCCGCACGTCGCTGACCCTCAGCTGTGGCGGGGCCTTTATCAAGCTGGCTGACGGCCGCATCGAAATCGGCTGCCCCGAGCCACTGCTGCTCCATGCCATCGCCCAGGTCAAGGCGCCGGCACGCTACGGTGAGCCGCCTGCCCCGGTACAGGACGACATCGAGTTTCGCCTGGTGCACGCCGACGGCACGCCGATCGCCGGCACGGCCTACGTGGCGAGCTTGTCCGATGGCACCCAGCGCCAGGGCGTGGTCGACCAGAACGGCTATGCCCGCCTGGCCGGGGTCACCCCCGGCTGCAGCGCCCAGGTGCGGTATGAGGTAGGCCCAGGCCCGCTGCAGCTGACCACCGCGACCGAGCTGGATGCTGCCTTGCAGGCTTTGCTTGCCGGTTGCAGCTCGGCAGGTGGCCAGGCATGAGTTCGACAGCGGACTGGCTGGACGAAGCGGTCGACAAAGTCGCCGGCGGCTTTGCCTGGCTGCGCGACCTGGTGCTAGGCGAGTTTGCCGAGGAGCGGCCACTGAGCGTGGTCATCGCCGACATGCTGCTGTCCCTGGTGCCGGGGGTGGTGATCGTGCTCAGCGCCCGTGACCTCGCCGCAGTGTGCCTGCGCCTGGGCAGGCGCTACACGGCGGATGGCAGCCAGGCAGCGGCGCAGCCGCCGGAATGGCAGGAGTGGGTGTTGCTGGTGGCCTGCCTGGTCACCTTGATCGCCCCGATCATCGGCGCGGTGGTCGGGGCGGCGGGCACCGCAGTGGGCTCGGTGGCAGGTGCACTGGTTGGGCAGGAAGCGGCGGCGTTTCTGCGTGGGTTGTGCCTGCTGTTGATTCGTGAAAGCCAGGTCATCTTGCAGGCCGTGGTTGCCTTTCTCGGCAAGTTCACCCGCGGCAGCGTGGAGTTCTGGCTGCGCCAGGTCCGGTTCGCCAGCTATGAAAAGGACCTGCTGGCCTACCTGGACCAGTTTCTGGCCAAGGTCATTGCGGCGACGGTAAAGCTGCGCAGTTACCTCGGCAACTGGCCGTTCAACCAGGCGGCCTCGCGCCTGTTGGTGCGGCTGCAGGCCATGGAAGCGCAGTTCTACGCGGTGCAGGTGCATGCCGTGCGGGAAATCCCGCATGCGCTGATGCAGCTCGATGCCAGGCTGGCCAAGTTATTGGAGCAAGCCAGCGACCTGCCCGCGCAGGTGGCGCATGCCGGGGTGCATGCAGCAAAGCCGGTGCCCATGGCCATGAGTGGTGGGCGGGTGACTTCCGGCATTGGCATGCGCCCACGTTATCTGGAGCGCCCCGACGGCGTGCTCGGCCCGCCGGTGCCCACGTCACCGCCAGTTGCTGCGCATGGCGCCAATGTGCACGCGTTCGATCACGCGACGGCGACCCGGACGCAGAAGGGTATTTACGGGGAGGTGGTCAGTGATCAGTACATGCTTGGCAAGGGCCACGAAAACCTGTTGTCGGCGGCGCGGGGGCCGCGCAGCCTGGAAATGAAACCCACTGGGCGCGGGCTGGATGGTGTCTATCGTAATGCCCATCCGCCACCGCCGTTCATTATTACCGAGACCAAGTATCGAACGGGGGGCGTGTTTTCGCCGGGGAGTTTGCCGGTTACGAAGGGGAGTGAGGGATATCCGAGTGCCAGGCAGATGAGTGATGCGTGGATTGTCCCTAGATTACAAAGCGCTTTGGGGCGTAGTGAGGGAGATGCGATTCGAGACGCAGGGTACGAGCGGTGGCTAATAGTCGTAAACGAAAACGGGGTCGTATCGAGTGTGACTAAGCTCGACGGGAATGCAAGGGCCATTGTTGATGGTGTTTGACAGGAGGATGTCAGGTGCAATTTGATCGGGTTAAAAGAGAGCCGCTTCTTCAAGAAAGGTTTTATCTGGATGATGTGTCTTATTTGAAGGAAAAGTACTTTGAGCGGAGCGCTGAGGAGTATCTGGCTAGGTCGTGGCCGGATTACGTCAATGTGGAAGGAATAAGTTGGGGGTGGTGCTATCAGTCACTTGAATTATTGATTGAATTGTATTCAGGGGGCGAGCCGTTAGAGTCCCTCCAAGCCTATGCTGAGCACGTGTTTTCGCAGTTTCAGCGGCACAAACAGAGTTTTCCGGATTTCTCATTGAAGCTATGGGAGCCAGATGCCTATCAGTACGTGTTGTGGCTTTTATCTTTTGCTGTTTTGTTCGGAAAAGCAGGGCGTATTGCGCAAATAGCAGCGTGGACAAGTGACAGTTCGGATGAGAGTCAGGATTTACTGTTGAGGCAGTTGTTTGTTCGTGTGGGTGTAGATTTTCCTGGGGGCACGTTAGTTCATAAGCGACCTTACAGTGAGCTCCTTAGGGCAGTGTCAAGTGGAGGCGATGAGCAGCAACAGGCTTTGCGTGCCTATCTCAAACAATGGTACAGAGGTATGCGAAACTGTTATTGGCATGACCGCCACAAGGGAAGAAGTGACTCTGGATTCTTTGGTTACTGGGCATTCGAGGCGGGTATGGTCACTGTGCTATGGGGTGTTGATGATACTCCCTACAGGGATCTCCCCTACTATCCGAAAGATTTGGTAGATGACGCTCGTGAACGCCAAGTTATTCAAAGTTTCCCAGAAGGACTTCTGAGCGTGACAAGTTCGGATGTGTTTGCCAAGTCAGGTGAAGTTTGCCCTCGCACGGGCGTGTGGGTCTGCGACGATTGGGTTGTGGGGCCTCAAACATTTATGCAAGGCATTGAAATGCCAGCCGACGAGGGACGTATCTTGACGTGGCGCTTGGTAAAGGGCCTGTAAGCTCTGATTCTACCAGGTCGCCTATTTTTGCAGGTGAGCGTAGCCGCCTGAATCCATTGGGTGTGAATGATGTGTCGATTCGATAAGTGTAAGCGTGAACCATTGCTGCAAGAAGCAGCCTATCTCGATAGTATTTCCTTTTGGAAGAAGTATTATGTCGAGCTAGAGGCTGAGCCTTACCTGAAAATTGAACGCCCCGAATATGTAAACATTGAAATGTTGAGCTGGAGTTGGTGCTATGAGTCTATGGAGTTGCTTGTGGCTCTTTACTCAGGTGGTGAACCCATCAAGTCGCTTGAATTCTATGCGGGGCACATGTTCAGCCAGTTCCAGCGTCACAAACGCTCTTATCCCGATTTTTCTTTGAAGCTATGGGAGCCCGACGCTTACCAGTTCGTACTTTGGCTGCTGTCCCTCGCTGTGCTGTTGGATATGCCTGAGCGCATCGAGCAGATCGCCGGTTACATCAGTGACGACCCGGATCACGGTCAAGACCTGCTGATCCGCCAGCTGTTCACCCGGGTTGGTATCAACCAGGCCGGCCCGGCATTGATTCACGCGCGCCCCTACGCAGACTTGCTGCAAGCCTTGAACGGCGAACAGGCCGAACAGCAGCAGGCCATGCGCAGCTACCTGAAGAAATGGTACCGAGGCATGCGCAATTGCTATTGGCATGATCGCCACAAAGCCCGCAGCGATGCCGGCTTTTTCGGCTACTGGGCCTTCGAGGCCGGTTTGGTCACATTGTTGTGGGATATCGACGATACGCCTTACCGCGACTTGCCCTATTACCCAAAAGACCTGGTCGATCACGCCCGGCAGCGCCCGGCTCACCTGAATTAGCGTGGAGGAGGGCCAATGGGCCACTTTGACAGCATCAAGCGCGACCCGTGGATGGTCGAGCAGCACTATCGGGCCTCGACCCATGAAAAGGAACAGGAATTCGCCGACCCGGACACCCAGGCCTTGCTGGCCGGCCCCGCCGAGCACAGGCACCACTACCGGGGGCTTAGCCGCGACTGGGCGCACATGGCTTTGGAGCTGGCCATCCAGCGCTACTCCGGTGGCGAGCCGATGGAACTGGTAGAGGCCTATGTCGATTACGCGTTCGCCCAGTTCGCCCGGCATTTTTCCGCCTACCCGGCAGCCAGCGAGCAATTGCGCCCGTGGGTGGCGGACGACTACCGGCTTGCCCTGTGGCTGCTGTCGCTGGCGGTGCTGTGCGGTTACCCCGAGCGGGTAGGCCAACTGCTGGGCTGGTTGAACCAGGCCGACGAGCGCAGCCCCGACCTGCTGTTGCATCGGCTGTTCCAGCGTCTGGGCAAGGCATATCCAGGCACCTCGTTGCTTCACCCCGAGCCCTACGCCACGTTGCTGGAGAGCCTCGATCTACGTGGCCCTGCGCAGCAGGACGCACTCATGCGCTACCTCGGCCAGTGGTACGCCGAGGCGCACGGCTGTTACTGGCACGAGCGCCACGCGCGGGCACGCGGTGACCACCTGGGCTATTGGGCATTCGAAGCGGCGCTGGTGGCGTTTTTATGGTCGGTGCAAGGCGACGCCCTGCAAAGCGCGCCACAGTTCTACCCGAAGGCACTTGTCGACCGGGCCCATTACCGGCGGCTGGGCAAGCAGTTTCGCGACCCGGAAACCGCCAGGCGCGAGGATGCCCCCGGCTGGCCATCCGGCACCCCCTGCCCATGGCCCGGCCACTACACCTGCGTCGAGCGCGCGCTGGGTGAGCAGGTGTTCATGCACCAGGTACCTTTCCCCGAGATCGATGGCCAGGTCGTGCACTGGCGGCTGTCGAGAACGTTCTGATTGGCGCCACCGGCACCGGTGCCTGGCGCGTCATATGACCAAGGAGTCGCAACAATGCCTGCCATCGTTCTGCTGGGCCACGCTCACCACTGCCCGCTGTGCGGCCCGACCAGCGTCAGCAGCGGTTCCAGCCTGTTCTTCGTCAACGGCAGGGCCGCCGCCCGGGTTGGCGACAAGCTCGGGTGTGGGGCGCTGATCACCAGCGGCTCGGCACTGATGATGGAGGACGGGCAGCCGTTTGCCAGGGTCGGCGACACCACCAGTCATGGTGGCGTACTGGAAAATGGCGATAACAGCTGGCTGCTTGATTAAGCGATGTGGGAGCGGTTCAGCTCCCACCGGGAAGGGACAAGATCAGAGGCTGACGGCGTCGCCGTCGGTGCGTGCCTGTGCCAGCAGCAGGTTCAGTTGGGCGACCTGCTGACGCAGCTGGTCACGTTCTTCCTTCAGTTTACGCAGCTCATCACGGCGCACGGAGACATAGAGGGTCTGGGTTGGAGTAGCAGGCATCAAGGTACCCATGAGCACACCTCGCGGTTTTGGCTGGTGACAAGTTAAAGCGTAGACGCTTCACGCGGGGCGCATTCTGAATTCTTTTGCAGGCCTTGGGAACTTTTTTGTTTATCGTGGTCGCGCCGTTCGTCGCTGAACCCACGCGCGGTTCGCTGGACTAACCTGAAGGCTGCACTGTTTTGACATCAAATTCGCAAGGGGAGCATCGGCTCATGCAACTGGGAATCATCGGGCTGGGCCGCATGGGCGGCAATATCGCAAGGCGCCTGATGCGCGCCGGCCACCGTACCGTGGTGCACGACCGCAGCCGTGAAGCCATCAGCACCCTGGAGGGCGAGGGTGCCCAAGGGGCGCACGATCTTGGGGCGCTGGTGCAAAAGCTCAAGGCACCGCGTGCGGTGTGGGTGATGCTGCCGGCCGGCGAACCTACCGAGCAGACCATCGCGCAGCTGGCCGAGCTGCTGGAGCCGGGCGATGCGATCATCGACGGCGGCAACACCTTCTACAAGGATGATATGCGCCGGGCGGGCGAGCTGGCCAAGCGCGGGCTGCATTACCTGGATGTGGGCACCTCCGGCGGTGTGTGGGGCCTGGAGCGTGGCTACTGCATGATGATCGGTGGCGAAAAGGACGTGTTCGAGCGCCTGGAGCCGCTGTTCAAGGCACTGGCCCCGGGCGTGGGTGACATCCCGCGTACCCATGGCCGTAGCGGCGAGTACCAGCGCGCCGAGCACGGCTACATCCATGCCGGCCCAGCCGGTGCCGGGCACTACGTGAAAATGGTGCACAACGGTATCGAGTACGGCTTGATGCAGGCCTATGCCGAAGGCTTCGACCTGCTGCGCAGCAAGGGCGGCAACGAACTGCCCGAGGGCCAGCGCTTTGACCTGGACGTGGCGGAAATCGCCGAAGTGTGGCGGCGTGGCAGCGTGGTCACCTCGTGGTTGCTCGACCTGACCGCCGATGCCCTGGTGGCCGACCCCCAGCTGGCGCAGTTCAGTGGCTCGGTGTCCGACAGCGGTGAAGGCCGCTGGACCATCGATGCCGCCGTCGAGCAGGCAGTGCCGGTGCCGGTGTTGTCCAGCGCCCTGTTCGCCCGCTTCCGCTCGCGCCAGCAGCAGGGCACCTACGGTGACAAGATCCTCTCGGCCATGCGCCTGGGCTTCGGTGGCCATATCGAGAAGAAAGGCGAATGACCAGACAGCACATTCCTGCCGCTCCACCCTGCACCCTGTTCCTGTTCGGCGCCAATGGCGACCTGGTCAAGCGCCTGTTGATGCCGGCGCTGTACAACCTCAGCCGCGACGGCCTGCTGGACCGCAACCTGCGTATCGTCGGCGTCGACCACAACCCGGCCACTGCCGAGCAATTTGCCGAGCGCCTGCATGCGTTCATGGTCGAGCGTGATAAAGGCGGCGAGGGCAGCAGCAAAGGCCTGGACGAGAAACTCTGGGCGCGCTTGGCCAAGCGCCTGGACTACCAGACCGGTGACTTCCTCGACCCGGCCACCTACCAGGCCCTCGCCAGGCGCATCGACAAGACCAGCCATGGCAACGCCATCTTCTACCTGGCGACTTCGCCGCGGTTCTTCCCGGAGGTCGCCCTGCGCCTGGGGCAGGCCGGCTTGCTCGACGAATCCGCCGGGGGCTTTCGCCGCGTGGTGGTGGAAAAACCCTTCGGTACCGACCTGGCCAGCGCCGAAGCGCTCAATGCCTGCCTGCTGAAAGTGATGGGCGAGCGGCAGATCTACCGCATCGACCATTACCTGGGCAAGGAGACGGTGCAGAACATTCTGGTCAGCCGTTTCTCCAACGGCCTGTTCGAGTCGTTCTGGAACAACCATTACATCGACCACGTGCAGATCACCGCCGCGGAAACCGTCGGTGTCGAGACCCGCGGTGCTTTTTATGACAGCACCGGGGCGCTGCGCGACATGGTGCCCAACCACCTGTTCCAGTTGCTGGCGATGGTGGCCATGGAGCCCCCGGCGGCATTCGCCGCCGATGCCGTGCGCAGCGAGAAGGCCAAGGTGATCGGCGCCATTCGCCCGTGGTCGCCGAAGATGGCCCTGAAGCATTCCGTGCGCGGCCAGTACCGTGCCGGCAGGCACGGGCGCAAGCAGTTGCCCGGTTACCGCCAGGAGGCCAACGTCGCCCCCGACAGCCACACCGAGACCTACGTGGCGCTGAAGGTGATGATCGACAACTGGCGCTGGGCCGGTGTGCCGTTCTACCTGCGCACCGGCAAGCGCATGAGCGTGCGCGACACCGAGATCGCCATCTGCTTCAAGCCCGCGCCCTATGCGCAGTTCCGTGAGTCGGAGCTGGAGCGGCCCAAGCCCAATTACCTGAAAATCCAGATCCAGCCCAACGAAGGCATGTGGTTCGACCTGCAGGCCAAGCGCCCCGGGCCGGAGCTGGTGATGGAGAACGTGGAACTGGGCTTCGCCTACAAGGACTTCTTCAAGATGACCCCGGCGACCGGCTACGAGACGTTGATCTATGACTGCCTGACCGGTGACCAGACGCTGTTCCAGCGCGCCGACAACATCGAGAACGGCTGGCGTGCGGTGCAGCCGTTCCTCGACGCCTGGGCCCAGGGCGGCGAGGTGCATGAATACCCGGCCGGTGAAGACGGGCCCGAGGCCGGCAATGAATTGCTGGCGCGGGACAAACGCGAGTGGCACCGGTTGGGGTGAGTTTTCTGTATGGCCTGTGCCGGCCTCTTCGCGGGCAAGCCCACGCAGAGGCCGGCACAGGCCACCACACGAAGGAGCCGCAATGCCTGCTCACATCGAAGACTACGCCCTGCTGGGCAACTGCCGCAGCGCCGCCCTGGTCAGCCGCGATGGCTCGCTCGACTGGCTGTGCCTGCCACGCTTCGACGCCCCGGCAGTCTTCGCCGCCCTGCTGGGCAACGAAGAAAACGGCCGTTGGCGCCTGGCCCCCAGCGACCCGGTGGAGCACAGCAGCCGTGGCTACCTGGACGACACCCTGGTGCTGGAAACCACCTGGGCGACTGCTACCGGCCGGGCTCGTGTGCTCGACTTCATGCCGTTGGGCGAAGTCAATTCGGTGGTGCGCATCGTCGAGGGCCTGGCGGGTGAAACCAACTTCGAGATGGACCTGGTGATGCGCTTCGACTATGGCCGCAGCGTTCCCTGGGTGGAGCGGGTGGCACCGCTCACGCTCAGTGCCGTGGCCGGGCCTGATCGCCTGGTCCTGGCGGCGACGGTAGCCCCGCAAGCGCGTGATCACCACACCGTGGCCCGTTTCCGGGTCGGTGCGGGCCAGCGGCAGGTGTTCAGCCTGCGTCACCAGCCATCGCACCTACCGGTGCAGCCGGACTGCGACATCGACGATGCCCTGAAAAACACCATCGACCAGTGGCAGGCGTTCGCGGCACGCTGCCCCGAGGTAGGCCCCTACAGTGCCCTGGTGCGCCGCTCGCTGCTGACCCTCAAAGCGATGACCTACGCCCCCACCGGCGGCATCGTTGCTGCAGTCACCACATCGCTGCCGGAGCGCATCGGCCACGAGCGCAACTGGGATTACCGGTTCTGCTGGCTGCGCGACGCCACCATGACCCTGCTGGCGTTCATGAACCTGGGCTACTTCGACGAAGCCCAGGCCTGGCGTGAATGGCTGCTGCGCTCGGTGGCCGGCAACCCCGAACAGATGCAGATCATGTATGGCCTGGCCGGTGAGCGCGACCTGCAGGAATACACCCTGCCGTGGCTGGCCGGCTACGAGCGTTCGCAGCCCGTGCGCGTGGGCAATGCGGCCTCGACGCAGACGCAGCTCGACATCTACGGCGAGCTCGCCGATGCCATGGCCCAGGCAATCAAGGGCGGCTTGCCGCGCCACCCACGCAGCGCCGCCATCGCCCGGCTGATCCTGCCTTACCTCGAACGCATCTGGCGCGAGCCGGACGAAGGCATCTGGGAGGTCCGCGGGGGGCGCCAGCAGTTCGTGCACTCCAAGGTCATGGCCTGGGTGGCCTTCGACCGTGCCGCGGGGCTGGCCGACACCACCGAGGAAGGCCGCGAGCGTGGCCAGCATTATCGCCAGGTGGCTGACGAGATTCGCCGCGACGTGTGTGAACAGGGCCTGGACGCCAGCGGCCAGTTTTTCGTCCAGGCCTATGGCTCGAGCGAAATGGACGCCAGCTTGTTGCAGATTGCCCTGACCGGCTTCCTGCCGGTGGATGACCCGCGTTTCTTGCGCACGCTCGAACAGATCGAACAGCGCTTGCTGAAGCATGGCTTGCTGCTGCGCTACGACAGCGACAGCTGCAGTGATGGCCTGTCACCGGGCGAAGGCACCTTCCTGGTGTGTTCGTTCTGGCTCGCCGACGTGTATGTGTTGCTGGGCCGCGAGGCCCAAGCCCAGGCCCTGTACCAGCGCCTGACCGGCCTGTGCAACGACCTCGGCCTGCTGGCCGAGCAGTACGACCCGGTCGGCCAGCGCATGCTCGGCAACTTCCCCCAGGCGTTCAGCCATATCGGCATCATCAACACCGCGCTTAACCTGCACCGGGCCCAGTGCCCGGTACGGGACCGGGCGACCCGGCGTTGAACTAGCTGCGATGGCTGGCATGCAGCTGCCGGGCGGCTAGAGCAGCCCCCAACTTTTCAGAAAGAACCGAGTCATACCGGCAAAAGGGCGGTCTGCATCGGCCTGGGTTCGTATGCGCAGCAAGAACTCACGCTGGCGCTCGGCAGCGAAGTTACCTTCCTGAAAAAGCAATACCAGCGTCTCCAGCGTTTCGTAGGCATTCCAGCGCAGGCGCAGCAATTCCTGGCGGTTCAACCCGAGCACGTCCTCTGCAGCCTTCACCGCTCTGCTGGAATGACTGGATCCGGTGATGGCGACCAACCAGACTTCGCGTGTTTCCGGGATGGCTTTCCAGGCAAAGAACTGTTCAGGGTCGGCGACATAGGGGTTGATGAGCTCGGCATCTTCCTTGGCATAGAGCTGGGCCACTGCAGCATCTGTGGTGGTGACTGGGTCGGGGCAAATAGTCTGCAACAAGGATTTCAGCTCTGCGCCGCCGCTGGGGAGGGTCAACGGCACGGTAGGCGGCGCGAGCCTCGGGCCCTGCACCGGGAACGTATCGCCTTTATAGGTCTGGTTGCAGATCTGGCAGCTGAACGTGTAGTTGTCATAGCAATACGCCAGCCACCAGTACTGGCTTTTCGGTCGAAAGTGTTCCACGTCGCCATGCGCTACCACGGCAGTGTCCGCTTCACAGTAGATGCACTTGTTGTATGACTCGACCTTGAGTTGCGGCTTGGCGCCGCCCCAGACTTGACGGTTCTTCGGTCTGAAATTGACCGTTCCAGTATGGCCGTCGTCCTGGTAGTACTGCACCAGGTTGTTGAGTTTGGTTTCCAGTTGAGTGCCGGTAAAGCCCTTTAATTTTGCGGCGGAGCGAGTGCGCGACACCTTGATCATGGCTCGCTCTCTAGGTTTTTTGTGATGGCTGTGAGCTTGCTTGGCGATATCTTGGTTTTGCGTTTGTTTTTGAGCAGTGAAGATTTGAGGCTGCGGATCAACTCGGCTTGCTCTTTTGCATAGTGCGGAATGACGTCCCATTCGGGGGCATCGTTCAAGATGGCCTGCAGCGCTTTCATCTGCGCTGCTTCTTGCTTGTTGAGCGACTCTTTAAGGCAGAGTTCTCTGACTGCGTTGCGAGCCTTTTCGATTTCGACTGATTCCAGCGAGTCCAACCCGAACATAGGGCTCATCAGCAGTTGATGAAGCATCATCTTGCGCGGTTCACCGATGAACGGAACCAGGGTTGGCGTTGCCTCTGCACCTTCCCGTCGGATGACATAGAGCTCACCTTCACCGCTCTGCTGTGCCGTGAGTGCCGAGTGCGTGGTGGCGATGAACTGGAAGTTTGGCAGGGTGCTGGAGAGAAACTCAACCAGATGACGCCGCCACACCGGATGCAGGTGCAGATCGATTTCGTCGATAAGCAGCACCCCGCGCGTGCTGAGGGGGTTCTTGCGGTCGGGAAAGGTTTCGGTGATCCGGTACAGCAGATCGCCACACCAGGCGGCCATGTTCTGATAGCCGTCGGAAAGTTGATTGAGGGGTACTTCGCCATCGACCGTGTCGAAAATGATTTGCCGGGTGGCGCGATCAATTCGGGAGAACTGCATGCCGGGTAGGAGCTTGTCCAGCGCTTCATTGACAGCGCCCATCATCGCCGACAGACCTTTTCGATAATCGAGGTCCATCACCCACTGCTCAAGTGAAACCAGGCTCGCGTCTGGCGAAAACATTGTCGCCATACCTTGAGCCCGTGGCGCGCGTGAGCGTTCATCGGGGAACGTGGTTCGCATGTTCATCACGGGGGGGCGACGTGAAACACCGTAACCCAGGACAAAGTAGTTGCGATCCGCTTTGGCAATCGCGGCATCCAGCGCTTCCAGTGATACATGGTTGTTCGCAAAGATCTTGCGGATTCCGTCACCACGGTTGATTTCCAGCGCTATCTCTCGGGTTTCGCCCTTGGCGGTAACCAGTGTTCCTTCGATACGGCATTTCTTCGCGCCATTCCTGATCCACGCATCAGGGTCGCCGAGCAGCTCGGGAAGGGCATCGCTGCCTGCCAACAGCAGTGCAATGGCTCGCAGCACCGAGCTTTTCCCGCAGCCGTTTTCGCCGAGTAGCAAGGTCCAGCGACGAGTCCCGCCGGCACTGGCATGGAAGTTCAGGTCCAAAGACTTGATCGATCGGACATCGCGCAACGCGATTCGCACCAGATACATCGTGAGGTCCTTCCAGTTCTGTAAGCGTATCAGTCATCCTGAAAGGCGACTGTCTATTGCCGAGGGGGCTTGGGCAATGATCAACGTCATGCCTGTCAGCAACAAGGTGGCGCACATTTTAGCAGTTGCGAGAAACTACCCGAACCGAGTATCAAGGCTTTCACACAGAGCCTGGCGCAAACACCATTCGGCACGGAGCACCCATGGGTATTCGCGGTACAGATCGGCAGATCGACAACATCGAGTTCAATGTCAGCGACATCGCACGGAGCAAGGCCTTTTACGGCAGCGTGTTCGGCTGGGCGTTCACCGACTACGGGCCAGGCTACACCGAGTTCAGCGATGGCCGCTTGACGGGCGGCTTTGCCAGCGGCGAGCCGGTGCGCCCAGGTGGGCCGCTGGTGATCCTGTATGCCGACGACCTCGAAGCCACGCAACAACGGGTCGAGGCGGCGGGGGCACGCATCAGCCGGGCGACCTTCGCCTTCCCCGGCGGGCGGCGTTTCCACTTCATCGACCCGGACGGCTACGAACTGGCGGTGTGGACGGCGCAAGCCTGATGGCCAATCACAAGATCGAAATCCGCCGGCGCAACATTGGCAAGATCCTGCAGGCGGCGGAAAAGGTGTTCGCCGAAAAGGGCTACGGCGCCACCTCCATGGGCGATATCGCCGAGCAGGCCGAGTTGCCGCGTTCCAACCTGCATTATTACTTCAGCACCAAGGACGAGCTGTTCCGCGCGGTGTTGCAGGATCTGCTGGAGGTGTGGAAACAGGACGCGCTGTGCTTCGAGAACTTCGACGACCCGCGTGTAGTGCTGACCAGTTATATCCGCGCCAAGATGGGCCATTCGCGCTCACGGCCGCTGGGTTCGAAAATCTGGGCCGAGGAGATGCTGCACGGGGCGCCGGTGCTGGGGGCGGACCTGGCGGAAAGCCTGGTGCCCTGGGCCAAGCTCAAGGAAGCCAAGATCCGTCGCTGGGTGGAGGAGGGGCGGATTCTGCCGGTGGAGCCTTCGGCGCTGCTGTACATGATATGGGCGTCGACCCAGCACTATGCCGACTTTGGTTACCAGGTCGAGTTGCTCAATGGTGGCGAGGCGTTGTCGGACATGGCGTTCGAGAATGCGCTGCAGACGGTGACCTGTGTGATTCTGCGGGGGATCGGGCTGGAGCCTTGATTGGCAAGCCTGGTTTGCGCGGGGCGATGTGGGAGATTCCATGATATTCAACAAGCCGATTTGACGCCGCGCTTGTAGGAGCGGCTTCAGCCACGATCACCGGCAAGGCCGGTGCCATCCACCGCGTTGCCTGCATCGCGGATAAATCCGCTCCTACCAGATTGCGTCAGTCGGTCGGCTAGCAAGCCGCTTCAGCTGGCCTCGCGGTAGGGGTTGCGTGGGTCTTGCGTCCAGTTCATGTACGGCTTGCCGGTATCCTGCGCCACCATTTCGATGCAGCCTTCCACCGGGCAGGTGATCTGGCACAGGTTGCAACCCACGCATTCCTCCTCCACCACGTTGTAGGCATGCGTGCCATCTGCCTTGAGGGTGCTGGCAATGGCCTGGTGCGAGGTGTCCTCGCAGGCGATGTGGCAGCGCCCGCAACCGATACACGCCTGCTGGTCGATGTGCGCCACCGACTTGTAGTTCATGTCCAGGTACTTCCAGTCGGTGGTATGCGCCACCGCCTGGCCACGGAACGCCTCGATGTGGCCATGCCCATGCTGGTCCATCCAGCGTGCCAGGCCGTCCTTCATGTCCTCGACGATGCGGAAGCCATGCAGCATCGCCGCCGTGCACACCTGCACGGCGCCACTGCCCAGGGCGATGAATTCGGCGGCATCTCGCCAGTTGCCGATGCCGCCGATGCCGCAGATCGGCAAGCCACGGGTTTGCGGGTCGCGGGCGATTTCCGCCACCATGTTCAGGGCGATCGGCTTGACTGCCGAACCACAGTAGCCGCCATGGGTGCTCTGGTCGCCGACGATGGGGTGGGCGACCATGCGGTCCAGGTCGACACTGGTGATGGAGTTGATGGTGTTGATCAACGACACCGCATCGGCCCCGCCACGGTGCGCGGCGCGGGCCGACTGGCGGATGTCGGTGATGTTTGGCGTGAGCTTGACGATCACCGGCAGCGAGCAATACGTCTTGCACCAGCGGGTGACCATCTCCACGTACTCTGGCACCTGGCCCACCGCCGCGCCCATGCCACGCTCCGGCATGCCGTGCGGGCAGCCGAAATTCAGCTCGATGCCGTCGGCACCGGTAGCTTCCACCAGCGGCAGGATGAACTTCCATGAGTCCTCCACGCACGGCACCATCAGCGACACGATCAGCGCGCGGTCGGGCCAGTCCTGTTTCACCTGGGTGATTTCGCGCAGGTTGATCTCCAGCGAACGGTCGGTGATCAGCTCGATGTTGTTGATGCCTTGCACCTGGCGGTTGGCGCCGTAGTGCGCCGAGTAGCGCGACGACACGTTGACCGCCGCCGGGTCCTCGCCCAGGGTCTTCCACACCACGCCGCCCCAGCCGGCCTCGAAGGCACGCACGACGTTGTAGGCCTTGTCGGTTGGCGGTGCGGAGGCCAGCCAGAATGGGTTGGGTGCCTTGATACCGGCAAATTCGATCGACAGGTCGGCCATTTATGCTGCCTCCACATTGAGCATGAGTTGGGCATGGATGGCTTCGGCGGCCAGCTTGCCGTGTTGTACGGCCTGGACGGTCAGGTCCTGGCCCAGGGCGGTGCAGTCGCCACCGGCGTAAATGCCCGGCAGGCTGGTCTGCATGTTTGCATCGACCCGAATGCGCTCGCCGTCGCGGGCCAGTTGCGCTGCCAGCGGGTCGCCGAGGCTGCTGTCGTCGAAGCGTTGGCCGATGGCCTTGAAGATGGCGTCGGCGGCCAGCTCGAAGGTTTCGCCGCTGTCGCGCAGGCGGCCGTCAGCCAGCTCGGTGCGGGCAAAGCGCATGCCGCGCACCTTGCCGCTGGCATCCAGCAGCACGGCGTCGGGGCGGGCCCAGGTGTGCAGGCGCACCTGGTTGGCCTTGGCGATGTCCTGCTCATGGCCCGTGGCGCCCATGTCGGCGTGGCCACGGCGGTACACCAGGTTGACATCGCGGGCGCCCAGGCGGCTCATCTGCACCGCCATGTCGATCGCGGTGTTGCCGGCGCCGATCACCAGGCAACGGTCGGCCAGTGGCAGTTGGCTCAGGTCATCGGCCTGGCGCAGTTCACGGATATATTCGGTGGCGGCGACCAGGCCGGGGGCTTCTTCATCGGCCAGGCCCAGCTGGCGCACGGCATTCAGGCCGAGGCCGAGGAACACCGCGTCGTACTGGTCGCGTAGCTCGCCCAGGCTGAGGTTGCCGCCCAGGCGCTGGCCATGCCGAATCTCGATGCCGCCAATGCCCAGCAGAAACGCCACTTCACGCTGGGCGTAGTCATCCACCAGCTTGTAGCGGGCGATACCGTACTCGTTCAGGCCACCGGCCTTGTCACAGGCTTCGAACACCACCACGTCATGCCCGTGCATGGCCAGGCGATGGGCGCAGGCCAGCCCGGCCGGGCCGGCGCCGACCACGGCGATGCGCTTGCCGGTGGCTGGCGAGCGCTGGAACGGGTGCGCGGTGAACTGCGCATTGTCCAGGGCATAGCGCTGCAGTTGGCCGATCAGCACGGGGGCGCATTCCTGCGCATTGTTGCGCACGCAGGCTTGCTGGCAGAGGATTTCGGTGGGGCAGACGCGGGCGCAGCTGCCGCCGAGGATGTTGGCCGAAAGGATGCGTTCGGCGGCGCCTTGCAGGTTGTCGTCACTGATGCGGTGGATGAATGACGGAATGTCGATTTCGCTGGGGCAAGCGTTGACGCAGGGCGCGTCGTAGCAGTACAGGCAACGCGCGCTTTCGACGGCGGCCTGGCGGGGAGTGAGCGGTGGGGCCAGGTCGCTGAAGCGCTCGGCCAGCTGGTCGGCACCGGCCCGGGGGCGCGGCAAGTGGTTCAGGGCGTCGATCACGGTTGTAGCCTCTCTATTTTTTTTGGATGCAGGCAACAAGGATTGCGGTGGTTGGCGAGGGCACTGCGCAGCCCATCGCGAAACAGCAGCCCAATGGCCTCAGCGCTGAACCGGCGTCGGCCGCTGCACTTCGGCCCTGCGCCCCAGCACCTCATACACCGACGGATACGCCGGGCGCTCCACATAACGCCCCGCGCCCGCTACTGCGCGCAGGTCGCCATCGGCCCAGAGCAGCTTGCCCTGGCTGATGGTATGGCTGGGAATACCGCGCACGGTGCGGCCTTCGAATATGTTGAAATCCACTTGCTGGTGGTGGGTCTGTGCGGAAATGGTGCGTGTGCCGTGCGGGTCCCACAGCACCAGGTCGGCATCGGCACCCACGCGGATGGCACCCTTGCGTGGAAACAGGTTGAAGATCTTTGCCGTGTTGGTGGAGGTCAGCGCGACGAACTCATGCATCGACAGCCGTCCACTGTTCACCCCGGCATCCCACAGCACTGCCATGCGGTCTTCGATGCCGGCAGTGCCATTGGGTATCCGGCTGAAATCATCGCGGCCCATGGCTTTCTGCTCGGCGCAGAAACAGCAGTGATCGGTGGCGGTGGTGTGCAGGTTGCCGGACTGCAGGCCGCGCCACAGCGCCTCCTGGTGTTCGCGCGGGCGGAATGGCGGGCTCATCACATAGCCTGCGGCGGTGGCCCAGTCCGGGTCACGGTAGACGCTGTCATCCAGCAGCAGGTGGCCGGGCAGCACTTCGCCGTACACCGGCTGGCCCTTGCCGCGCGCATAGGCAATCTCATCCAGTGCTTCGCGGCTGGAAACGTGCACCAGATACAGCGGCGTACCGAGGGTTTCGGCAATGCGGATGGCACGGCTGGCGGCCTCGCCCTCGACCTGCGACGGTCGCGACAGTGGGTGGGCTTCCGGGCCGGTCAGGCCCTGGGCCAACAGTTTTTTCTGCAGGTGGTACACCAGCTCGCCGTTCTCGGCATGCACGGTGGGCACTGCACCGAGTTGCAGGCAGCGTTCGAAGCTGGCCACCAGGGTATCGTCAGCAGCCATGATGGCGTTCTTGTAGGCCATGAAGTGCTTGAAGCTGTTCACCCCATGCCTGGCCACCAGCTCGCCCATCTCCTCGGCCACCTGCTCGCTCCACCAGGTAATGGCCACGTGGAAGCCATAGTCGCTGGCGCTTTTCTGCGCCCAGCCACGCCAGGTGTGGTAAGCCTCCAGCAACGATTGCTGCGGGTTGGGAATGACGAAGTCGATGATCGAGGTGGTGCCACCGGCCAGGCCGGCAGCAGTGCCACTGAAGAAATCCTCGCTGGCCACGGTGCCCATGAACGGCAGCTGCATGTGCGTGTGCGGGTCGATACCGCCGGGCATCAGGTAACGGCCGCTGCCGTCGAGGATCTCGCAGCCGGTGGGCGGTTCGAGGTTCTGACCGATGGCGCGGATCAGGCCATCGGCACACAGGACATCGGCGGGGTAGCTTTCTTCGTGAGTGACCACGGTGGCGCCACGGATCAACAGGGACATGCCGTCTTCCTCGCAGGCTGACCGGTCTGGGCCGGTTCTTGGAATTGTCAGGGGCAGGCGGGCAGGGCGGTTAATCCTGTCATGCCTGACAAGATTCGAGGCTAGATGCAGATCCTGGATTCAGCAAGAAAATTTTCCCATGAATTTCATGGTTTTTAACTCACTGAAAATAAACGATTAACTTAGATTGTCGTGCTGGCGACGGGGCTTTCGGGAAGGTTGTCTGACTTGACAAGATGAAAAACTGGTCGAGATTTTCAAGCACATAAAGCGTGTACTCCGGCCGTCGGATCGTCCCGATGAGCGAAGAACTAGAAGAACATCTGGAGAAGCCTCCCATGCAGCAGAGCAGATCGGAAGTGGTCGAGCAGGATGGCCTGTTCGAGCTGGCCGAGGGCCGCGATGTCCTCGACAGCCCACGCTACAACCACGATATCGCCCCGACCAAGGTGCACCAGCGCACCTGGAACAAATGGCACATCACCGCCCTGTGGGTGGGCATGTCCATCTGCGTACCCACCTATACCCTTGGCGGCGTGCTCACCGCCTACTTCGGCCTCAGCGTCGGCGAGGCCCTGCTGGCGATCCTGCTGGCCAACCTGATCGTGCTGATCCCGCTCACCCTCAACGCCTTTCCCGGCACCAAGTACGGCATCCCGTTCCCGGTACTGCTGCGCTCGTCGTTCGGCATCCTCGGCTCCAACGTACCGTGCCTGATCCGGGCAGTGGTCGCCTGTGGCTGGTTCGGCATCCAGACCCTGTTCGGTGGCCTGGCCATTCACCTTTTTCTTGGCTCGGTATTCGACGGCTGGAAAGCCTTGGGCGGTACCGGCGAGGTGATCGGCTTCATGATCTTCTGGTGCCTGAACCTGTGGGTAGTGCTGCGCGGCGCCGAGTCGATCAAATGGCTGGAAACGCTGTCGGCGCCGCTGCTGGTGGCGGTGGGCGTCGGCCTGTTGCTCTGGGCCCTGCCGCACATGTCGATGACCGAACTGCTGGCGCAGCCAGCCAAGCGCCCGGCGGGCGCGAGCGTGCTCGGTTACTTCTGCGCCGGGCTTACCGCCATGGTCGGCTTCTGGGCCACGCTGTCGCTGAACATCCCCGACTTCAGCCGCTACGCCCGCAGCCAGAAGGACCAGATTCTCGGGCAGATCTTCGGCCTGCCGCTGACCATGTTCCTGTTCGCCGCCCTGGGCGTGGTGCTGACCGCCGCTTCGGCGTCGCTGGTAGGCGAGACCGTGGCCGACCCGGTCAGCCTGATCGGCAAGATTCACAGCCCGTTCTGGGTGGCCTTGGCCATGGCCTTGATCGTGATCGCCACGCTATCGACCAACACCGCGGCGAACATCGTGTCGCCGACCAACGACTTCCAGAACATCGCCCCGCGCCTGATCGGGCGCAGCCGCGCGGTGTGGCTGACCGGCTTCATCGGCCTGGCGCTGATGGCCCATGAGTTGCTCAAGAAGCTGGGCTGGATCGTCTCCGACCTGAGCCTGGAAAGTGTGTATTCCAACTGGCTGCTGGGCTATTCCAGCTTGCTGGGGCCGATCGCCGGGATCATGGTGGTGGACTACTTCCTGGTCCGCCGGCAGCAGCTGGACCTGGCCGGCTTGTACCGCGACGACGTGTACCCGGCCTGGAACTGGCCTGGTTTTGCCGCCTTTGCATTGCCGGTGGCGTTGACGGTTGTGGCTATCGGCAACAGCCATTTCAGCTGGTTCTACGACTACGGCTGGTTCACCGGCTCGCTGCTGGGTGGGGGGCTGTATTACCTGTTCGCCGGTGTGGTTGCGCGTAGCCCGGCGCGGGTGGCCAAGCCCTTGCCCTGAGACCGCACAGACAACCGGAAAGCCTGAAGGAGAAGCCCGTGACCCCAGTCCAAGAAATCCTGAACACCACCGCCCGGCACATCGACAGCGCCCGCCTGTGGCAATCGCTGATGGACCTGGCGCGCCTCGGTGCCACTGCCAAGGGCGGTGTCTGCCGCCTGGCCCTGACCGACCTTGACCGCCAGGCCCGCGACCTGTTCGTGCAATGGTGTGAAGCCGCCGGCTGTACGGTGAGCATCGACGCCGTCGGCAATATCTTCGCCCGGCGCCCTGGGCGTAACCCCAAGCTGCCACCGGTGATGTCCGGCAGCCATATCGACACCCAGCCCACCGGTGGCAAGTTCGACGGCTGCTTTGGGGTCATGGCAGGGCTGGAGGTGATCCGTACCCTCAACGACCTGGGCGTGGAAACCGAAGCACCGCTGGAGGTGGTGGTGTGGACCAACGAGGAGGGCTCGCGCTTTGCCCCGTGCATGATGGGTTCAGGCGTATTCGCCGGCAAGTTCACCCTGGAGGAAACCCTGGCCAAGCGTGATGCCCAGGGTGTCAGCGTCGGCGAGGCGTTGAACGCCATCGGCTATGCCGGCCCGCGCGCGGTGCAGGGCCACCCGGTGGGGGCCTATTTCGAAGCGCACATCGAGCAAGGGCCGATCCTGGAAGGCCAGGCCAAGACCATCGGCGTGGTGCTGGGCGCCCTTGGCCAGAAGTGGTTCGACCTGACCCTGCGCGGCGTCGAAGCCCATGCCGGGCCGACACCCATGCACCTGCGCAAGGACGCCCTGGTCGGCGCCGCCGCCGTGGTCGAAGCGCTCAACCGCACCGCTCTCGGCCACCAGCCGCATGCCTGTGGCACGGTGGGTTGCCTGCAGGCCTACCCTGGCTCGCGCAACGTGATCCCCGGCGAGGTGCGCATGACCCTGGACTTCCGCCACCTGGAAGGTGAGCAACTGGATGCGATGATCAGTGAAGTGCGTGCGGTGATCGAGGCGACCTGTGTCAGGCACGGCTTGAGCCACACACTGGTGCCGACGGCTGACTTCCCGGCGCTGTACTTCGACAAAGGCTGTGTCGAGGCCGTGCGCGAATCGGCCAAGGCGCTGGGCCTGCCGCACATGGACATCGTCAGCGGGGCCGGGCACGACGCGATCTTCCTTGCCGAAATGGGGCCGGCGGGGATGATTTTCGTGCCGTGCGAAAACGGCATCAGCCATAACGAAATCGAGAATGCCACCCCCGAGGACCTGGCGGCGGGCTGCGCGGTGTTGCTGCGGGCGATGCTGGCGGCGTCGGAGGCGATCGCCAGCGGGCGCCTGGCGGCTTAGCGGCGCCGCTCCTGCAGGGGCGTGTTGCCAGTGAAGTCATTCGCTCGGTTCAAGACTGCCATCGCGCCCGATGTGGTAGCGCTGCAGGTCCTGCGCCAGGGTCAGATGGCCACTGTAATGAGCGAGGGCTTCCTCGCGCATATCGACGATGCTCGGGCTGCGCCGTGGGTCGTGCTGGTAGCGCGCGCTGAAGTGCGTCAGCACCAGGTTGCGCACACCTGCGGCCTCGGCAAAGCGCGCCACCGCGGCTGCGGTGCTGTGGCCGAAGGTGACCCCGGTACGTTCGACCACCGCCTGGGTGAACGTGGCTTCGTGCACCAGCACGTCCGCATCCTGCGCGGCATCGGCCAACAGTTCGGGGTTGTCGTTGTCGCCGCAGACGATCACCCGCCGTGGCGGGCGGGAGGGGCGCAAGTAATCACGGCCGTGCAGCAGTCGGCCTTCATGTTCCACCGTCAGGCCCTTGGCCAGCTCGCCCCACAGCGGGCCGCGGGGGATGCCTTCGGCTTCCAGGCGCGGGGTATCCAGGCGCGGTTCGGGGTTGAGTTCGGTGAACACGAAGCCGACGCTAGGTACCCGGTGCGACAGCTGCACGGTTGCCACGTGCATGGCGTCATTGCGCCATTCCGTCAGCGCCTCCACGGCCTGCAGGCGCAGTTCGAACGGCAGGTAGGTGTCGCTGGCCCGCAGTCCCTGGCGTAGCCACTCGTGCAATGCGCGCGGCAGTATCAGCTCCAGCGGCTGGGTACGCCCACTCATGCCGGCGCTGGCCAGCAGGCCTGGCAAGCCGAAGCAGTGGTCGCCATGCACGTGGGTGATGAAGATCGCCCGCAGGTCGCGGATCGAAAGCGGCGTATGCAGCAACTGGTGCTGGGTGCCTTCGCCACAGTCGACCAGGTACCAGTGGCTGCCGGTGGCTTCGATCACGGCCGTGGCGCTGACATTGCGTACCTTGGTTGGCACCCCGGCGGAGGTGCCGAGGAACAGCAGATCCATTACAACTCCTTGGTATTGCCCAAACCTGGGCGGCCAAGCCGCCCCATGGTTTCAGTTGGTCGCATCGGCATCCGCCTGGCGCCAGATCAGTTCGCTGGTGTCATAGCCCTGCTCCCGAGCGATATCCAGCAGCTGGTCTCGCGTCTGGTCCGGGATGGCCGGTGTGCGGGACAGCAGCCACAGGTACTCACGGTTGGGGTGGCCGACCAGGGCCACGCGGTAGTCCTTGTCGTGGTACAACACCCAGTACTCGCCCTTGGTCAGGCCGGGTGCCAGGCGGCTGAACCAGTTGTCGAAGCGCACCCAGAGTTTGTCGGTACTACCCGGTTGCTGGGCTTCGGCGATGCCCTTGGCTTCATTCCACTGGCCGTCCTTTTCCCGGCAGCGGTTGGCCACGTCGATGCGGCCGTCCGCGCGCAGGCCATAGTGTGCCTCGGACTGCACGCAGTTGCGTTGGAAGAACATCGGCAACCGCGCCAGTTCGTACCAGGTACCCTGGTAGCGTTGCAGGTCGACCTGCTGGGTACGCGGCGGCGCCGGGTGATCGTTGCCGGCGCAGCCGAGCAGGGCCAGGGTCAGGCAGGAAAGCAGCAGCGGGGTGCGTAGCGCCATGGTCGAGCTCCTTGCGGTGGATGGGGCTTACCTGTGTTTCGATGCGGGCGCGCGGCAAAAGTTGTACAGGATCGTGCTTTTCAGAACGAGCCGGTCTGCACGTCGCCGGCGCGCACGTAGCGGGCGATGATTACACCCTTTGGCGAAACCTGCGAGTGCTCCAGGGTGAAGGCCGCCGCTGCCGCATCGTCGCTGAACAGGCGTTTGCCATGGCCAAGCAGCAATGGGTGGATGAGCAACTGCAGTTCATCGACCAGGCCTGCCGCCAGCAGTTGCTGCACCAGTTCACTGCTGCCCTGGGTCAGCAGGTTGGCACCGTCCTGTTGTTTCAGCGCCCGCACCGCTGCGCTGATGTCCGCACCCAGGGCATGGCTGTTGTGCCAGGTGAGGGTAGCCGGGGTGTGGGTGGCCACATGCTTGGGCACGCTGTTGAACAGGTTGGCGATGGAGAAGTCTTCCGAACTGCCGTCCACCTTCGGCCAGTAAGCGGCGAAGATGTCGTAGGTACGCCGGCCCAGCAGCAGCTCGAAGGGCTGGCTGAACAAAGCCTGCATGGCCTGGCCGAAGACTTCCTCGGCGTAGGGCACGATCCAGCCGCCGTAGGTAAAACCACCGCTGGTGTCTTCCTGCGGGCCGCCGGGGGCCTGCATGACGCCGTCGAGGCTGATGAACGCGGCTACGATGAGTTTGCGCATGGGGACTCTCCTGTTGGCAGCCGGGGTGGCTGCGGGCATGGGATAGTCGAATGGCAGGCAGCAGAATCGACAGAGGCTTGTGCTGCCTCTGCACTGCCTCTATCGCCGGCCAGCCAGCACCCACAGGTATTGCACGCCGCGCCTGTGGGCACTGGCTGGCCGGCGATAGGGCCAGTGCAGGCTACATCACAGCCAGAAGGTTACCGCCCACCAGCCCAGGCCACCCATCACCACGGTGTAGGGCAACGCCATCCATACCATGCGCCCATACGACAGCCGGACCAGCGGCGCGATGGCCGAGGTCAGCAGGAACAGGAACGCGGCCTGCCCGTTCGGGGTCGCCACGCTGGGCAGGTTGGTGCCGGTGTTGATCGCCACGGCCAAGGTCTCGAAATGCTCGCGGCTCATGCCGCCATTGAGAAACGCCTGCTTCACTTCGGTGATGTAGATGGTGGCGACGAACACGTTGTCGCTGATCGCCGAAAGCAAACCGTTGGCCAGGTACAACATGCCCGGCTGCTGCTCGGCCGGTAGTCCCAGTACCCAGGTGATCAGCGGGGCGAACAGCTGCTGCTGGTGAATCACCGCGACAACGGCGAAGAACACCACCAGCAGCGCGGTGAACGGCATAGCGTCCTGGAAGGCACGGCCCAGGCGGTGTTCGTCGGTGATGCCGGTGAATGCCGTGATCAGCACGATCACCATCAGGCCGATCAGGCCGACTTCGGCAACGTGCAACCCCAGGCAGACGATCAGGATCAGCGCGGCGAGCCCCTGCACCCACAGCGCGATGCGCTGGGCCTGGGTGCGTGCGGCGTCGTCCTCGGCGGCGTAGGCGGCCAGTACCTGGCGCACCGGCTCGGGCATCAGCGTGCCATAACCGAACAGGCGCAGTTTCTCCAGCAGCACGCAGGTCAGCAGGCCGGCACCCAGCACCGGCAACGACACCGGCGCCACCTTCAGGAAGAAATCGGCAAAGTGCCAGCCCATCTCGTGGCCGATCAGCAGGTTCTGCGGTTCGCCGACCAGGGTGCACACCCCGCCCAGGGCGGTCCCCACCGCGCCATGCATCAACAGGCTGCGCAGGAAGGCGCGGAACTGGTCGAGGTCTTCACGGTGCAGTGCCGCGACCTGCTGGTCGCTGTCGAGCGCACCGTCCTCGCGCGGGTTGGCCCCGGAGGCTACACGGTGGTACACCGCATAGAAGCCGACCGCGGCACTGATGATCACGGCGGTCACGGTCAGCGCATCGAGAAACGCCGAAAGGAATGCCGACAGCACGCAGAACAGCAACGCCAGAATGGCCTTCGAGCGTACCCCGAGGAGGATGCGCGAAAACAGGAACAGCAGCAGTTCCTTCATGAAGTGGATACCCGCGACCATGAACATCAGCAACAGGATGACCGGGAAGTTGTGCTGCAACTCTTCATACAGCGCTTGCGGGGTGGTCATCTGCAACAGCAGGGCTTCGATCAGCAGCAGGCCGCCGGGCATCAGCGGGTAGCATTTCAGGGCCATGCCGAGGGTGAAGATGAACTCAAGCACCAGTGCCCAGCCGGCGGCGGCCGGGCCAAGGCTGACCAGCAGCAGCGGGTTGAGGACCAGGAACAGGCAGATGACCGCCTTGTACCAAAGCGGCGACTGGCCCATGAAGCTGTGGGCGAGGGCGCCAGTCAGGGAGCGCGACATGAATATGTTTCCTTATGATTCGGCGATGGCGAACGGTGCCGCATCAGCGCGCCTTAGGCAAGGCATACAGTCCCGTTTTTGGCACAAGTGCGGCCATCGGGCTGGGTTACCATCCGTGGCACGAACCTTTTACTACCAGGAGTGCCGTCCGTGACCGAGTACAGCGCATTCAAGGTCGAATTGACCGACAGCATTGCCCACGTCCAAATCAACCGCCCGGAGAAGGTCAATGCAATGAACGCCGCCTTCTGGGAAGAGATCATCGACATCTTCCGGTGGGTCGACGATACCGACGCGGTGCGGGTAGTGGTGCTCAGCGGTGCCGGCAAGCATTTTTCCGCGGGCATCGACCTGATGATGCTGGCCTCGCTGGCGGGGCAGATGGGCAAGGATGTCGGCCGCAACGCGCGCTTCCTGCGCAGCACCATCCTGCGCCTGCAGGCCTCGTTCAATGCCGTGGACAAGTGCCGCAAGCCGGTGCTGGCCGCCGTGCAAGGCTATTGCATTGGCGGCGCCATCGACCTCATCGCGGCCTGCGACATGCGTTACTGCAGCAGCGACGCGCAATTTTCGATCAAGGAGATCGACATGGGCATGGCCGCCGATGTCGGCACACTGCAACGTTTGCCTCGTATCATTGGTGACGGCATGATGCGTGAGCTGGCCTACACCGGGCGCCATGTGGAGGCTGAAGAGGCACTGCGCATCGGCCTGGTCAACCGGGTCCATGACGATCAGGCCGCACTGCTGGACGGGGTCTTTGCCATCGCCCGCGAGATTGCCGCAAAATCACCGATTGCCGTGGCCGGCACCAAGCAAATGCTCAGCTACATGCGTGACCACCGCATTGACGATGGCCTGGAATACATTGCCACCTGGAATGCCGCGATGCTGCAGTCCGAAGACCTGCGCGTGGCCGTGGCGGCGCACATGAGCAAACAGAAACCGACGTTCGCCGACTGATCAGGCCGGGGGACGCGCAGTAAAGGATCCTCCGACATGTCAGCACGCTGGACTACCGCAGTACTCGACCCGCAGATCACCGGGGGCCTGGCCGTCGCCCGCAGCCCTGAAGGGTTCCTGGTGGACGCCAATGGCGCGCTGTTTTCCCGCGACTGGCTCAAGCGCCAGGACCTGGATGTGCTGTGCGAGCACGGTATCGGCCACTTCGATGGCCGGCCAGTGTTCCTGCTGGAGCTGCGTAGCGCCAGCGAGGTGCCCGGCTGTACCTGGCGCGGCCTGCGCACGTTCATGCTCGATGGCGACTTCGACACCTACAAGGTGCTCGGCTACGCCGCTCAGATCGGCACCTGGGCCCGCGAGCATCGCTTCTGTGGCAGTTGCGGCCAGGCGATGACGCAGATCCGCTGGGAACGGGCGATGTACTGCCAGCCCTGCGACCTGCGCAGCTACCCGCGCATTTCGCCGAGCATGATCGTGCTGGTGACCCGTGGTGACGAGATCCTGCTGGCGCGCTCGCCGCGCTTTGTCAGCGGGGTGTACAGCACCCTGGCAGGCTTCGCCGAACCGGGTGAGTCGGCGGAGGATTGCCTGGTGCGCGAAGTGCGTGAGGAAGTGGCGGTGGAGGTGCAGAACATCCAGTACGTGGGCAGCCAGTGCTGGCCGTTCCCGCATTCGATGATGCTGGGCTTCCATGCCGAATACGCCGGGGGCGATATCGTCATGCAGCCGGACGAGATCGAGGACGCCAGGTGGTTCAGCGTACACGACCTGCCGCCACTGCCGGCCGGGCGCTCCATCGCCCGCTACCTGATCGACCTCTACGTTGCGCGTCGCTTAGGCCTGCCCGAACCAGTGCTGCCACGCTAGGCGCACGGTCAAGGCCAGCACCACGGTGATGAACACCGGGCGGATGAACTTGCTGCCGCCACTGATCGCCGTGCGTGCGCCGAAGAAGGCACCCACCATCACCGACAGGCCCATGCACAGCCCGACGATGTAATCTACCTGCCCGGAAATGATGAACACCGTCAGCGCCGCGATGTTGCTGACGAAGTTCATGCTGCGCGCCACACCGCTGGCGCGCACCAGGTCGATGGGGTACAGCAGCAGGGTGCTGACGGTCCAGAATGCCCCGGTACCCGGGCCGGCCACGCCGTCATAGAAGCCCAGGGTGAAGCCTTGTGGCAGCTGCCATTTCTTCCTGATGGGGGCGTCGGCATCGAGCGGCGCCTTGGGCGTGCCGCCGAACAGCAGGTAGACGCCACAGGCGAACACGATCACCGGCAGCATCTTGTTCAGCCATTCGGCCGGCATGTAGTGGGCAACCACTGCGCCGAGCAGCGCGCCGACCAGGGTGGCGAACAATGCCGGGCGCCATTGCGCAGGGTGGAACAGCTTGCGTTTGTAGTAGGTGAAACCTGCCGTCGCCGAGCCGAATGTGGAACTGAGCTTGTTGGTGCCCAGCACCAGATGTGGCGGCATGCCGGCGGTGAGCAGCGCCGGGGTGGTGAGCAGGCCACCGCCGCCGGCGATGGCATCGATGAAACCGGCAACGAAGGCAACCAGCGCCAGGATCAGCAGGGTGAGTGGTTCTACGGTGAGTTCGAAGGGCATGGTTTCTTGGCAGGCAGGGAGGCAAGGGGCGGCAAAGGGCCGCGCTAGAAGGGAAACATGTTAATCCTGAGGGGTATGGGTTGCCAGTGCCGGCCCTTTCGCGGGTAAACCCGCTCCCACAGGTTACATGCACATTTCAAGACCTGTGCAGTACCTGTGGGAGCGGGTTTACCCGCGAAGAGGTCGGTGCAGGCGATCACATCAGCTACGGATGAACGCCAGCAGATCGGCATTGATCACATCGGCATGGGTGGTCGGCATGCCATGCGGGTAGCCTTGGTAGGTCTTAAGCGTGCCGTTGGGCAGCAGCTTCGCCGATAGCAACCCGGAGTTTTCATACGGCACGATCTGGTCATCGTCCCCATGCATCACCAGCACCGGCTGGGTGATGCCCTTCAGGTCTTCGGTGAAGTCCGTCTGGGAAAACGCCACGATGCCATCGTAATGGGCCTTGGCGCTGCCGATCATGCCCTGGCGCCACCAGTTGCCGATAATGCCCTCGCTGGCTTCGACACCGGGGCGGTTGTAGCCATAGAACGGCCCAGCCGGCACATCCCGGTAGAACTGCGCACGGTGGCTGGCGACCTGGGCCTGGAAGCCGTCGAATACCGACTTGGGCAGGCCGCCCGGGTTGCTGGCTGTCTGCACCATCAGTGGTGGTACGGCGGCGATCAGCACGGCCTTGGCGACCTTGTCGCCGGGATGGCGGGTCATGTAGCGCACCACTTCGCCGCCGCCGGTCGAATGGCCGACATGCACGGCGCCCTGGATACCCAGGTGGGCAACCACTGCCGCCACATCGTCGGCATAGTGATCCATGTCGTGGCCGTCCCATACCTGGCTGGAGCGGCCATGGCCACGGCGGTCGTGAGCGACCACACGGTAACCATGGGCGAGGAAGAACAGCATCTGCGCGTCCCAGTCGTCGGCGCTCAGCGGCCAGCCGTGATGGAAGTGGATGACCGGCGCATCGCGTGGGCCCCAGTCCTTGTAGAAGATCTGTACCCCGTCCTTCGTGGTTACATAGCTCATCGTCGCGTCTCCTGTGTGCAGGCACCGAAGGGAGCTATTGAGCATAGGAGGGATTTTGGCGGGTATCGGTAATTAGTGTCGCCTGTGCAGGCTTCTTCGCGGGTGAACCCGCTCCCACAGAGCATGGGCGGAGATCAAGCCCTGACTGCACAGGCGACAGAAAATGCCTCAGACGCGGTCACGCATGCGGTACCAGGCCTTGGCGGCGGCTTCCAGCGGGGCGGCCAGCAGGTCGCCGCCTGGGAAGCAGCCGTTGTCGATGCCCAGGTACAGTGCCAGCAGGTCGTCGTCGCCGAGGATGGCGTCACTCACCGCTCGCGCCGCGGCCAGGGTAGGCAACACGCCATGCCCGGAAAAACCTTGCAACCAGTAACGCTGGCCCTCACGGCCGACGTCTGGGGTGCGTTGCATGCTGCAGTCGATATGGCCGCCCCAGGCGTAATCGATGGCCACCCCGGCCAATTGCGGGAACACCCGCTCCAGGTAGGGGCGGGTGGCGCTGGCGACGTCCCTGGGAATACCACCCAGGTAGGTGCAGCCACCGCCGAACAGCAGGCGGTGGTCCGGGGTGAGGCGGAAGTAGTCGGGCACGAACTGGTTGTCGATCACGCAGCTGTTGCGTGGCAGCAGCGACTGGGCGAAGTCGGCACCCAATGGCGCGGTGGCGACCTGGTAGGAGCCGACCGGCAACAAACGCCGCGACAGGTTACGGTCGAGCCGGTCGATGTAGGCATTGCAAGCCAGCACCAGCACGTCGCAACGTACCTCGCCGCCGCCGGTGCGTGCCACGTAGCCGTCGCCACTCGGCGCGTAGCTCAGCACCTGGCTTTGCTCGAAGATGCACCCGCCCGCAGCCTCGATGGCGCCGGCCAGGCCCAGGGCCAGCTTCAGCGGGTTGAGGTGGGCACCTTTGGCGTCATGCAGCGCAGCCTGATAGCGCGGGCTGTCGATCCATTGCGGCAGCTCGTCGCGGCCGATCAGGCGCAGGGCGTCGTAGTCCCATTTGTGTTCAGCCTCGTGCAAGGCCTGTTCAAGCATTTTTACCCGGCGTGGCATCACGGCGGCCCACAGGCTGCCTGGCCGGTAGTCGATGTCGAAACCATGGCGTTGCGGTAGTTCGCGCATTTCGTCGGCGGCCCAGCACATGCTGGCCCATAGGCGTTGGCTGCGTTCGAGGCCCAGGGCCTTTTCCAAGGGTGGCATGTCGCACGACCAACCGAGCAAGGCCTGGCCACCGTTACGCCCGGACGCGGCCCAGGCCACGCGGCTGGCTTCCAGCAGGGCTACGCGTTTGCCGGCCAAGGCCAGGCGCAGGGCGGTGTGGAGGCCGCTGAAGCCGGCGCCGATTATGAGCACCTCGGTGTCGTGGCGGCCTTGCAGGCTAGGGTGCAGTGGAATGCTGGCGGGGTAGGTCTGGGCGTAGTACGTGGCGATGTGCTGGGCGGACTGCTTGAACATGCCGGAGCCTCATGAAAATTATCGTGATGTTTTTCATGAAAATATATCAGGAAATTTTCATGTTATCCGGGAAACCCTGCCCGCCTGTCAGATCTACGCGTATCTCCGGGCATCGACAATCCTTACAAATGGCCGTGGCCAATAGGGCCATCCATTCAAGGAATCAACGATGAATCAAGCTGAACAAAATTCGCTCCGCGGGCCTGTCACGCCACGACATGGCCATGTGTTTACCCCCGCATCGCGGGCCTACTTTGCCTGGCAAGCAGGCATGCTGGATGAAGGTGCGCTGAATCAGCGCGAAGCAGGCAAGTTCTTTCCGCAGACGCAAGCTGGCCTGACGGATCCATTCGCCAAGGACGACCCGAAAAACCTGCTGCCGCCACCGGACGGCAAAATTGCCAGTGCCAATCAGGCGACCGGGAAGATGCTCGATCAGCCCGGCGACCACTGGAGCAAACACGAAGTCTGTAGCGGGGACACCCTGGACATCTCCTGGTACTTTTCCGCCAATCATAGAACGCGTCGCTTTAACTATTTCATCACCAAACCCGATTGGGACAGTACCAAGGTGCTGGCGCGCGATCAGTTCGAGGCCGAGCCTTTCCACACGGAACTGATCGAATTGCAGCCGTACTGGGCGTATGACGCAGAGATGAAACCCAGCAATCCGACCACCCACGCATTGCCGCTACCCGCCCGCGAGGGTTATCACGTATTGCTCGCGGTGTGGGAAGTGGCCGACACCGGCAACGCCTTCTACCACGTGGTCGATCTGGACTTTCTGCCAGGCGACGGTGATGACCGGCCGAGCGTGCCGATGGGCCTGAAAGCCGCTGAGGTAACCGACAAGAAGGTTGCTTTGAGCTGGCAGCCATCGAGTGGTGCGCACCCCATCGAGTGCTACCAGCTGAGCCGTAATGGCACCGACACATTCGTCGTGCCTGCCCCCATTACGCACTGGGATGACGACCAGGTGACGGCGGATGCGACCTACCACTATTCCATCGTCGCAGTTGACAGCAAGGGTGCGCGCTCCAGGCCTTCAGCCCCCGTCGTCGTGCGTACCCTGGGTGAAGGTGGCGTGCCCAGCGCGCCGCAAAGTCTGCACTCGATGGGGCAGGCTGTCGACAGCATCCGCCTGATGTGGGGGGCCTCGAGCGGTGCGAGCCCGATCGATCGCTACGAGCTCTATCGTGACGGTCAGCAGGTGGCCCCCATCGCCGGTGACAGGACTGAACATACCGATGGCGGCCTGCAGCCGGACACCCTATATGTTTACCAGGTCGTGGCGGTTGACGGGGAGGGCAAGGTTTCCGCTCCGAGTAACGACCTTGCGGTCAGGACTGCCGTAAAAAGTGATTACCCTGCCTGGCGACTGTACCAGGATTACGCCAGTGGCGACCTTGTCAGCCATGTCGGCGCTGACTGGCGCTGCAGGCAAGCGCACCAGTCTCTCTCCGAGGATTGGGCGCCAGGGGCAGCCGCGGCGCTTTGGCAGCAACATGAATAACTGAGCGCGGGGCTGCAACCGGCAAGGCGGCGGCTCATTTCGCCGCCGCCTTGCGCCGGCCCTGCCTTGGTTTGCCTTCCCTGGCCTTGGCCGGGCCAGCTGCGCTTTTGCCCTTGCCGCCACCGCTGCGGCGTTTCTTCTTCCACGGCGCCGCCTTGCCCACTGGCGGCCCGCTGATGCTGATGCGCATACCACTGCAGCGCTCCACCAGCTTGCCCATCCACGCCGACTGCCGGGCGACGAACTCTTCCAGGGGCATTTCGCCGCTCTGCACCATGTCCAGCGCCTGCTCCCAGATTGCCGTGGTGCCGGGGTCGGCAATCGCGCGGGGCACAGCGTCGATCAGGCTGAAGGCCGCAGGCGTGGCGGCCAGGGCCTTGCCGGTTTTTACCAGGTAGCCACGGTCGAGCAGGCCCTGGATGATGCTGGCGCGGGTCGCCTCGGTGCCGATGCCGGTGGTTTCCTTGAGCTTCTGTTTCAGCCGCGGGTCATCCACCAGCTTGGCCACGTTCTTCATCGCCTTGATCAGGTCGCCTTCGGTAAACGGCTTGGGCGGCTGGGTCCACAGGTCTTTCAGTTGCAGGCCTTGCACTGCACAGCCCTGGCCCTCGCGCAGCGCTGGCAGTACCTGGGCCGGCGGCGCCTCGCGGCCTTTGGCCGGGGTCAGTGCCTCGGGCAGGGCGCGGCGCCAGCCGGGTTCGACGATCTGCTTGCCCACCGCGCGCAGGGCATGGCCGGCGCAGTCGAAGTCGGCCTGGGTACGGTCGTATTCATGATTGGGCAGGAACTGCGCCAGGTAGCGGGCGCGGATCAGGGTATACACCGCCTTGTGCTTGGCCGGCAGGCGCGATGGGTCGCTGGCGGCGGCGGTCGGGATGATGCCGTGGTGGGCGCTGACCTTGGCATCGTTCCAGGCCCGCGAGCGGCGCTGCGGCTGCAGGTGGGGCTGCAGCGCTGCCAGGCTGGCATCGGCCCGTTGCAGGGCGGCGAGGATGGCCGGCGCCTCGGCGTGCTGGCTTTGCGGCAGGTAGCCACAGTCGCTGCGCGGGTAGGTGATCAGCTTGTGGGTTTCGTACAGGGCCTGGGCGATGTCGAGGGTTTCCTGGGCGCCGAGGCCGAACTTTTTCGAGCACAGTTCCTGCAGGGTGCCCAGGTCGAAGGGCAGTGGCGCGGCTTCGCGTACGCGCTCGGTGGCCACTTTTACGGCCCGGGCGCTACCGGCCTGGTTGATGTCGGCGGCGGCCTGCTGTGCCAGGCCCTGCTTCAGGCAGCGGCCCTGGTCGTCACAGGCGTCTTCGGGCGCGCGCCACTGGGCGTTGAAGCCTTGGCCGGCATGTTCCAGTTGCACGTCGATGGCCCAGAACGGCACCGGTACGAAGTCGGCGATGCTGCGGTCGCGGTCGACCACCAGGCGCAAGGTCGGTGTTTGCACCCGCCCCACCGGCAGCACGCCCTGGTAGCCGGCTTGGCGGCCCAGCAAGGTGAACAGCCGGCTCATGTTCATGCCGATCAGCCAGTCGGCGCGGGAGCGCCCCAGCGCCGAGTGGTACAGGTTGAAGGTTTCGTGGCCCGGCAGCAGACGCGCCAGGGCCTTGCGGATGGAGGCGTCGTCCAGTGCCGACAACCACAGGCGCTGCACCGGGCCGCGGTAGCGGCAATGCTCGACCAGTTCGCGGGCAATCATCTCGCCCTCACGGTCGGCGTCGGTGGCGATCACCAGCTCCCGCGCTTCGCCAAGCAGGCGCTTGACCGCCTTGAACTGGCTGGCGGTCTTGGGCTTGACCAGCATCTTCCATTGTTCCGGAATGATCGGCAGGTCGGCCAGGTTCCAGCGCTTGTAGCGTTCGTCGTAGCTGTCGGGCGGGGCGGTTTCCAGCAGGTGGCCGATGCACCAGGTCACGCAGACGTCGGTACCTTGCCAGCAGCCGCCGCCCTTGCGGTTGGCGCCGAGCACTTTGGCGATGTCTTTGGCCTGGGAGGGTTTTTCGCAGAGGAACAGGCGCATGGCCGGGAACGCTTCATCGGGGGTGATGGGCGATAGGATGCGCAAGCGGGGGCGTGGAGGCAAGCTTTATCTGGATGGATGTACAGGTTTTTGTCAGCAGGCATGTCTTTGGCCCGTGCCGGCCGGTTCGCGGGCAAACCCGCGAAAGGGCCGGTGCAGCTCAGGAATCAGGCGCGCGAGTCGCGCACCATGTCCACGTGCGGGATGCCGGCTTCGAGGAATTCCTCGCTGACGACACGAAAGCCCAGCCGCTCGTAGAACGGTGTGGCGTGTACCTGGGCGCTGAGCATCTGCTGCTTCAAGTCGCGGTTCTGCGCCTCGGCAATGACCGCGTTGACCAGCGCATCGCCGACTTTCATTCCGCGCCAGTCCTTGAGGACCGAGATGCGTCCGATGGTGCCGTCGGCCAGGAGGCGAGCGGTGCCGATCGGATAATCACCTTCCAGGGCAAGGAAATGTAGCGCTTCCTGGTCTTCCGAGTCGAACTCCAGTTCTGGCGGAATGTGCTGTTCGGCAACGAACACGGCTTCTCGAATACGGCGAATATCGACGTTGTCCTTGTGCCAGTCGGCCAAGCGAACACTGATTCTATTCATTGGCAAACCCCAGGCTTCCTTGTTTCACCAGTTGCTGTACCAGCATCAGGCCATCTTCATCCTGCAGCCACTCGGCCAGGTTGTCGATGTGCAGGGCGTCGGCGGCGCAGACCAGCTTCAGCAGCTCGCGCAGCTTGCCCGGCAGCGGGCAGCTGCGGCCGCTGGCGAACAACAGCAAATCGTCTTCGAACTCGGACCAGGCCAGGCGTGCGCTCGGGTTGCGGATCAGGATGGCGCCTTGTTCAAGGGCGTCGATCAGTTCCTCTTCGCTGAGTTCTTCGCCGACGATCTGTTCCGGGTAGCGCGGCTCGGTCATGAACTGGCCGAACCAGGTCAGCAGCAGGTCCTTGTCGCTCATGTGCTTGTCGAGCAGGGCCTTGAGGCGGTCGAGCGCGTCGTGCTGGATCTGGTGCGGGTCGCTGACCGGCTGGGCGTCGGCGTCGCTGTAACGTTCTTCATCGGGCAGGAACTGGCCGAGGAAGTCGGTGAAGTGGGTCAGCACTTCGGCGGCGCTGGGGGCCCGGAAGCCGACCGAGTAGGTCAGGCAGTCGTCCACCGCCACACCGTAGTGAGCCAGGCGCGGTGGCAGGTAGAGCATGTCGCCCGGCTCCAGGGTCCACTCTTCGCTCTGCTCGAAGGCGGCGAGGATGCGCAGGTCGGCGTGCTCCAGCAGCGGGCTGTCGCTGCTGCACATCTGGCCGATCTTCCAGTTGCGCTGGCCGTGCCCCTGCAGCAGGAACACGTCGTAGTTGTCGAAATGCGGGCCGACACTGCCACCCGGGGCGGCGAAGCTGATCATCACGTCATCGATACGCCAGCTCGGCAGGAAACGGAAGTTCTCCAGCAGCTCGGCCACTTCCGGGACGAACTGGTCCACGGCCTGCACCAGCAGGGTCCAGTCCTTTTCCGGCAGCTCGGCAAAGGTGTCTTCGGTGAACGGGCCGCGGCGCAGCTCCCACGGGTGCGCCCCGTTTTCCAGCACGATGCGCGACTCGACTTCCTCTTCCAGGGCCAGGCCGGCCAGCTCGTCGGGGTCGATCGGGCTGATGAAGTCCGGGAAGGCCTGGCGCACCAGCAGCGGCTTCTTCTGCCAGTAGTCGCGCATGAATTCGCGGGCCGAGATGCCGCCGAGCAGCTGCAGTGGAGTATCAGGATTCATGTTCAACCTATTGAAAAAATGTAATTTTCGTCCGCGAATAAAAACGCCCGGCCAGGCCGGGCGTTGAACGCGACGGTCAGCTTAGATGCGTTTGGCCTGTGCTGCCGCGTTGCCGATGTAGGTGGCCGGGGTCAGCTGCTTGAGCTCGGCCTTGGCTTCGGCTGGCATGTCCAGGCCGTCGATGAAGGTCAGCAGCGCGTCCGGGGTAATGCCCTTGCCACGGGTCAGCTCCTTGAGCTTCTCGTAGGGGTTTTCGATGTTGAAACGGCGCATCACCGTCTGGATCGGCTCGGCCAGCACTTCCCAGCAGGCGTCCAGGTCAGCGGCGATGCGGGCTTCGTTGACTTCCAGCTTGCCGATGCCTTTCAGGCTGGCTTCGTAGGCAATGACGCTATGGGCAAAGCCCACGCCCAGGTTGCGCAGCACGGTGGAGTCGGTCAGGTCACGCTGCCAGCGCGAGATCGGCAGCTTGCTGGCCAGGTGCTGGAACAGCGCGTTGGCGATACCCAGGTTGCCTTCGGAGTTCTCGAAGTCGATCGGGTTGACCTTGTGCGGCATGGTCGACGAGCCGATTTCGCCGGCGACGGTCTTCTGCTTGAAGTAGCCCAGCGAGATGTAGCCCCACACGTCACGGTCGAAGTCGATCAGGATGGTGTTGAAGCGGGCGATGGCGTCGAACAGCTCGGCGATGTAGTCGTGCGGCTCGATCTGGGTGGTGTACGGGTTGAACTGCAGGCCCAGTTCGTCTTCGATGAAGGCGCGGGCGTTCTGCTCCCAGTCGATCTGCGAGTAGGCCGACAGGTGGGCGTTGTAGTTGCCCACGGCACCGTTGATCTTGCCCAGCAGCGGCACGGCGGCAACCTGGGCGATCTGGCGCTCCAGGCGGTACACGACGTTGGCCAGCTCTTTGCCCAGGGTAGTCGGCGATGCCGGCTGGCCGTGGGTGCGCGAAAGCATCGGCACGTCGGCATGGGCGTGGGCCAGGGCGCGGATGGCGTCGGCGATCTGGCGCATCAGCGGCAGCAGCACGTCGTCGCGGCCGGCGCGCAGCATCAGCGCGTGGGACAGGTTGTTGATGTCCTCGCTGGTGCAGGCGAAGTGAATGAACTCGCTGACCTTGGCCAGCTCAGGCAGCTTGGCGGCCTGCTCCTTGAGGAGGTATTCGATCGCCTTGACGTCGTGGTTGGTGGTGCGCTCGATTTCCTTGACGCGTTCGGCGTGCTCAAGCTTGAAATCGGTGGCCAGGCTGTCCAGCAGGGCGTTGGCTTCGGCGGAGAACGCCGGCACTTCGCCGATCTGCGGGTGGGCGGCCAGGCGCTGCAGCCAGCGCACTTCGACCAGGGCGCGGAAACGGATCAGGCCGAATTCGCTGAAAATGGGGCGCAAGGCCTGGGTTTTGCCGGCATAACGGCCGTCTACAGGGGAAACCGCAGTGAGCGAAGAGAGCTGCATGGGGTGTTCTCGGACAGTCAGGCTTTTGGAAGGGCGCATATCATACATGAAAAATGCGCCCGAGTCGGGTGGCTGACCAAAGGTCGGCCGTACAAAAAGTGCTTGATGCGATCCCTGTGGGAGCGGGCGTGCCCGCGAACACCGGCGAAGCCGGTGCCATCCACCGAGTTGCCTGTTTCGCGGGCGCGCCCGCTCCCACAGAGGCTGGTACAGCCTTTCAGTTAGTGTTACGCATCATGTCGTACAGTTCGTTGAGCAACTTGCGCCGGCTGAACACCAGCTGCCAGCGGTGGCCGCCCAGCTGGCGCCACAGGCGGGCAGCGCGGATGCCGGCCAGCAGCAGGGCGCGGATTTTCGAGGCGTTGCTGGCCTGCTGCAGGAAGCGCATGTCGCCATGCACCTGGATACGCTGGCGCAAGGTGCTCAGGGTGTCCTGGTACAAGGCTCCGCTGGAAGCGATGACGTTTTCGTGCACCAGGCCGAAATGCTCGGCCTGGGACTGGATTTGCGGCAGGCGGTTGCCGATGGTGTCGAGCAGGTCGGCGCGCTTGTTCAGCTGGCGCTCCAGGCCGAGTATCGACAGGGCATAGCGCAGCGGTTCGCGCTGCAGGCTGCTGGGGTCGCGCTCCAGGGCGCCGGCCAGCGCACGGTAGCCGTCGCGCAGGTTCAGGTCGTCGCCGCCGAACACTTCGAGGGTGTCCTTGGGTTCACGCACCAGCAGGCTGCCCAGCATGCAACCGATGTTGGCTTCGCTGGCCTGGCCGGTGCGGGCGATGCGGTCCACCAGCACCGCGGCCTGGAACACGCCACCCAGCGCGATCAGCTGCTCCTGCAGGTTGCTCATGCGCGCGGGCTCCACGGCTCGGCGGTTTCGATCACGCCACCGCCCAGGCACACCTCGCCATCGTAGAACACCACCGACTGGCCAGGCGTGACGGCGCGCTGCGGTTCGTCGAACACGGCGCGGTAACCGCCTGCGGTGCGCTCCAGGGTGCAGCGCTGGTCGCCCTGGCGGTAGCGAACCTTGGCGGTGAGCTGCCGCGGGCTGCCGAGGTCGATGGGGTTGACCCAGAAGATTTCCGAGGCCAGCAGGGCCCGCGAGAACAACCAGGGGTGGTCGTTGCCCTGGCCGACCACCAGCACGTTGCGCGCCAGGTCCTTGTGCAGCACGTACCACGGCTCGTCACCGGCATCCTTCAGGCCGCCGATGCCCAGGCCCTGGCGCTGGCCGATGGTGTGGTACATCAGGCCGTGGTGACGGCCGATCACTTCGCCGTCAGTGGTCTCGATGTTGCCCGGCTGGGCCGGCAGGTACTGCTTGAGGAAGTCGCTGAAGCGGCGTTCGCCGATGAAGCAGATGCCGGTGGAATCCTTCTTCTTGGCGGTGGCCAGGCCGTGCTTTTCGGCGATGGCGCGCACTTCGGGCTTTTCCAGTTCGCCGACCGGGAACAGGGTACGGGCGATTTCCTTGCCGCCGACGGCGTGCAGGAAGTAGCTCTGGTCCTTGTTCGGGTCCAGGCCCTTGAGCAGTTCGGTGAGTTCGCCGGTGTCGCGGCGGCGCACATAGTGGCCGGTGGCGATCAGGTCGGCACCGAGCGACAGGGCATAGTCGAGGAACGCCTTGAACTTGATTTCACGGTTGCAGAGGATGTCCGGGTTGGGCGTGCGGCCAGCCTTGTATTCCTCGAGGAAATGCTCGAACACGTTGTCCCAGTATTCGGCGGCGAAGTTGGCGGTGTGCAGCTTGATGCCGATGCGGTCGCACACGGCCTGGGCATCGGCCAGGTCTTCACGGGCGGTGCAGTATTCGGTGCCGTCGTCTTCTTCCCAGTTCTTCATGAACAGCCCTTCCACCTGGTAGCCCTGCTCCATAAGCAGAAGGGCGGAGACGGAAGAGTCCACGCCGCCGGACATGCCGACGATGACGCGGGTCTTGGCGGGGTCTTTGAGTGCTGGGCTGGTCATGGTTACCGGTGTGTATCAAGGGGGGAAAAGTGCCGATTCTATCAAACCCGCGGCGCCACGTCAGTCGCGCAGCAGGTCGAGGCTGTGCAGCGGGCCTTTGAGGTAGTCGTCGAGGCAGCGCGGTACCAGTTCGCTGCGCCAGCGGGCCGGGTCGGCCAGCAGTTGCTCGCGGGTCAGCCATACGGCGCGGACGATGTCGCTGTCCAGGGCCAGGTCTGCGTGGTGGCGCACGGGGCGGGCGGCGAAGCAGATGCGCTGGTAGGTCACGCCGTTGCTCGGGGCGGTGTATAGGTAGATGCCGACCACGCCGGTGAGCTCGACTTCCCAGGCGGTTTCTTCCAGGGTTTCGCGCAGGGCGGCCTGGGACAGGGTCTCGTTGGGTTCGAGGTGGCCGGCGGGTTGGTTGAAGACGTGCTGGTTGGCTTTGAATTCTTCGACGAAGAGGAACTTGCCTTCGCGTTCGACGATGGTGGCGACGGTGATGTGGGGTTGCCAGGTCATGAACAGCTCCTTAAAGGCCTGCGCAGCCCATGTGGGAGCGGGTTTACCCGCGAATGCTTCAGTGGCTTCGCCATCGCATTCGCGGGTGAACCCGCTCCCACAGGGTCCGCGCGGGCAGCCAGAAATCGTTTATCCAGAAAGCACAAACCCCGGTGCGTGGCCGGGGTTTGTGCATTTACATCAAGCGAACCTTACAGGGCGGCAATGGCGCTGTTCAGGGTCTGGCTTGGGCGCATCACCTTGGCGGTCAGCTCGGCATCCGGGGCGTAGTAGCCGCCGATGTCGGCCGGCTTGCCCTGGACGGCGTTGAGCTCGGCGACGATGGTCTCCTCGTTCTCGGTCAGGGTCTTGGCCAGTGGCGCGAAGCGCGCCTGCAGGGCAGCGTCGTCGTTCTGCGCAGCCAGGGCCTGGGCCCAGTACAGGGTCAGGTAGAAGTGGCTGCCACGGTTGTCGATACCACCGACTTTGCGCGAAGGCGACTTGTTGGTGTCGAGGAACTTGCCGGTGGCCTGGTCCAGGGTGTTGGCCAGCACTTTGGCGCGCGGGTTGTCGTAGGTGTTGCCCAGGTGCTCCAGGGAAGCGGCCAGGGCCAGGAATTCACCCAGCGAGTCCCAACGCAGGAAGTTCTCTTCCACCAGCTGCTGCACGTGCTTCGGTGCCGAACCGCCGGCGCCGGTTTCGAACAGGCCACCGCCGTTCATCAGCGGCACGATCGACAGCATCTTGGCGCTGGTGCCCAGTTCCATGATCGGGAACAGGTCGGTCAGGTAGTCGCGCAGCACGTTGCCGGTCACCGAGATGGTGTCCTTGCCTTCGCGAATGCGCGCCAGGGAGAACTTGATGGCGTCGACCGGGGCCAGGATGCGGATGTCCAGGCCGGAAGTGTCGTGATCCTTCAGGTACTTCTGCACCTTCTCGATCATCACGCCGTCGTGGGCGCGGGCCGGGTCCAGCCAGAACACTGCCGGGGTGTTGCTCAGGCGGGCACGGTTGACGGCGAGCTTGACCCAGTCCTGGATCGGGGCGTCCTTGACCTGGCACATGCGGAAGATGTCACCGGCTTCGACGTTCTGCTCGAGCACGACCTTGCCTTTGCTGTCGACCACGCGAACAACGCCGTCGGCCTTGATCTGGAAGGTCTTGTCGTGGGAACCGTACTCTTCGGCCTTCTGTGCCATCAGGCCAACGTTCGGCACGCTGCCCATGGTGGTCGGGTCGAAGGCACCGTTGGCCTTGCAGTCTTCGATGGTGGCCTGGTAGATGCCGGCGTAGCAGCGGTCCGGGATGATCGCCTTGGCGTCCTGCAGTTCGCCAGCGGCGTTCCACATCTTGCCCGAATCACGGATCATGGCTGGCATCGAGGCGTCGACGATGACGTCGCTCGGCACGTGCAGGTTGGTGATGCCCTTGTCGGAGTTGACCATGGCCAGGGCCGGGCGCTGGGCGTACAGGGCCTGGATGTCGGCTTCGATCTCGGCCTGCTTCTCGACTGGCAGGTCCTTGATGCGGGCGTACAGGTCGCCGATGCCGTTGTTGGCGTTGAAGCCTACTTCGGCCAGCGCAGCGGCGTGCTTGGCCAGCACGTCGTTGTAGAACTCTTCGACGATGACGCCGAACATGATCGGGTCGGAGACCTTCATCATGGTGGCTTTCAGGTGCACCGAGAGCAGTACGCCGGAGGCCTTGGCATCGGCGATCTGCTCGGCGATGAAGGCTTTCAGGGCCTTGCGGCTCATGGTGGCGCAGTCGATGACTTCAGCGGCTTTGACAGCGGTCTTTTCCTTCAGCACGGTGGTGCTGCCGTCTTTGCCGACCAGTTCGATGCGCAGGGTGTCGTCGGCTTCGATCAGCGCGGCTTTCTCGCTGCCGTAGAAGTCGCCTTGGGTCATGTGGGCAACGTGCGACTTGGAGTCGGCAGCCCAGGCACCCATCTTGTGCGGGTGCTTGCGCGCGTAGTTCTTCACCGACAGTGGTGCGCGGCGGTCGGAGTTGCCTTCGCGCAGTACCGGGTTCACGGCGGAGCCTTTGATGCGGTCGTAGCGGGCGCGGGATTCTTTCTCTTCCGCGGTGGCCGGCTCGTCGGCATAGTCAGGGATGTTGAAGCCCTTGGCTTGCAGTTCCTTGATCGCGGCTTTCAGCTGCGGTACCGAGGCGCTGATGTTCGGCAGCTTGATGATGTTGGCTTCGGGGGTGGTAGCCAGCTGGCCCAGTTCCGCCAGGTGATCGCCTACTTGCTTCTCTGCGCCCAGTTGCTCCGGGAAGGCGGCGAGGATACGGCCGGCCAGGGAGATGTCGCGGGTTTCGACGGCGATGTCAGCCGAAGCGGTGAAGGCTTCGATGATCGGCAGCAGCGAGTAGGTGGCGAGGGCGGGGGCTTCGTCGGTGAAGGTATAGATGATCTTGGAACGGGTGGGCATGCGGGTTAACTCTCTGTGTGCTGAGCGTGCTCGAGTCTCGTGGTGCGCAGGGTAGGCGCATCGCCCTGGCAGCGCCATGAGCGGAAAGTCGAGAGGCTGCGAGCGGTGATGGTGGATGCATCAGTCGAGCGTCAAGTGCTGAACTGCGGTAACAGCCCAGGCTTATTGGCCGTTCATGGCCGAGGGCGGTCCGCATTTTTCCAAGGGATCGCCCCGATGACCCTTCGGTCGCGGCGCAGTATACCAAACCATTCGGGCTAATCAGCAAGGCCAAGTGATATCGGCCCATTTATAAGACCAAAGACGTACCCGCAATGTGGTCGGTTGTCGCATGCCTTGCACGACGGCAGATGTGGTTTAGTCTCATTGGATCGCAGATGACCAAACACACATACCCGACAGCGGAGTAGTGCAAGCATGGGATACCAGAAAATCAAGGTTCCGACCGACGGCGCCAAGATCACCGTCAATGCCGACCATTCGCTCAACGTGCCTGACAATCCGATCATTCCCTATATCGAAGGCGACGGCATCGGCGTGGATGTCTCGCCGGTCATGATCAAGGTGGTCGATGCCGCCGTGCAGAAGGCCTATGGCGGCAAGCGCAAGATCGCCTGGATGGAGGTGTACGCGGGTGAAAAGGCCACCCAGGTGTACGACCAGGACACCTGGTTGCCGCAGGAAACCCTCGATGCCGTGCGTGATTACGTGGTGTCGATCAAAGGGCCGCTGACCACGCCGGTGGGGGGCGGTATCCGTTCGCTCAACGTGGCCTTGCGCCAGCAACTCGACCTGTACGTGTGCCTGCGCCCGGTGCTGTGGTTCCAGGGCGTGCCAAGCCCGGTGAAGAAGCCTGGCGACGTCGACATGGTGATCTTCCGCGAGAACTCCGAGGACATCTATGCCGGCATCGAGTGGAAGGCCGGTTCGCCCGAGGCGAACAAGGTGATCAAGTTCCTTAAGGAAGAAATGGGCGTCACCAAGATCCGCTTCGACCAGGACTGCGGTATCGGCGTCAAGCCGGTATCCCGCGAGGGGACCAAGCGCCTGGTGCGCAAGGCCTTGCAGTACGTGGTGGACAACGACCGCGAATCGCTGACCCTGGTGCACAAGGGCAATATCATGAAATTCACCGAAGGCGCCTTCAAGGACTGGGGCTACGAAGTGGCGCGTGACGAGTTCGGTGCCGAATTGCTCGATGGCGGCCCGTGGATGAAGTTCAGGAACCCCAAGAGCGGGCGCGAGGTCATCGTCAAGGACGCCATCGCCGACGCCATGCTGCAGCAGATCCTGTTGCGCCCGGCCGAATACGACGTGATCGCCACGCTCAACCTCAACGGTGACTACCTGTCCGACGCCCTGGCGGCAGAGGTGGGCGGGATCGGCATCGCGCCGGGGGCCAACCTGTCCGACACGGTAGCCATGTTCGAGGCTACCCATGGCACCGCGCCCAAGTATGCCGGGCAGGACAAGGTCAACCCGGGGTCGGTGATCCTCTCGGCAGAAATGATGCTGCGGCACATGGGCTGGACCGAGGCCGCCGACCTGATCATCAAGGGCACCAATGGCGCGATAGCCGCCAAGACGGTGACCTACGACTTCGAGCGGTTGATGGAGGGTGCCACCCTGGTCAGCAGTTCAGGTTTTGGCGCTGAAATGATCAAGCATATGTGAGGCAACGCAAAACCGGCCGCTTCCGTCGAGGAGGCGGCCGGTTTTTTTGCCTGCCGGCAGGCGACTTGGCCTCAGGCGTCGGCAGGGCTGCCGGCTGAATGGGCGCTGGCGGCGGAGAAGCTGGGGGCTTTGCTGCTGATATTCACCGCGTGCAGGCCTTTGGGGCCCTGGACGATCTCGAAACTCACCGCCTGGCCGGCCTTCAGGGTTTTGTAACCGTCCATCTGGATGGCCGAATAATGAGCGAACAAGTCTTCGGTCTTGCCCTCTTCATTGATGAACCCATAGCCCTTGGCATTGTTGAACCACTTGACTTTACCGCTTGCCATCCCTATGTCCCTCTGCAAAGGACTCCATCACTGGAGTATCATCCACTTCATCCGCATACGAACCTTGCGAAAAATCTGGTTGACTGCGCGGATCTTTATCGACCACGGTGGGTTCTTATTGTTTGTAACACCGTTTTGCCGTTAGTCAAGGTCACGCGGCGCGTGCTCCGGTGGCGGCTTTTGCAGTCAACCCACAACCTTAACCTGTCGCTCATGATGAAATTCTTTCCATGCATGCACCTAGTGAGATTCGACTAACATTCAATCAGGATCGCCCGCAATCGAATGAGGACGACGGCTCAGGTCTTGCGGTTCAGGAAGCCAAGCCGATCCTGCAGGCGCCACCGATGTACAAGGTGGTTTTGTTCAACGATGACTACACGCCGATGGATTTCGTCGTCGAAGTGCTCGAGACGTTCTTCAATCTGAACCGCGAGCTGGCGACCAAGATCATGCTGACCGTCCATACCGAAGGGCGGGCAGTGTGCGGATTGTTTACCCGTGACATCGCCGAAACAAAGGCTATGCAGGTCAACCAATACGCCAGGGAAAGCCAGCATCCGCTACTCTGTGAAATCGAGAAGGACGGTTAATCGCCGACCACTTGGGTATGAGGTGAAGCTATGTTAAACCGCGAGCTCGAAGTCACCCTCAATCTTGCCTTCAAGGAGGCCCGTTCGAAGCGTCATGAGTTCATGACCGTCGAGCATCTGCTGCTGGCACTCCTTGACAATGAGGCTGCCGCGACCGTTCTGCGCGCCTGTGGCGCCAATCTCGACAAGCTCAAGCACGACCTGCAAGAGTTCATCGATTCCACCACGCCACTGATTCCGGTCAACGACGAAGACCGCGAGACCCAGCCGACCCTGGGCTTCCAGCGCGTGCTGCAGCGTGCCGTGTTCCACGTGCAAAGCTCCGGCAAGCGTGAAGTCACCGGCGCCAACGTGCTGGTGGCGATCTTCAGCGAACAGGAAAGCCAGGCCGTGTTCCTGCTCAAGCAGCAGAGCGTGGCCCGCATCGACGTGGTCAACTATATCGCCCACGGCATCTCCAAGGTGCCGGGCCATGGTTCGCATTCCGAAAACGACCAGGAAATGCAGGACGATGAGGGTGGCGATACCGCCTCTTCGAGCAATCCGCTGGATGCCTATGCCAGCAACCTGAACGAACTGGCCCGTGCCGGCCGTATCGATCCGCTGGTCGGTCGCGAGCAGGAAGTGGAGCGCGTGGCGCAGATCCTTGCGCGCCGGCGCAAGAACAACCCGCTGCTGGTGGGTGAAGCTGGCGTGGGCAAGACTGCCATCGCCGAAGGCCTGGCCAAGCGTATCGTCGATGGCCAGGTGCCCGACCTGCTGGCACAGAGCGTGGTGTACTCCCTGGACCTGGGGGCGCTGCTGGCCGGTACCAAATACCGTGGCGACTTCGAGAAGCGCTTCAAGGCATTGCTGGGCGAGCTGCGCAAGCGCCCGCAGGCGATCCTGTTCATCGACGAGATCCACACCATCATCGGTGCCGGTGCGGCATCGGGCGGGGTGATGGATGCGTCCAACCTGCTCAAGCCGCTGCTGTCGTCCGGGGAAATCCGCTGCATCGGTTCGACCACGTTCCAGGAGTTCCGTGGCATCTTCGAGAAAGACCGCGCCCTGGCGCGGCGCTTCCAGAAGGTCGATGTCAGCGAGCCGTCGGTGGAAGACACCGTGGGCATCCTGCGCGGCCTGAAAGGGCGCTTCGAAAGCCATCACAACATCGAGTACAGCGACGAGGCCCTGCGCGCCGCCGCCGAACTGGCTTCGCGCTATATCAATGACCGGCACATGCCGGACAAGGCCATCGACGTCATCGATGAAGCCGGTGCCTACCAGCGCCTGCAGCCGGAGGCCAACCGCGTCAAGCGCATCGACGTGCCGCAGGTCGAGGACATCGTCGCCAAGATCGCGCGGATTCCGCCAAAACACGTCACCAGTTCCGACAAGGAGCTGCTGCGCAACCTCGAACGCGACCTGAAGCTGACCGTGTTCGGCCAGGATGCGGCCATCGATTCGCTGGCCACCGCCATCAAGCTGTCGCGTGCCGGCCTCAAGTCGCCAGACAAGCCGGTCGGTTCGTTCCTGTTCGCCGGCCCGACCGGCGTCGGCAAGACCGAAGCAGCGCGGCAGCTGGCCAAGGCCCTGGGCGTGGAGCTGGTACGCTTCGACATGTCCGAATACATGGAGCGCCACACTGTGTCGCGCCTGATCGGTGCGCCGCCCGGTTATGTTGGCTTCGACCAGGGTGGTTTGCTGACCGAGGCGATCACCAAGCAGCCGCACTGCGTATTGCTGCTCGACGAAATCGAGAAGGCCCACCCGGAAGTCTTCAACCTGCTGCTGCAGGTGATGGACCACGGTACCCTGACCGACAACAACGGGCGCAAGGCCGACTTCCGTAACGTGATCCTGATCATGACCACCAACGCCGGTGCCGAAACTGCCGCGCGGGCCTCGATCGGCTTCACTCATCAGGACCACGCGTCCGATGCCATGGAAGTCATTCGCAAGAGCTTCACGCCGGAGTTCCGTAACCGCCTGGACACCATCATCCAGTTCGGCCGCCTGAGCCACGAGACGATCAAGAGCATCGTCGACAAGTTTCTCATCGAACTGCAGGCGCAGCTGGAAGACAAGCGGGTACTGCTGGAAGTCAGCGATGCTGCGCGCGGCTGGCTGGCGGCCTCGGGCTACGACGTGCAGATGGGCGCACGGCCGATGGCGCGGCTGATCCAGGACAAGATCAAGCGGCCGCTGGCCGAGGAGATCCTGTTTGGCGAGCTGGCCGAGCATGGCGGCGTGGTGCACGTCGACCTGCGCGATGGCGAACTGGTGTTCGACTTCGAAACCACGGCCGAGGTGGCGTGACAGTGGGGCCGCGTTGCGGCCCATCGCGGCTGAAGCCGCTCCTGCGGGGGTGATCCGCTTGTAGGGGCGGCTTCAGCCGCTATGGCCGTGACGCGGTTTTGGCAGGCACAAAAAAGCCCGGCACATGGCCGGGCTTTTTCATGGCTTGAGCTTAGCGCGCACGGTAGGTGATGCGGCCCTTGCTCAGGTCGTACGGCGTCAGTTCGACGCGGACCTTGTCGCCAGTGAGAATACGGATGTAGTTCTTGCGCATCTTTCCGGAGATGTGCGCGGTTACGACGTGCCCGTTTTCCAACTCCACGCGGAACATGGTGTTGGGCAGGGTGTCGACGACAGTACCTTCCATTTCGAAGCTGTCTTCTTTCGACATGCAGTAGAGCCCTCGGATCCAGTGTTGGCCCGACGCATAACCGCACCGGGCAAAAAAGTGGCGTGGATTATGCCCGAAAATTGTGTGTCAAGCCAATGCCTTTCAGTTGAGGGTGACCCAGCGTTGGTTGATCAGCAGTTCGATGGGCCGATATTGCGTCTTGTAGTTCATTTTCTTGCAGTTCTTGATCCAGTAACCCAGGTACACCGCCTCCAGGTCCTGGCGCAGGGCTTCGGTGATCTGCCACAGGATGGCGAAGCGGCCAAGGCTGCGGCGCTCTTCTTCCGGCTCGTAGAAGGTGTACACCGCCGACAGGCCGTTGGGCAGCAGGTCGCACACGGCCACCGCCATCAGGCGGCCTTCCAGGCGGAATTCGTAGAACCAGCAGAACGGCAGGTCACGTACCAGGAACGTGGAAAACTGGTCACGGCTGGGCGGGTACATGTCACCATCGGCATGGCGCGTTTCGATATAGCGCCGGTACAGGTCGAAGTACTCTTCCTTGAACGCCGGGCGTGCCGCGGTCACGGTCAGGTCGGCATTGCGCTTGAGGATGCGCCGTTGCTGGCGGTTGGGGATGAAGCGCGCCGCGGGGATGCGTGCCGGTACGCAGGCATTGCAGTTCTGGCAGTGCGGGCGGTACAGGTGGTCGCCGCTGCGACGAAAGCCCATCTCCGACAAATCGGCGTACACATGCACGTCCATCGGCTGGCTGGGGTCGAGGAACAGCGTGGTGGCCTGTTCGTCGGGCAGGTAGCTGCAGGAGTGGGGTTGAGTGGCATAGAACTTCAACCGCGCCAACTCTGTCATGATCAACCCCCCTCGGTGAGACTTTGCTTTAAGTGTATGCCAGCTATGGGAACTCGCCTAGGGAACCCAGGTGGCGCTATTGGGCTGGTCGAGGTGGCGGGCCAGGTAGCCGGCGAACTCGGCGCGGCTGATGGCCTGGGCGCCCAGGCTGTGCAGGTGGTTGGTCGGCATCTGGCAATCGATGAGGACGAAACCGGCCTGGCGCAGGTGGTTGACCAAGGTCACGAAGCCGACCTTGGAGGCATTGTCGGCACGGCTGAACATCGATTCGCCGAAGAACAGCTGGCCTATGGCCAGGCCGTACAGGCCGCCGACCAGTTCACCGTCCTGGCGCACCTCCACCGAATGGGCGATGCCGCGTCGGTGCAGCTCGCAATAGGCGGCACGCATGGTGTCGGTGATCCAGGTGCCATCGGCATAGTCGCGGGGGGCCGCGCAGGCCGCAATCACGGCGGCGAAGTCTGTGTCGAAGCTGACCTGGTAGCGGCCCTGGCGCAGCAGCTTGGCCAGCGACCGCGATACGTGCAGCTGGTCCGGAAACAGCACGGTGCGTGGGTCGGGTGACCACCAGAGGATCGGCTGGCCGTCCTGGTACCACGGGAAGCAGCCATGGCGATATGCCTGGACCAGGCGCTCGGGGCTCAGGTCGCCGCCGGCGGCAAGCAGGCCGTTGGGCTCGTGCAGGGCTTTTTCCAGGGGTGGGAAGGTCAGCGAGTCGCGGGTCAGCCAGGTGAGCATGGTCTATCGTGCGGTGGGGGAGGGGAGAGGGCAGCATGGCTTGGGTGGAAAGCAGGGTCAATCTCTTTGGCTTCCACGCGGGCACGCTCGCGAGGAGACCGGCACGGTTGATGAAAAAAAGGCAATTTCCTACACATTCAGCAAAGCACCGGCACCATCCGCTACATTTGCTGTCACACCTGTGCAAAAACACAGCATAAGCCTTTGTCACAGAAGAGAATGCGTGCTCAAATTGCAGCTATATGAAAGTCGCTCCCGGCCACACCCCCATACGGCGTCCCGCCATGGCGGCCGGCGGGCAGTAATGTTAAAAGTAGTGGTTCATTGGCCGCACCGCCGGCCGATCACTATTGGACGCGCAGCACGCGCAGGAATAGACGCGTTTTGAAGAAATCCACCGCAACCCCAGCTCCCTTGCCCGTGCCCCTGTGGCGGCAGCAGCTGCATTATCGCCTCAAGGAAGGTGCGCTGATCGCTGTCGGCGCCCTGTGCCTGTACCTGTGGATGGCGCTGCTCACCTACGACACCTCGGACCCGGGCTTCAGCCACACCAGCAATGTCGACCAGGTGCAGAACGCCGCCGGGCGTGCCGGTGCCTACTTCGCCGACATCCTGTTCATGGTGCTGGGCTACTTCGCCTATATCTTCCCGCTGCTGCTGGCGATCAAGACCTGGCAGATCTTCCGCGAACGCCACCAGCCCTGGGACTGGAGCGGCTGGTTGTTCTCCTGGCGGCTGATCGGCCTGGTGTTCCTGGTGCTGTCCGGTGCGGCGCTGGCGCATATCCATTTCCATCCGCCGGCGAGCATGCCGTTCTCGGCCGGAGGCGCGCTGGGCGAGAGCCTGGGTGACCTGGCGCGCAACCTGCTGAACGTGCAGGGCAGCACGTTGATGTTCATTGCCCTGTTCCTGTTCGGCCTGACGGTGTTCACCGACCTGTCCTGGTTCAAGGTGATGGACCTGACCGGCAAGATCACCCTCGATCTGTTCGAGCTGATGCAAGGCGCTGCCACCCGTTGGTGGGAAGCCCGCAACGAGCGCAAGCGCCTGGAGGCGCAACTGCGCGAGGACGAACCGGTATTCAAGGCCGCGCCGGTGCCTGCCGAGAAACCCGAGCAACCGGCCCGGCCGGCGCTGCGCGAGCGCCTGTTCAAGCGTGAGGAAGCCGCCGCGCAACCGGTTGAGCCACGCGAGCCTACCCTGGCGCGCGAGCCTGTGTTGCCACGCGAGGCCATTGCACCGCGCGAGCCGGTAGTGCCACGCGAGCCAATGGTGCAGCGTGAACAACCGGCGGCCCCGCCCATCGTGCCTCCGTCTGCCGCCAGGGCACCGGAACCGAGCAAGCGGGTGATGAAGGAGAAGCAGGCGCCGCTGTTCATCGACAGCGCCGTGGAAGGCACCTTGCCGTCCATTTCCATCCTCGACCCGGCCGAACAGAAGAAGATCGAGTATTCGCCAGAGTCGCTCGCCGGTGTCGGCCAGTTGCTGGAAATCAAGCTCAAGGAATTCGGTGTGGAAGTGGCGGTGGACTCGATCCACCCGGGCCCGGTGATCACCCGTTACGAGATCCAGCCGGCCGCTGGTGTGAAGGTCAGCCGCATCGCCAACCTGGCCAAGGACCTGGCGCGCTCGCTGGCAGTGACCAGCGTGCGGGTGGTCGAGGTCATCCCCGGCAAGACCACCGTGGGTATCGAGATCCCCAACGAAAACCGGCAGATGGTGCGCTTCTCCGAAGTGCTGGCCACGCCGCAGTACGACGAGCAGAAATCGCCGGTCACCCTGGCCCTGGGCCACGACATCGGTGGCAAGCCGGTGATCACCGACCTGGCCAAGATGCCGCACCTGCTGGTGGCCGGTACCACCGGTTCCGGCAAGTCGGTGGGCGTGAACGCGATGATCCTGTCGATCCTGTTCAAGTCCAGCCCGGAAGACGCGCGGCTGATCATGATCGACCCGAAGATGCTCGAACTGTCGATCTACGAAGGCATCCCGCACCTGCTGTGCCCGGTGGTCACCGACATGAAGGACGCCGCCAACGCCCTGCGCTGGAGCGTGGCCGAGATGGAGCGGCGCTACAAGCTGATGGCGGCCATGGGCGTGCGTAACCTGGCCGGCTTCAACCGCAAGATCAAGGACGCCCAGGAAGCCGGCGAAATCATCCATGACCCGCTGTACCGCCGCGAGAGCATGGACGACGAGCCGCCGGCGCTGAAGACCTTGCCGACCATCGTGGTGATCGTCGACGAGTTCGCCGACATGATGATGATCGTCGGCAAGAAGGTCGAAGAGCTGATCGCCCGTATCGCGCAGAAGGCGCGAGCGGCCGGTATCCACCTGATCCTCGCCACCCAGCGCCCCTCGGTGGACGTGATCACCGGCCTGATCAAGGCCAACATCCCGACCCGCATGGCGTTCCAGGTGTCGAGCAAGATCGACTCGCGGACCATCATCGACCAGGGGGGGGCCGAACAGCTGCTGGGCCATGGTGACATGCTGTACATGCCACCGGGTACCAGCCTGCCGATTCGTGTGCACGGCGCGTTCGTCTCCGACGACGAGGTGCACCGTGTGGTGGAAGCGTGGAAGCTGCGCGGCGCCCCGGACTACAACGACGACATCCTCAACGGCGTCGAAGAGGCCGGCAGCGGCTTCGAAGGCAGCGGCAGCGGTGGCGGCGATGGCGATGATTCGGAAAGTGACGCCCTGTATGATGAGGCCGTGCAGTTCGTGCTGGAAAGCCGCCGCGCGTCCATCTCGGCCGTGCAGCGCAAACTGAAGATCGGCTACAACCGCGCCGCCCGCATGATCGAAGCCATGGAAATGGCCGGCGTGGTCACCCCCATGAACAGCAACGGCTCGCGGGAAGTGATTGCCCCGGGTGGCCCGCGCGACTGATGAACACCTTGCCGGGCGCCAACGGTGGTGCCCGGCCTATTTCAATGCTCGATGAGGATTCCCATGCGCGCGATTCGCATGCTGTTGGTTTCTGCCCTGACCCTGGGCACGGTTACGGCCTATGCCGGTGAGCAAGATGTACAGCGCCTGACCCAACTGCTGGAAAAGTCGCAGACCATCGAGGCCAACTTTTCCCAGCTGACCCTGGACGCCGGTGGCACCAGCCTGCAGGAAACGTCGGGCAAGATGACGGTCAAGCGCCCGGGCCTGTTCTACTGGCACACCGATGCCCCACAGGAGCAGGTGGTGGTGTCTGACGGCAAGAACGTCACCCTGTGGGACCCCGACCTGGAGCAGGCCACCATCAAGAAGCTCGACGTGCGCCTGAACCAGACGCCGGCGCTGCTGCTGTCCGGTGACGTGTCGAAGATCAGCCAGAGCTTCGATATCACCTCGAAGGAGCAGGGTGAAGTGATGGACTTCACCCTCAAGCCGAAGACCAAGGACACCCTGTTCGACTCGCTGCGCGTGTCGTTCCGCAAGGGCCTGATCAACGACATGCAGCTGATCGACAGCGTCGGCCAGCGCACCAATATCCTGTTCAATGGCGTGAAAGCCAACCAGGCGGTGCCGGACAGCAAGTTCAAGTTCGACGTCCCTGAAGGCGCGGACATCATCAAGGAGTAACCAGAGCCCGCCATGGACCTGTTTCGAAGCGAACCCGTCGCCCAGCCCCTGGCGGCCCGCCTGCGCCCGTCCAACCTGGACGAGTACGTCGGCCAGGAGCATCTGCTGGCGCGCGGCAAACCGCTGCGCGAAGCGCTGGAGCAGGGTGCGCTGCATTCGATGATCTTCTGGGGGCCGCCAGGGGTGGGCAAGACCACCCTGGCGCGGTTGCTGGCACAGTTCTGCGATGCGCACTTCGAAACGGTATCGGCAGTGCTGGCCGGGGTGAAGGAGATTCGCCAGGCGGTCGAGGTGGCCAAGCAGCAGGCTGGCCAGTACGGCCGCCGTACCATCCTGTTCGTCGACGAAGTGCACCGCTTCAACAAGTCGCAGCAGGACGCCTTCTTGCCGTACGTGGAAGACGGCACCCTGCTGTTCATTGGCGCCACCACCGAAAACCCGTCGTTCGAGCTGAACAACGCGCTGCTGTCACGGGCGCGGGTGTACGTGCTCAAGAGCCTGGACGAGGCGGCGCTGCGCAAGCTGGTCAACCGCGCCCTGACCGAAGAACGCGGCCTGGGCAAGCGCAACCTGCGCGTTGGCGAGGACGCCTTCAAGATGCTGATGGCCGCTGCCGATGGCGATGGCCGGCGCATGCTCAACTTCCTGGAAAACGCTTCGGACCTGGCCGAGGATGGCGGCGAAATCGGCGTCGAGCTGCTACAAAGCCTGCTCGGCGACAGCCGCCGGCGCTTCGACAAGGGCGGCGAGGCGTTCTACGACCAGATTTCCGCGCTGCACAAATCGGTGCGCGGCTCCAACCCGGACGCTGCGCTGTACTGGTTCGCGCGCATGCTCGACGGTGGCTGCGACCCGCTGTACATCGCCCGCCGTGTGGTACGCATGGCCAGCGAAGACATCGGCAATGCCGACCCGCGCGCGCTCAGCCTGTGCCTGGCGGCCTGGGATGTGCAGGAGCGCCTGGGTAGCCCCGAGGGCGAGCTGGCGGTGGCCCAGGCCATCACCTACATCGCCTGCGCGCCGAAGAGCAATGCGGTGTATGTGGGCTTCAAGGCCGCCCTGCGCGAGGCCGCCGAGCATGGTTCGCTGGAAGTGCCGCTGCACCTGCGCAACGCGCCGACCAAACTGATGAAGCAACTGGGCTACGGTGACGAGTACCGCTATGCCCATGACGAGCCCGACGCCTACGCCGCCGGAGAGGACTACTTCCCCGAAGCGCTCGAACCGCGCCAGTACTACCAGCCAGTGCCGCGAGGCCTGGAACTGAAAATTGGCGAGAAGCTGCGCCACCTGGCCGACCTCGACCGCAGCAGCCCCAGACAGCGGAGAAAGCCGTGATTGCCTTGATTGCCGCCGTCAGTGCGGGCGGTATTGCCGGTACCTTGTTGCGCTTTGCCACCTCCAACTGGGTGGTTGCCCACTGGCCACGGCACTTCTATCTCGGTACGCTGGCGGTCAACCTGGTTGGCTGCCTGCTGATCGGCCTGCTGTATGGCCTGTTCCTGCACAAGCCGATGGTGCCGATCGAGCTGCGCGCCGGGCTGATCGTCGGCTTTCTGGGCGGCCTGACGACGTTTTCCTCCCTGTCGCTGGATACCGTACGCCTGCTGGAAAGCGGGCAAGTGCCGCTGGCGCTGGGCTATACCGCTATCAGCGTGGTGGGCGGGCTGCTCGCGACCTGGGCCGGCCTGTCCCTGACCCGATTCTGAACCAACACCTACACATAACGAGAGAACGATATGCTCGATTCCAAACTGTTACGCGGCCAACTTCAGGAAGTGGCGGATCGCCTGGCCTCCCGTGGCTTCAGCCTGGATGTCGCGCGCATCGAATCACTGGAAGAGCGCCGCAAGGCGGTGCAGACCCGCACCGAGCAACTGCAGGCCGAGCGTAATGCCCGTTCCAAGTCCATCGGCCAGGCCAAGGCCAAGGGCGAAGACATTGCGCCGCTGATGGCCGATGTCGAGCGCATGGCCAACGAACTGGCGGCCGGCAAAGCCGAGCTGGATGGCATCCAGGCCGAACTGGACGGCATCCTGCTGACCATCCCCAACCTGCCGGACGCCAGCGTACCGGTCGGTGCCAGCGAAGACGACAACGTCGAAGTGCGCCGCTGGGGCACGCCAAGAAACTTCGACTTCGAAATCAAGGACCACGTCGCCCTCGGCGAAATCAGCGGTGGCCTGGACTTCGAAGCCGCCGCCAAACTGTCTGGCGCCCGCTTTGCCGTGCTGCGCGGGCCGATCGCCCGCCTGCACCGCGCCCTGGCGCAGTTCATGATCAACCTGCACACCGGTGAGCACGGTTACGAGGAGCACTACACCCCGTACCTGGTGCAAGCTCCGGCCCTGCAGGGTACCGGCCAGCTGCCGAAGTTCGAGGAAGACCTGTTCAAGATCAGCCGCGAAGGCGAGGCTGACTTCTACCTGATTCCGACCGCCGAAGTGTCGCTGACCAACCTGGTGGCGGGTGAAATCCTCGATGCCAGGCAACTGCCGCTGAAGCTGGTGGCCCACACCCCGTGCTTCCGCAGCGAAGCCGGTGCTTCCGGCCGCGACACCCGCGGCATGATCCGCCAGCACCAGTTCGACAAGGTCGAGATGGTGCAAGTCGTCGAACCGTCCAAGTCGATGGAAGCCCTGGAAGGCCTGACCGCCAACGCCGAGCGCGTACTGCAGCTGCTGGAGTTGCCATACCGCGTGCTGGCCCTGTGCACCGGCGACATGGGCTTTGGCGCAGTGAAAACCTACGACCTGGAAGTGTGGGTGCCGAGCCAGGACAAGTACCGTGAAATCAGCTCGTGCTCCAACTGCGGCGATTTCCAGGCGCGCCGCATGCAGGCCCGCTGGCGCAACCCGGAAACCGGCAAACCAGAGCTGGTGCACACCCTCAATGGCTCCGGCCTGGCGGTGGGGCGTACCTTGGTCGCCGTGCTGGAAAACTACCAGCAGGCGGACGGTTCGATCCGCGTACCAGAGGTGCTGAAGCCGTACATGGGCGGCGTCGAGGTCATCCGCTAAATGGATTACCTGCCGCTGTTCCACAAGCTGCAGGGCGGCCGCGTGCTGGTCGTCGGCGGTGGCGAGATCGCCCTGCGCAAGGCGCGCCTGCTGGCCGATGCCGGTGCCGCGCTGCGCGTGGTGGCGCCGGAGGTCGACGGCCAATTGGCCGCGCTGGCCCGGGAAGGTGGCGGTGAGGTGCTGGTGCGTGGCTATCAGGCAACCGACCTGGTCGGTTGCCTGCTGGTGATCGCAGCCACTGACGACACTGGGCTCAATGCCCAGGTGTCGGCCGACGCGCAGGCCCTCAGTCTGCCAGTCAATGTGGTGGATGCGCCGGCCCTGTGCACGGTGATTTTCCCGGCGATCGTTGACCGCTCGCCCCTGGTGATTGCAGTTTCCAGCGGCGGTGACGCGCCGGTGCTGGCGCGCTTGATTCGTGCCAAGCTCGAGGCCTGGATCCCATCGGCCTATGGCGAGCTGGCCGGCCTGGCAGCGCGGTTCCGGCACAAGGTCAAGTCCTTGTACCCGGACGTCAACCAGCGCCGTGGCTTCTGGGAAACCGTGTTCCAGGGCCCGGTCGCCGAACGCCAGCTGGCCGGGCAGGGCGCCGAGGCCGAGCGCCTGCTGCAGGCGATGGTGGACGGTGCGCCGGTACAGCAAGGCGGTGAGGTGTACCTGGTGGGGGCTGGCCCGGGCGATCCGGACCTGCTGACCTTCCGTGCCTTGCGCCTGATGCAGCAGGCCGACGTGGTGCTGTACGACCGCCTGGTGGCACCGGCAATCATCGAGATGTGCCGGCGCGATGCCGAGCGTATCTATGTGGGCAAGCGCCGTGCCGACCATGCCGTGCCGCAAGACCAGATCAACCGGCTGCTGGTCGATCTGGCCCGGCAGGGCAAGCGAGTATTGCGCCTGAAGGGCGGCGACCCGTTCATTTTCGGGCGCGGTGGCGAAGAGATCGAAGAGCTCGCCGAGCAGGGCATTCCGTTTCAGGTGGTGCCGGGCATTACTGCGGCCAGTGGCTGTTCCGCCTATGGCGGGATTCCGCTGACTCACCGTGATTATGCGCAGTCGGTACGCTTCGTGACCGGGCACCTGAAGGATGGTACCAGCAACCTGCCTTGGGACGACCTGGTGGCACCGGCGCAAACCCTGGTGTTCTACATGGGCCTGGTCGGTTTGCCGACCATCTGTGCCGAGCTGATTCGCCATGGCCGCGCAGCCAGTACCCCGGCAGCGCTGGTACAGCAGGGGACCACGCGTAATCAGCGGGTGTTCACCGGCACCCTGGCAGACCTACCGGACTTGGTGGCGCGGCATGAAGTGCATGCGCCAACCCTGGTGATTGTCGGGGAAGTGGTGCAGTTGCGTGACAAGCTGGCCTGGTTCGAAGGTTCGCAGAACAGCTGAAACGGCCGGGGCTGCTACGCCGCCCCGGCAGTCTCAAGCCTGCCAGATCCCTTCGCCCGGCAACCGTTCCCGATCATGCGGCAGGCTGAAGTCCTGTAGCGGCCCTTTGGGCACGATCCCGTTCGGGTTGATGGTCTTGTGGCTCATGTAATAGTGCTTCTGGATATGCTCCATGTTCACCGTACCCGCCACGCCTGGCCATTGATACAGCTCGCGCAGCCAGTTTGACAGGTTGTGGTAATCGCTCAGGCGCCGCAGGTTGCACTTGAAGTGGCCGTGGTACACCGCATCGAAGCGCACCAGGGTGGTGAACAGGCGCACATCGGCTTCGGTCAGGTACTCGCCTGCCAGGTAGCGGTTGCGGCTGAGCAGGTCTTCCAGATAATCCAGTTCGTTGAATACGTCGTCGAACGCCGCCTCGTAGGCCTCCTGCGTGGTGGCGAAGCCTGCGCGGTATACGCCGTTGTTCACCGCCGGGTAGATGCGCTCGTTCAATGCCTCGATAGCCGGGCGCAGCGGCGCAGGGTAGAGGTCCAGCGTATTGCCGGTCAGTTCGTTGAACGCGCTGTTGAAGATGCGGATGATCTCCGACGATTCGTTGTTGACGATGCGCTTGGCTTGCTTGTCCCACAGCACCGGTACTGTCACGCGGCCCGTGTAGTGTGGGTCGTCCTGGGTATAGCGTTGGTGCAGATACTGCAGGGCGTCGAGGTGGTCACCAGAGGAGCCTTGCTGCTGATCGAAGGTCCAGCCATGGTCCTGCATCAGCCAGCTGACCACCGACACATCGATCAGTGGTTCCAGGCCCTTGAGGGCGCGGACGATCAGGGTGCGGTGTGCCCATGGGCAAGCTAGCGAGACATACAGGTGGTAACGGCCGGCTTCGGGGGCGGGCAACTGATTGCGGCGCTGGGCGTTCTCGCGTTTGAACGTGCCGTCCTTGCCGTTTTCATACCACTGGTCATGCCAGCGGCCATCGATCAAAAGGCCCATGGTGAGCTCCTGGAACAAATTGTTTCTCGTTGGAGCCCAGTCTAGGCCAGATCGTTCGAAAAAATAACGCAAAGATCCGGGTGTTATGATCGACTAGATCGATCGATTCCGCGCTTGCCAATAGCCCTGGGCTGTTGCGAACGCCTGCTCGCGGGCCTGGCCCAGGCCGCGCAGTGCCAAGGCCATGGTTGCGATGACGGCCTTCTCACCGTAGCTGTCTTCAACCTCGCCACGCCAGAAGGCCAGCAAATGCTCCGGTTGCAGGCTTGGCGGCTTGACGTGACGGCGCTCGCTCAATGCCGGCCACTCTTCGTCCCAGGCCTCACCTGCCGTGGTGCCATAAAGATGGCTGATGACATCAGGGTTGACCTCGATCTCACCGCCATCGCCCTTGATCACCAGCGCATGGTCGCCCAGCAGGCGGCTGGCCTCGCGGTGAACCGCCTGGTAACCGGGGTGGAAGATGCTCTGCAGGCCACAGCGTGCGCCCAGCGGGTTGAGCATGCGCGCCAGTGAATGGATCGGTGAGCGCAGGCCCAAGATGTTGCGCAGGTCGATCATGCGCTGCAATTGCGGCGCCCAATCCTGCAACGGGAAGAAAGCCAGCTGATGCTGGTGCAGTGCGTCACCGACGGCAGCCCAGTTGCGGCACGGCGGGATCTGCAACAGGTCGAGCAGTTGCTCGGTGTACATGCGCCCGGCGGTGTGTGCGCCGCCGCCGTGCATCAGGATGCGCACACCATGGCTGGCCAGGCACTTGGCGGCCAGCAGGTACCAGGGCAGATGGCGTTTCTTGCCGGCATACGTGGGCCAGTCCAGGTCCACGGCGATGCGCGGGGCTTGCAGCTGCGCGCGCAGCGCCTCGGTGAAGCCGGCCAGTTCCTCTGCGCTTTCTTCCTTGTGCCGCAGCAGCATGAGGAAAGCGCCGAGCTGGGCGTCTTCGACCTTGTCTTCCAGCAGCAGAGTCATGGCCGCGCGCGCCTCTTCGCGGGTCAGGCCACGCGCGCCGCGCTTGCCTTTGCCGAGAATACGCACGAATTCGGCGAACGGGTGTTCGGCCGGGGTTTCCAGTATGAGCGGGCGTGGCTGGGTCATATGCAGTTGGTCGGTTTGGGCAGGCCCGCCAGCTTGGCGGCGAGTTTGGCGGGAGTGCCGTTGAACAGGCGGTTCAAGTGTGGGCTATTGCCCTTGGCCGGGCCCAGCTTGAGGGCCGTGTACTTGATCAGCGGGCGGGTGGCCGGGGACAGCTGGTATTCCTGGTAGAACTGGCGCAGCAGTTCGAGGATCTCCCAGTGATCTGCAGTCAGCGGGATGCCTTCGCGCGCCGCCAATGCCTCGGCCGCGGCCTGTGACCAGTCTTGCAGGTCGACCAGGAAGCCGTCCTTGTCCAGGGCGATCGTCCGATCGCCAACGGTGAGCGTATTCATAGCCAGCTGTTGACCTTGTCGTAATGCAGCGACAGTTCGACGAAACCTGCGTAGTCCACGGCCTTGGCCAGTTCGTTGGCAACCGCGCGGGCGTGTACGTCCTCATCCAGGGCGAACAGGCGCTGAGCCAGGCTGGCGGCTTGCAACTGGCGGTACGGCTCGCTGCCACTGCGCAGGGCGTATACCGCGTCACCGCACAGCAGCAGGGCATCGTCGGCACCCAGCAGCCGCAGGCAGCTGGCCAGGCGCTCGTCACCAAAGGGGGAGTGGGCAATTACATGCAAGGTCGTCATCAGAGCGTTACCACCTGGTCAAAACGGGCGAGCAGCGTAGCCAGAGCGGCGTCGTCGAGCACTTGTACCGGCAGCGCGAGGCTGTCGGCAGCCAGGCCGCGCCGGGCGAGGCTGTGGCTGCAGGCAAACAGTTCCTCGACACCGAACATTGGCAGCGCTTGCAGGTTGGCAGCCAGGTTCTTCTGTTGCACGGCAGCGGGCTGCTGGTGCGGTGCAAGCTGGAATACCCCGTCGTCGAGGAACAGCATGCCCAGTGGCAGATCGAACGCACCGCCAGCCAGGGCGATGTCCAGCGCCTCACGCGCCGATGGGCCGTTCCAGGGAGCCTGGCGGCTGATGATCAATAACGATTTAGCCATTTCAGTCACCCCCGAAGCAGACAAGGCGATCAGCAACCTGGGCTGCCTCGTGCAGTTGGCCGAGCCCCGACAGCTCCCAGGGCTTGGGCAGGTTCACGGCCGGGCGTTGGTAGCGGTTGGCCTCGGCCTCGTCGAGCACACCACGGCGCAGGGCGGCGGCAATGCATACCACGGCGTCCAGCTGGTTGGTCTCGATAAAGGCACGCCACTGGCCGGCCACATCCAGCTCGTCCTGGGGCGCGACCACGTTGGCCGAGGCGCTGTGTACCCCGTCCTGATAGAAAAACAGCCGGGCAATCTCATGTCCGCCGGCCAGCACCGCCTCGGCGAAGCGCAGGGCGCGCCGCGAGGAGGGCGCATGGGCCGGGGAGAACACCGCGATAGCGAATTTCATGGGTAACTCATGCGAAAGGAATGGTGCCAATGATAAAGCAAAAAAGCCCGCGCCCGCTTGTGCCTGCGGGCCGGGCTTTCTGTTGCGCGTGGATCTACAGGATCACGCACACCTTTGGAGCGGCCTCGTGCCGTGAAGGGCTGCAAAGCAGCCTCCATCGCCCGCGACTCAAATCTGCTCCTTGCCCTCCGGCAGGAACCAGTTCAGCACCAGCGCGCAAATCCCTCCAGTCGCCACGCCCGACTCCAGCACATTGCGAATGGCCGTCGGCATGTGCGCCAGGAACTCCGGTACCTGCGCCACACCCAGGCCCAGGGCCAGCGATACCGCGATGATCAGCAGGGCGCGACGATCCAGCCGGGTGCTGGCCAGAATGTTGATACCTGAAGCCGCAACTGCCCCGAACATGACCATGGCTGCACCACCCAGTACTGGCTCCGGCACTGCCTGGATCACCCCGGCAACACTCGGGAACAGGCCCAGCAGCACCAGCATCAGGGCGATCCAGATACCGATATGGCGGCTGGCGATACCGGTCAACTGAATGACGCCGTTGTTCTGCGCAAAGATCGAGCTCGGGAAGGTGTTGAAGAAACCGGCAAGCAAAGAGTTGGCCCCATTGACCAGAACGCCGCCCTTGATCCGCTGCATCCACAGCGGCCCTTCGACCGGCTGGCGCGATACCTTGCTGGTGGCAGTGACGTCGCCGATGGCTTCCAGCGATGTCACCAGGTAGATCACCAGCATTGGAATGAACAGCGCCCAGGAGAAGCCCAGGCCAAAGTGCAGCGGCATTGGTACCTGGAACAGCGCCGCTTCATGCATGCCGGTGAAGTCGAGGCGGCCCAGGTAGCCCGCCAGCGCATAGCCGACCGCCAGGGCGATGACGATGGCACAGCTGCGCATCCACACCACCGGGATGCGGTTGAGGACGACGATGATCGCCAGTACCACGCCCGACAGCAGCAGGTTCTCGCCGTTGGCGAACGTGCCGTTGGCCATGGCGCCGAAACCACCGCCCATGCTGATCAGGCCGACCTTGATCAGGGTCAGGCCGATCATCAGCACGACGATGCCGGTCACCAGCGGGGTGATCAGGCGTTTGACGAAGGGCAGGATGCGCGACACCCCCATTTCGACGAACGAGCCGGCGATGACCACGCCAAAGATTGCGGCCATTACCCCTTCGACCGGCGTGCCTTGCTTGACCATCAGCGCGCCGCCGGCAATCAGCGGGCCAACGAAGTTGAAGCTGGTGCCCTGGACTATCAGCAGCCCGGCACCAAACGGCCCGAAGCGCTTGCACTGGACGAAGGTGGCTATGCCGGAGATCACCAGCGACATCGATACGATCAGGTTGGTATCCCGCGCCGAAACCCCCAGTGCCTGGCAAATCAGCAAGCCCGGGGTGACGATCGGCACGATGATCGCCAGCAGGTGCTGCAAGGCTGCCAGCAGGCCGATCAACAGCCGTGGCCTGTCCTCCAGGCCAAGCACCAGTTCATTGGCAGGCGCCGCCGCGCCCGGGCTGTGTTCGTGTGAGCTCATGGCTGAAAGCTGCCCCGGTGAAAAAAGGAGCGCATTCTACGGGGTGCGGGTGGATTGGGGTAGAGAAAAGCACGATGGTACCGCCTTTGCCGATGTTCACGGCTCATCGCTGCGATCATCCGACAAGCACAAAAAAGCCCGCCGAAGCGGGCTTGTTCAGGCGGCACTCAATCAGTCGTCACGACCCATGATGCCAAACAGTTGCAGCAGGCTGACGAACAGGTTGTAGATCGATACATACAGGCTGATGGTCGCCATGATGTAGTTGCGTTCGCCACCGTGAATGATCGCGCTGGTCTGGAACAGGATGCAGACCGACGAGAACAGTACGAAGCCGGCGCTGATCGCCAGTTGCAGACCGCTGATCTGGAAGAACAAGCTGGCCAGCACCGCGCCCAGCAGAACGAAGAAGCCTGCGGTGATGAAGCCGCCGAGGAAGCTCATGTCCTTGCGGGTAATCAGCACATAGGCCGACAGGCCACCGAACACCAGCGCGGTCATGGCAAATGCCGAGCTGACCACCTCGGCGCCACCGGCCATGCCCAGGTAACGGTTGAGGATAGGGCCGAGGATGAAGCCCATGAAGCCGGTGAGGGCGAAGGTGGACACCAGGCCCCAGGCGGAATCACGCAGTTTGTTGGTGAGGAAGAACAACCCGTAGAAGCCGATCAGCACCACGAACACGTTCGGGTAGCCGACGCGCATCTGCTGGGCCACGAAGGCCATAACACCGCTGAAGGCGAGGGTAAGCGCCAGCAGGCTGTACGTGTTGCGCAGGACCTTGCTGATCTCCTGCTGCTCGACCTGCTGGCCGTGGTGTACGGCGTAATCCTGTTCGCGCATGGCGACACTCCTTGATGAACCTGTGGTTTCGAACGTTCGGATGCCTGAAGTCTATCAGAGCTGCCGCAACCCGCGACACAGAGAGTTTGACAGCTTGTTTCATTACGGTATGATGGCGGCCGCAAAACGAGCTGGAAGCGTGGCCGAGTGGTTTAAGGCAACGGTCTTGAAAACCGTCGATGGGCAACTATCCTAGAGTTCGAATCTCTACGCTTCCGCCATATTTCTTCAACAAAGGCCCCGATTATTCGGGGCTTTTGTCTTTCCGCGGCCGGGAAAACCGGCGCCCCGCACGAATGCCTTGCGCAGCCCTTATTGCAAGGTCATCGGCTTCATGCCGTCCGGCAATTTGCGCATCGTCTCTTCTATCCGCGCGATCGTTCCCGCGAGTTCGTCCGCTTCCATGTCCTTGCCCTCCCTCCTCAGGCGATCACGCTCCAGGCGCAGGTTAAGTAGATTTTTCTGCAGTTTCAGGGCCGAGGAATTGAATGGGTCCATGTTTTTCTCATGCTGTAGGCCTCCTTGCCGTTGTAGGAAAACTGGACCGTAGCAGCTCGAATTTGCCGGAGAAACTGATGTTTCATACAGGCGATGCTCGCTGATAGGAAACTTCCTACGTTGCATGGAAAATGATCCTACAACCCTCGTTTCAACTCATGTCTAAGCAACCCGTCTCCATCCCCCGTGCTAGCGGGTCGCCATCGGTTCCGGGCAGTGCAGGCCATCCACTCGGCTCCATACTGGGCCTGCCGTGCTTTTTGAAACGTTCTGTAGCAATTGCCGGCCGCGACGTTAAAGGTGATCCGCATCCACAACTGCCTGGATGAACGCCTGCGGTGCTTCCTGGGGCAGGTTGTGGCCAATCCCGCCGCTGATCAGCCGGTACTGGTACTTGCCGGTAAAGCGCTGCGCATAGGCTTCGGCTGGTGGATGCGGGGCGCCGTTGGCGTCGCCCTCCAGGGTGATGGTCGGCACGCTGATGCCAGGGAAGCGGGCCAGCCTGGCTTCAAGCGGGTCGTAGCGTGTTTCGCCTTGGGCCAGTCCCAGCCGCCAGCGGTAGTTATGCACGGTGATCGCTACCTGGTCGGGGTTGTCCAGAGCCTTGGCACTGCGCTCGAAGGTGGCATCGTCGAAGGCCCACTTGGGGGAGGCGGTTTGCCAGATCAGTTTGGCGAAGGCATGGCGGTTCTGCTCATAGCCGGCCTGGCCGCGTGCGGTGGCGAAGTAATACTGGTACCACCATTGCAGTTCGGCGCTGGGGGGCAGGGGGGCCTTGGCGGCTTCCTGGCTGCTGATCAGGTAGCCGCTGACCGACACCAGCGCCTTGACCCGCTCGGGCCACAGTGCCGAGACGATGTCGGCCGTGCGTGCGCCCCAATCGAAGCCGGCGAGCACGGCACGCTGGATATGCAGCGCGTCCATGAACGCGATGAGGTCGCTGGCCAGCGCTGCTGGCTGGGCGTTGCGTGGGGTGGCGGCAGACAGGAAGCGGGTCTGGCCATAGCCGCGTACGTAGGGCACCAACACCCGGTAGCCTTTGGCGGCGAGGGCTGGTGCGACGTGTTCGAAGCTGTGGATGTCGTAGGGCCAGCCATGCAACAGGATCACTACCGGGCCGTCGGCAGGGCCTTGCTCGACATAGGCCACGTCGAGCACGCCGGCGTTGATGTGTTTCAGCGGGCCGAAGTCATCCGTCACGCTGGCGGCTGGCTGAACCTGCTGTGACGCAGCCGTGGCGATATTCGGCGCCATCAGGCCAAGCGGCAGCAGGGCACAGGCAAGCAGCGTACGGCTGAAACGGCGTGGCAGGGCAGTGCTCGAGTGGCGGGCAGACATTGGGCATCTCCTTGGCGAAGCCATCGGTGCGGGTTGATGGGTACCAGTAAAGATGAGGGCTGTATCGGGGATATGTCCGCTCGGCCTGCAGCCGCATGGTTGTGTATCAGGGCTCAGTCTGTACACATGAAGATACAAATACCGGAGGGTCAGCGGCCGCCCGCAAGCGTGCTGCCAGCCAGTACCTGTTCCGTGCGCGAGATACGCGCATAATCCAGGGCCAGGTTGGCCAGCGACAGCGCATGCACATCCTCTGCAGGCCACAACCGGCCTTGCAGGTCGTGCAGGTCGAAGGTGAAGCAGGCATCTTCGACCACCACCACGTCGAAACCGAGGTTGCCCGCCGAGCGGGCGGTGGATTCCACGGAGTTGTTGGTAATGACCCCGGCGATGACCAGTTGGTGGATGCCACGGGTGTGCAGCCAGCGCTCCAGGCCGGAGTTGGCGAAGGCGTCGGGCACATGTTTGTCGAACAGCGTTTCGCTCGCCAGTGGCGTGAAAGCAGGCTGGAATTCGCAACCGGACTGGCCTGGCCAGAACACCGAATCCACGGAGCGTGACAGATGGCGTACATGAACCACCGGGCGTGCCGAGTGACGCCAGGCAGCCAGCAACTCGCCCATGCGCAGTTCGGCTTCGGGGTTGTTACGCCGGCCCAGACGTGGGTGATGGATGCCAGCCTGAAGGTCGATCAGCAGCAGGGCTGCGTTGACGGCGAAAGCGGTCATGGCGGGGTGGCACTCCTTGGCAGGTTCGAGCGGTTGACCCTAGCACAGCGGGAATGACTGGGCAGCCTGCGTGAATATCCGGACGGGCTGCTGCGCAGCCCAGCGACGCAAGCAGGGCTTGGTATCTGATCCGCTTTTTTTCCATAAACCTGAATCTGTAACCGTATCAGCCCAGGCCGGACAATAGGCCTATTCCCGCATCCATACTGTTGAGGTTCCGATGGGCAAGCTCGCGCTGTTCCTGGGTGGTTTTCTATTGTTGACCCTGCTGATTGGTATTCTTGGCACCATCCCGCCAAGCTGAACTTGATTTCTACACACGCCACATCTGCGCGGCCTGCCCGGCTTTCGGGCGGGCCTGCTGCTGTGCTTTTTTTGGCCGATTCACCCTACCGATTTGTACGATAAGTCATTCTTTACGCTGGGAAATCTGTCCACAAAAAACGTGGGTAGGTCTGTGGATAAAGTGCTGCAAGCCAAGCACACGGCGGGCTCTGTTAAATTGAGCAGAATTTGAACAGTCGTTTCGAGGTGTTTCAGTAACCCATGCCGGCGCGCCGTAGGGCCTCAAGCAAGTCTCGTACGCGCGCCGGCAGCCCGCCGGCAGGGTAAACGGCATGCATCTGCGCGTCCTGGCCGCTGCTGGAGGTCAGGCGGTAGTGCGGGCATACCCGCACCAGGCGCCCGGCCCTGACCTGCGTTTCGCCGACCCAGGCAGCCAGGCGGGCGATACCGGCACCGGCCAGCGTGCTGTGATACACCGCGTCGCCTGAATCCAGGCGCAACCTTGGCCTTGGGCGCAGGCTGGTGATCTGTCCGTCACGGCAGAAGTGCCAGGCTTTGAGGATGCGTGGGGCGGTGTGCAGGATCAGTGCGTGCCCGTGCAGCTCTTCGGGGTGCTGCGGCGTGCCTGCCGATGCCAGGTACGCCGGGCTTGCATACAGGTGACGCTGGTAATCCCACAGCGGGTAACCGATCAACTCGCTGGATTGCGGAAAGGCACCGCGCACCACGAAGTCGAATTTGCCTTGCAGCGGATCGAGGGCCCCGTCGCTGTACTGCACGTCCAGTGTTACCTGCGGGTGGCGACGGGAGAACTCGGCCAGTACCTGGGGCAGCACATGTTCACCCAGCAGCTGCGGCACGGCGAAGCGGATCCAGCCCTGTGCACTGCCGCTGAGCGCGGCCAGTTCATCGGCGGCGTCACGTTGCACATCCAGCAAGCGCTCGGCATGTGGCAACAGGCGCTCGCCGGCTTCGGTCAGGCTGACGGCGCTGGCGTTGCGGTTCAGCAGCTTGCTTCCAGCGTTGTCTTCGAGGGTCTGTACTGCGCGGGTTACCGCGCTTGGCGAGCGGCCCAGGGCGCGGGCGGCAGCGACAAAGCTGCGCTTGTGCGCCACGCTGACGAAGGCCTGGATTTCCCGCAGCATGTCCAATGCCATTGACTGTTCCTCGTTGCAGTTTTCGCAATGCGGCATTTCAACACAAGCGCAGCACTTTGATTAGCCTTGCGGACGTCTTCACTGCCTGGAACCGCATCATGATGGATATCGCTGTGCTCTCCGTGTTCGCCTTCGCCGCAGGGTTGATCGACGCTGCCGTCGGTGGCGGCGGACTGATCCAGATTCCGGCCTTGTTCAACGTGTTGCCCACGGCGCAACCGGCGGCACTGCTTGGCAGCAACAAGCTGGCGTCGGTCTGTGGCACGTCGTTCGCGGCCCGTTCGTTCATCCGCAAGGTGACGCTGGACTGGGGGCTGATCGTGCCAGCGGCGCTCAGTGCCTTCGTCATGTCGTTTGCCGGAGCTGCCACGGTGTCGCTGGTGCCGCCCAGCGTGATGCGCCCGGCGGTGCTGGTGCTGATCGTGCTGATGGCCTTCTACACCTTCTGCAAGAAGGATTTCGGCACGTTGCACAAGCCCGCGAAGATCGGCCGCAAGGAGCAGTGCCTGGCAGTACTGATCGGCGGCGCGATCGGCTTTTACGATGGCCTGTTCGGGCCGGGCACCGGCAGCTTCCTGATCTTCCTGTTCATCCGCTTCTTCGCGTTGGACTTCCTGCACGCCTCGGCGTCGGCCAAGCTGGTCAACATCGCCACCAACCTGGCGGCGCTGGTGTTCTTCGTGCCCTCGGGGAATGTGCTGTATGCCATCGCCCTGCCCATGGCCGCGTGCAACGTCATCGGCGCGCTGACCGGTACCTGGCTGGCGGTGCGCAAGGGGGCGGGTTTTGTACGCGGACTGTTCCTGGTGCTGTTGTGCGTGCTGATCGCCAAGCTGTCATGGGACTTGCTGGCCGGCTAGCTCAGATCACCTGGCGCTGCGCCTCGGCCTGCTCCACGCGGTTGCGGCCATGTGCCTTGGCCCGGTACAGCGCCTGGTCGGCGCGCGCCAGCAGTTCGTCCAGGGTGGGCGCTGGCGTGTCGGCGGCACAACCGGCCAGGCCGATACTCACGGTAATCTGCAGGCGCTGGTCGGCCTGCACCACATGCAGCTCCTGGACGGCGCGGCGCAGGCGTTCGGCAGTGAACTTGGCGCGGTCGGGCGCCAGGCCCGGAATGATCACGACGAACTCCTCGCCGCCCAGGCGGGCGAACAGTTCGCTATCGTGCAACTGGTCTTGCAGGGCTCCGGCAAACTGGCGCAGCACCTGGTCGCCCACCGCATGCCCATGGGCATCGTTGACGGCCTTGAAGTGGTCGATGTCCAGCATCATCAGGGTCAGCGGCAGCGCCTGGGCGTGTTGCTGACGGCTGTCCAGCAGGGCATTGGCGCGGCGGGTGAAGGCACTGCGGGTGAGCGCGCCGGTGAGGTGGTCGATGGTGGCCTGATGCGCCAGGCGGGCCATGAGGCTGCGGTTGGCCTGGCTGACGCAGGCGACCACCAGCGGCCCGAGCACCAGCATGGCAATGCCCAGGCGCGCAGACACCAGGGTGGTCACGCCCAGCTCGCTCTGCGGCACGATGAAGTGCATGAGGTTTTGCGCCACCGCCACGATCAGTGTGCTACCGGCGGTAAGCGTCAACAGGGCAACCAGAAACGGTGAATACGTCCAGGCGCACCACAACAGCGCGGCAATCGGGAACGCAATGGCCCCGGGCCCGCCAAAAGCAATGCCCAGCGCCAGCGAAGCCAGCAGTACCAGTAACGGTGCCAGGCGGATGGCCTGGGCGCCGCCACGTACCAGGGCGCGTGCCGAGGGCGCCGTAAGCAGCACTGGCAGCACCAGCACGCTGGTAGAGAACTGTTCGCTGAACCAGGCCAGCCAGGTAGCGTGCAAGGACTGTTCGAACCAGGGGGCGGCCATCAGGGTTGCCATGCTGGCCGCTACCATGGCGCCGGCGGCACAAGCGGCGAACACGCTGATTACGCCGTGGGGGGTACGCATGCGCTGGTGCAGGCGTGGCAAGCGCGAAAGCAACTGCCACAGCGTGACCACCATGCCCAGGTTGCACAGGTTGAACCACAGGGCTGGTACCCAGGCGCTGCCGCACAGCAGGTCGGCGCCAACCATGGCCAGCCAGATCAGGGCGAAGCCCGTCAGCGTTGCCTGCCGCGGGAAGCGCAGCAACACCCCGGCGAGTACCGCATTGACCGGCCAGAACAGCGACAGTGATTCGATCGGACGGGCCAGGATACCGCCCAGGGTCAGGGCGAAGGTCAAGGCAAGCAGAATGACGACGTGCAGCAAGCGCGACTGGGCTGGAAAAACCATGGGCTCGACCGGCAAAGCGGAAACGAAATCCAGGACAACGGCTGGTAGCACCTGGGGCAATGACGTATCAGTGTGTTTCGTCAGGGTACTTGATGTCAATCTGCCGCGATCGGCCGGGATAATGCCAAATTGCCTGCATTGGCTGTCATTGCCTCACAGCCCGAAGAACCACGGCACCATCAAGACCGTCACCAGCATCACCAGGAGGGTGAATGGCACGCCGACCTTGACGAAGTCGGCAAAGCGGTATTGTCCGGGGCCCAGCACCAGGGTGTTGACCGGCGAGGATACCGGTGTCATGAACGCGGCCGAGGCGGCCAACGCCACGGTCATGGCGAACGGGTAGGGTGACATGCCCAGCTGCGCGGCGGTGCTGACGGCGACCGGGGCCATCAATACCGCAGTGGCGGTGTTGGAGATGAACAGGCCGATCAGTGCAGTGACCGCAAACAGGCAGGCCAGGATGGCGCCTGGGCCGGCACCGCCCAGTACGCTGACCAGCCCGCCCACGGCGAGGTCGATGCCACCGGTTTTCTGCAGCGCCTGGGCAAAGGGCAGCATGCCGACAATCAGTACCAGGCTTTGCCAATGGATGGCCCGGTAGGCGCTGTTCATGTCGATGCAGCGGCCTGCGCCCATCAGCAGGCAGCCGATCAGCGCGGCAATGACGTTGGGTACCGCGCCGCTGACCATCAGGCCGACCATCACCGCCAGGCTCAGCAGCGCCTGCGGTGCACGCCTGCGCGCGGGCGCGACCAGGTCGATTTCCGCAGGCAGGCTCAGGACCAGGAAGTCCTTGGGCCGGCTTTGCAGCTGGCGCACCGCCTTCCATGGGCCGACCACCAGCAGGGTGTCACCCAGGCGCAGCTTCTCTTCCACCAGTTGCGCGTCGATCGCTGCCTGTTCGCGGCGCAGGCCAACCACGTTGAGGTCGAAACGGGTGCGAAAGGCCAGTTCGAGGATGCTCTTGCCAATCAGTTGCGAGCCGGGTGGTAGCGACACCTCGGCCATGCCCAGCTCCTGCGACTGGTCGATGAAATACGCTGCCTTGAAGTGCAATGGCTCCAGCTGCATGGACTGGCACAGGCTGCGCAGGTCGTCATGGTTGGCGAACAGGTCCAGCAGCAGCACGTCACCCTGCTGCAGCACGGTACCGGAATCGGCAGCAATCACCCGCGTGGTGAACTTGTGCTGGCGTTCGATACCGATCACGTTGGCGCCATGCCGGGTACGCAGCTCCAGTTCGCCCAGGGTATGGCCGATCAGCGGCGAATGAGGGCGGATGCGCAGGCGCCGCTCACGGCCGTTGAGCTTGTAGTCCAGTACCAGGTCGAGCAAGGTGCGGCGGCTTTCCACCCGGCCGTCCTTGCGTACCTCACCATTCAGCCAATGCCGGGTCAGCAGCATGTAGCCTATGCCCAGCACCAGCACCACCACGCCGAACGGGGTGAAGCTGAAAAAGCTGAAGCCCGCTTCGCCATGGCGCACCAGCTCGCTGTGCACCACCACGTTGGGCGGCGTGGCCACTAGGCTGAGCATGCCGCTGATCAGGCCGGCGAAGGCCAGTGGCATCATCAGCCGGCTGGGTGAAAGCTGCTGGCGCGCGGCGATGCTCAGCACCACCGGGATGAAGATCGCCACCACGCCAGTGGAGCTCATCATCGATCCCAGCCCCGCCACGGCCACCATCAGCAGCACCAGCAGGCGGGCTTCGCTGTTGCCGGCCCGTTCGCTCATCCACTCGCCGATGCGGTAGGCAATGCCGGTGCGCACCAGGCCTTCACCGATCACGAACAGCGCAGCGATCAGCACCACGTTGGGGTCGCTGAAACCGGCCAGTGCCTGCTCCACGGTGAGAATGCCCGACAGCGGCAGGGCGAGGATCACCAATAGCGCGACCACGTCCATGCGCGGGCGGTTGACGACGAACAGGATGATGACGGTGGCCAACAGGCCGAGGACCCAGAGCAGCTCTTGGTTCATGGGGCGGGGGTGTTCCTTCACACAGGGGGCACATTAGACACTAGCAGGCAGTGTGCCGGATGGTGCTGAAGGAGGTATTGATGTACTGCAGGGTTTGCAAAACACAAGGGGCCGCATTGCGGCCCCTCGGTCACTGGCATCAGTGGCGGTGACGGTGGTGCCTGCCGCCATTGTCGCCCAGGTGGTTACCGATGGCACCACCGGCCGCGCCGCCCAGGCCTGCACCCACGGTGGAGCCGGTCTTGCCGCCCACCGCGCCGCCCAGCAGCGAACCACCGGCCGAGCCCAGGCCACCGCCGATGGCCGCTTCGGTACGGTTGCCTTTGCTTGCGCCTACCGCACTGCCGGCTGCGCCGCCGAGGCCGGCGCCAATGGCCGCCCCGGTGCGGCCGCCGATCTGTTGGCCGACAACGTTACCCAGAACACCACCCAGGCCACCGCCAATGGCGGCAGTACCGTCACCGGCGAAAGCGCCCTGGCACAGCAGCAGGCCAAGGGCAAGGGAAGGCAGAGTCAAGCGCATGATACGAACCTCGAAGGAATCATCAGGTGAAAGTGCCGCGCACGGGCGGCGGGTCTGGGGGAGAAGACGTTTCAGCGGTAGTAGCGGTCACCGCGGTAATCACGATCGTCATCATCATCGTCGTCGTCATGGCGATCATGCCGATGGTGGTGGCGGTGCTCATGGTCGCGGTCCCGCCAGCCATCGTCGTCGTCATGGTAGCGATGGCTATGGCACCCTGCAGTGAGCAGGACAACGGCGATCAGCGAAAGGCTTGCAAGACGGGGTATCACGATATAGGTCCTTGATCCGCAACGGTTTACGGCACATCCCGTGAGACTGGAATCGCTCCATTTGGTTTCGCTGGCCGGCAAAAATATTTGTCGTGCCAGCGATGAGTGGATGGCGTGATGCAGGCAGCTTCAGCGCGCTGGCTGGATCGCCAGCACGACACCGTTGGTGATCTGCACCAGCACGTAGTGATCGCCCATGCGTACCCAGTGGCTTTCCTTCTCTGGTGCCGGCAGGCCTTTGCCTTTCCAGTCCTTCAGAGCCTGGTCATCGCGCTTGTACTGGTCAGGCGCCTTGTCGCCGACCTTGAGCTCGCGGTTGTGGGTTTCCGGGGCGGTGATGCTTTCTTCGCTGGACGGCGCGGCGCCGACGGTCAGGGGCAGGCAGGGCAGTGCGGCAAGCAGCAGGTAGTGCAGTTTCATGACGATTCCTCATGGCGGCATGTCTTAGCTGCGACAGCGGTTTGCACCAGGCAATTCACTCACGATGCCCGCCAGTGCTAGAGTCGCTTTCTTTTTTACCCTGAGGATGGAACATGCGTGCGATTCTGCCGATGGCCGCGGCACTGATGCTGGTGGGTTGTGCTTCTGCAACCATGGAAACGGCCCGCGGCGGCAAGCCGACCGCGCAGCTCGACTCGCACAAGGCGCCGGAGCTGGTGGCCCAGTGCATCCAGTTCAGTTGGCAGGAGGATAAGGTGTTCGGCGACGACGCCAGCGGCTATCTGGAACCGCGCAAGCAGGGCGGGTTCACGGTTTATACCCGTGAAGCCGAAGCGTTCGTGGATGTGTACCCGCAAGCCGGCGGGGCACGGGTGGATTTCTACACGCAGAAAAACGATGGCGTGGCGCTGCAGCGCCGGGCGGCGGCGGCGACCTGCCTGTAACCCACGAATGCGCCGGTACAGGCGATGACGCATTCGCTGGACTATTCGGCAGCATCGCTGGCCGAAGCGCGGGCTTTGGCCGAGCAGCTGTGCTGCGCCAATGATGTATGGCGAGGTCTTGCTGGACCAGGGCTTGCAACTGACTGCCCTGGTCCAGCACCAGAGCATTCCGTGGGAGGCGTTGCCGGGGCAGATGGTCAAGGGTGACGATGGCGAGTGGCGCTTGCGTGACCAGCCAGCACGCCTGCCCCTGAGCTATACGCTGATGGCAATCAAACCCTGATCAGGACAGATACCCACCGTCGACATTGAGTGCTGTGCCGGTGGTGTAGCTGGAGGCATCGCTGGCCAGGTACAACACGGCGCCGGCCATTTCCCTGGGGTCGGCCACGCGCTTGAGCGGGATCTGCTGCAGCGCGGCGTTGCGGATGGCGTCATTCTTCACCAGGGCCGAGGCGAACTTGGTGTCGGTCAGGCCCGGCAACAGGGCGTTGCAGCGGACGCCGAACGGCGCGCATTCCTTGGCGAAGACCTTGGTCATGTTGATGACCGCCGCCTTGGTTACCGAATAAATGCCCTGGAACAGGCCAGGCGAAACCCCGTTGATCGATGCGACGTTGATGATGCTGCCGCCGCCCTGCTCGCGCATCAACTTGCCAGCCTCCACCGACATGAAGAAATAGCCACGGATGTTGACGTCCACCGTCTTCTGGAACGCGCCCGGGTCGGTGTCCAGCACATTGCAGAACTGTGGGTTGGTGGCGGCGTTGTTGACCAGGATATCCAGCCGACCGAACTGTTCGCGAATACCGGCGAACACCTGCTGGATCTGCTCCAGTTCGCCAATGTGGCAAGCCACCGCAGTGGCCTTGCCACCCGCGGCGATGATGGCCTCGGCAACCTGCTGGCAGCCGTCGAGCTTGCGACTGGACACGATCACATGGGCACCTTGCTGCGCCAGCAAGTGGGCAATCGCCTCGCCAATGCCGCGGCTGGCGCCGGAAACGAAGGCGATCTTGCCGTCGAGGTCGAACAGGTGGGTCTTGGACATGCTGGTTTCCTTGTTATCCGTCGTCGAGGTCGGTGCTCAGAGGCTGGACTTGGCGATAACCTGCAGGGTCATCTGTTCCAGCAAGCGGTTCATGTGGATGAACTGGGCGAAACGCTTGTCCTGGGTCTGCCCATGGTAATAGCGGTAGTAGATCTGCTGGACGATGCCGGCCAGGCGGAACAGGCCGTAGCAATAGTAGAAATCGAAGTTGTCCAGGCGGATGCCGGCGCGCTCGGCGTAGTAGTCGACGAACTGGCGACGGTTGAGCATGCCCGGCGCGTTACTGGGCTGGCGGCGCATCAGTTGCATCGGCGCCGGGTCATCGGCCTCGATCCAGTAGGCCAGGCTATTGCCCAGGTCCATCAACGGGTCGCCGAGGGTGGCCATTTCCCAGTCCAGCACACCGATGATGTGCATGGGGTTGGCGGCATCGAGGATCACGTTGTCGAAACGGTAGTCGTTGTGCACGATGGCCGGGCGTGGGTGGTCGGCGGGCATCTTTTCGCGCAGCCAGGCGGTCACCTGTTCCCAGCGCGGGGCGTCCGGGGTCAGGGCCTTTTCATAGCGGCTGGTCCAGCCTTCGATCTGGCGCTGCACATAGCCTTGTGGCTTGCCGAGGTCGGCCAGGCCGCAAGCGTTGTAGTCCACCTGGTGCAGCTCCACCAGGCGGTCGATGAAGCTCTTGCACAAGGCCTCGGTGCGCGGGGCATCGAGGTCCAGTTCGGCCGGGATGTCCGAGCGCAGGATGATGCCGTTGACCCGTTCCATGACGTAGAACTCGCCGCCAATCAGGCTGATGTCGGTGCAGTGCACGAAGGCCTTGGGGCAGTACGGGAAGCCGCTGTTCAGCTGGTTGAGGATACGAAATTCGCGGCCCATGTCGTGGGCCGACTTGGCCTTCTGGCCGAACGGCGGGCGGCGCAGCACGAAGTCGCGGTCCCGGTAGCTGACCAGGTAGGTGAGGTTGGAGGCACCGCCGGGGAACTGGGTGATGCGCGGCAGGCCTTCCAGGCCGGGAATATTGGCCTTGAGGTAAGGGTCGATGACGGCTGCATCGAGTTCTTCGCCGGGGCGTACCTGGGTGGACTGGTCGGTGAGCGTCATGCGTTTTCCTTATTCTCGATCGCAAGGACTATTGGCTAATCTAATGCGCTGGTGAGGTTGGAACAAGCGTGCCAGGTGCCCTATAGGTGCGGGTGTTGCTGCTCGATCAACTGCCTTGATGAAAGCTGCATTGTTTGCTCGACGCGCTCCCGCAGACAGCCAGCGCAAGCCTGCTGAGGGCAAAAAAAAACCGAAGCCGTTCAGGCTTCGGTCTTTCGCTCTTCCGGGCTTCCCATCCCTCAGGATGGGAACAGCTCGCTGAGCTTCATAGACAGCATCATGTCGCCTTCAACGCGCAGCTTGCCGCTCATGAACGCTTGCATGCCGTCGGTTTCGCCGCTGACGATACCCTTGAGGGTTTCGCTGTCCATCACCAGCGTGCAGTTGGTATCCGGGTTTTCGCCTTCCTGCAGGTCGCAGGTGCCGTCCTTGACGATCAGCGCGTAGTGCTTGTCTTCGTCGGTGATGTTGAAGCCGAACACCAGGTCCAGGCCGGCGGCAGCGGATGGGTTGAACTTCTCTTGCATCTTTTTGACGGCATCAGCTACGGAGGTCATGGCGCATTCCTTATAGAGTGATTTACACGTCCCCGCAGGGACACAACAAGCCGGGCTCATCGATAGGTGACAAGCTCCGGCGCCTTCAACAGTTGCACATGGGCCTGGCTGTTGAAGGAAGCCAGTGCCACGTCGCGGCCGCGGAACTTCAGCTGGCTGAGCGACGTGTTGATGATCTGCCAGTTCAGCGCGAACGCCTGGCCGGGGGTAATACGGGTAACCAGGTGGAGCAGGGCGGCAATGGTGCCGCCCGAGGTGAAGATGGCGATATTCTCGCTGCCGGCGGCGCCATCGAGTACGCGGTGCAGGCCATCGCGCACCCGAGTGGTGAAGGCCTGCCAGGTTTCCAGGCCATCGTCGGCATGCTCGCCCTCGTACCAACGCTGTACCATCAGTGCGAACAGGCGCTGGAATTCGCTGCGATGCTGTGCACCATTACGCAGGATGTGCAGGGCATCAGGCTCGTCCGGCAGCAGCCCGGGTAGCAAGGCGCGGATCACGCCGTCGGCATCGAACTCATTGAACGCGGCATCGGTCTCAACAGCCGGCACCGGGCAGCCACTGGCGTGCAGGGCTTCCAGTGCCAGGCGCGCGGTATCCTGCTGGCGGCGCAGGTTGCCTGCCACGCAGCGGTCCAGGCGCACGCCGAGCTGGGCCAGGTGTTCACCGAGGGCCTGGCTTTGGCGCACGCCCACCGGCGAGAGGACGTCGTAGTCCTCGGCGCCGAAGGAGGCTTGGCCATGTCGGATCAGGTAGAGGTTGCCCACGGAAGGTTCCGGCCTGTTGGAGGTTGCTGCGAGGTTAGGATGCGGCACACGGGCTGTCAACGAAAAAACATACAAGCGTTTGAAAAGGTTGTTTGAAAGATGTTGCCAGCGTTTGCACCGGCTGGCAGCACCTCAGGCGCAACGGTATGCTTGCTACAGTTACGCGCCGTTGTGGCGCAGGCATTTAAGGAGTCAATGTGGAGTTTCTTGCCGAATACGCAAGCTTTCTCGCCAAAACCGCCACCCTGGTCATCGCCATCCTGGTGGTGCTGTCGGCCATCGCCGGGCTGCGTGGCAAAGGGCGGCGTAAACCGGGCGGGCAATTGCAGGTCACCCGTCTGAACGAATTCTACAAGGACCTGCGTGAGCGCCTGGAGTCCGGCTTGCTCGACAAGGCCCAGCTCAAGGCGTTGCGCAAGCAGCAGGCCAAGGCGGAAAAACAGCAGCAGAAGAAAAAGGGCAAGGCCGAGGAAAAGGGCCGGGTCTTCGTGCTGGACTTCGATGGCGATATCAAAGCCTCTGCCACCGAAAGCCTGCGCAACGAAATCACTGCGCTGCTGACCCTGGCCACCCCACATGACGAAGTGGTACTGCGCCTGGAAAGCGGGGGTGGCCTGGTACACAGCTACGGCCTGGCCGCATCGCAACTGGCGCGCATTCGCCAGGCCGGCATTCCGTTGACCGTGTGCATCGACAAGGTGGCTGCCAGCGGCGGTTACATGATGGCGTGCATCGGCGAGAAGATTGTCAGCGCACCGTTCGCCGTGCTGGGCTCCATCGGCGTGGTGGCGCAATTGCCCAACGTCAACCGGCTGTTGAAAAAGCACGACATCGATTTCGAAGTGCTCACTGCCGGCGAGTACAAGCGCACCCTGACCGTGTTCGGCGAAAACACCGAGAAGGGGCGGGAGAAGTTCCAGGAAGACCTGGACATCACCCACCAGCTGTTCAAGGATTTCGTCGCCCGTTATCGCCCGCAGCTGCACATCGACGAAGTGGCCACCGGCGAAGTCTGGCTGGGCGTTGCGGCACTCAACCGCAAGCTGGTGGACGAGTTGCAGACCAGCGACGAATACCTCAGCGAGCGCGCACGCACGGCCAACCTGTTCCACCTGCACTATGCCGAACGCAAGAGCCTGCAGGAGCGCATCGGCATGGCTGCCAGCGGCACGGTGGAGAACACCGTGGTGGGTTTATGGAGTAAACTTGGCCGCCTGCGCTAACACCTTGAACCCGTTGAAATTTTTTTTTGTTCAGGGGGTTGCAAGGTTAAACGAATGCAGACATAATGGCGCCCATCGAAACGCAACAAACTTTGAAAAAAGTTCAGCGTTTCAAGGAGATAGTGAAGCGCAAGCAGCTAGATCCGAACTTTGAGGCCGAGTAGCAAAGTGGTTATGCTCCGGATTGCAAATCCGTCTACGCCGGTTCGATTCCGACCTCGGCCTCCACTATTCTAAAGCCCCGCAGCCATTGAGGTTGCGGGGCTTTTTTCATGCCTGCGGATTTTGCTGGCCCCGGCCATTTGGGACAATCCTGGGACACTCGAAGAAATTGCATGTCCCACGGGTCCCCGGCAAAATCCGGTGCATGGCCACTATCGAGCAGCGCCCCAACGGGGCATGGCGGACCAAGATCCGCCGAAAAGGATATCCGACCCTCTCCGCGACCTTCGACACCAAGGCCGAGGCCCAGCGCTGGGCTGCCGAAATCGAAGGCGACATGTCGCGCGCCAGGTTCGTCGACATGCGCGAGGCGGAGAGCACGACCTTGGAAGAGGCCCTTGACCGCTACTCCCGCGAGGTGACTTCAGCCAAGAAGGGCGCCAAGCAGGAAATGACCCGCATCGCCAAGTGGAAGAAGCACAAGCTGGCGAAGAAGGGCCTGGCCGCGATCCGGTCAAGCGATATGGCTGCATATAGGGATGATGAGCTCAAGGAAGGGAAGTCCACCGCGACGGTCAAGCTCGACCTGGCGGTGATCAGCCACCTTTATACAGTGGCCATCAAGGACTGGGGTATTGAGGGGCTGAGCAACCCGGTAGCTCGGCTGAGAATGCCGAAGGGGGCGAAGTCGCGCGATCGGCGGCCGACTGCCCAGGAGCTGAAGGATGTGATCAAGGCGGCAGGCGATATCCACGCTGAGATGCCGGCGATCATCGGTATTGCGGTAGAGACGGCGATGCGCCGTAGCGAACTGCTGACGCTCCGTCGCGAGAACGTCAAAGCGAAGCACGTGATTCTGGAAGACACCAAGAACGGTACCCGTCGACTGGTCCCGCTGTCTGTCCGGGCGCGCAATCTGCTGGAGTCGCTGCCGGCGCGCCTGGATGGCAAGGTGTTCTCCCTGGTCCCGCACTCGGTCAGCCAATATTTCACCCGGGCCTGCCGGGCGGCTAACGTTGAAGACCTGCATTTCCATGACCTTCGCCATGAAGGGACGTCGAGGCTGTTCGAAAAAGGTCTGTCGATGATGGAGGTCAGCACAATCACGGGGCACAAGTCCTTGAGCATGCTCAAGCGCTACACGCATCTGTGCCCCGATACCCTGGCTGACAAGCTCGGTTAACGCACGCTGGCGAGCGTCGGGGGCGCCTGGCGCTTCCGGCCTGGCTTCGCCGGAGTGTGCAGTCCGCTCTCGCACTCCTGCAAAAACTGGCGCACCGTGCTGACCCGCCAGCAGATCCGGCTGCCTTGTTTGAAGAACGGCGGCAGCCAGGATGCCCCGGCCTGCCGGGCGCTGCGGATGGCGGATTCGGACCGGCCAAGGAGCTTGGCCAGTTCGGGGATGTGGATGATTTCTGGTTCCATGTGGGGCTCCTGCCGCACCCGGCGGCATCAGTAGGATGCGACTATCTTTTTGCGCTGCTCATGCAGCTCGTTTTCTCTGGCCAGCTGCGCCTCACGGTCAGCGAGCCACTTCCTGGCTTTGTCCTGCGCGGCCTTGGCGCTGGTGAACAACTTCGGCCGCGGGTGCTTCATGCCTTTGCTGTCCACGCAGAACAGGCCTTTGCGCACGATGGTGACCTCCCTGACGGCGAAGTCCTCGCCCAGGGTGTAGGCCTTGAATGGGGTGGTCATGGGTAATCCTCAGGCCGTGAATTTGTGCCCGACCTTCGCCGCGCGGGCGGCTTCCTCGGTGCGGAACATGAGCCTGGTCTTGCTGGTGCTGCCCCAAGCGTTGTACTCGACATCGACCCACCAGGCGCCGAACTTGCGGTACGGCTCGCCGAGGATCTTCGTGACGTAGCAGTCGATCAGGTTCATGGATGGTCTCCACGCCGCCGGTGGCGGCAGGTTGGTGGTCAGGCCAGCAGCACTTCGCGCACGACTTCCCAGAGTCGAGCGGCGGGCCATTGGTAGCGGTCAAAGTCTGTGTCCGGCTGGATACCGTAGCGGCAGGTGGAGTGGGCACCTTCCGGGAACTCGGCATCCTTCCGCATGATGGTCGCTACCCGGCCGTCACCACCTGGCTCGGTTCTGTGGTAGTCGTAGGCGTAGGTAAGGTATTCACCCCCTGCATAGATCAGGTCGGTTCCTTGGTGGGCCATATCGGCACGGCCATCCGGCGTCCAGGGACGCCCGCCACCGGCTTGGCGCTTCCCTTCATGCAGGTACAACACGAACTCGCCATCGGCGTGCCGCACAGGCTCGTATCGATGGTTGATCTGTTCGCCGACAAGCACACGGGACACGAAGCTGAAGCGGTGATCGTGAATGGCCGAGTGCTCGAGGCAACTGCGCCGCGGCAGTTCGGGGTGCCACACGTGCAGGCGTTGGTCGCCCTGCAGCTGCACCTGGACGAAGCCCAGGCCGTGGAGCGTGATCTTGTCGGTCATCACATCGTCGATGATCATGGCAATAGCTCTCCATGCCCGCGCATGTCGGCGGGCTTGAGTAGTAGGGGGAGGGGTTAGGCTGGAATTAGCCGTAGTCGAAGTCGTATTCGGCGAAGCATGGCGCGCATAGTGGGCGTTGTCCGCGCTGCGCCCATGCCGAGGCCTTCAGCAGCCAGCGGCTCTTGTCGACGAACCTGCCACAGTCGCGACAGTGGGTGTGATGTTCCTCGGCCTTGAGCTGCGCGAACTGGGCGATGCGCTGGCGCTCTTCCTCTTCGAGCAGTTTCCGAAAGTGCTCTCGCTCTTCTTTCTCCGTCATGTGCGGGTAGATCTTGCTCATTTCGGTCATCGCGGCCCCCTGTAGATCAGGTAGGCCATGTAGGCGAGGGCGATCATGGCATCAGCTCCTTGGGCACCTGGACGGTATCGCCGAGCATGTGGGCTACGATTGCACGACAGACCGCAACCAGAGCCGTTTCGCCTTTCTGGCCTAACGGGTGACCCCATTCGGTGTTGGCATTCCAGGGGCCTGATTTGTTCTCCAGCGGCGCGCCAAGATCAAGCTTGTACTTATCGATCAAAGGGCCGCCCAGCGCCCAGTCCTCCCACGGGTTGAAGCGTTTGGTGTGTTCGATGGCCTGACCTTGGTACCGCGCAAACACCCGCCACGGAACGCCGTTGTAGCCGGGCGGGGCCAGTTGCAGGTCCAGGCCTTCTGCCTTTCCTACTGCCCAGCCCAAGGCCTCGCCGACCAGGTTGGATACCCTCACTTCGATCAGGTCGGTCATGGCGCCACCTGCTGTGCGGCCAAGCGCTTTCTGCGTTGTTCCTGGCCCTGCCGCTCGTGCGCCGCGTAGACCCGTAGGCACTTCTTGCAGGTGACCTCTTGCGGTCGATCAGATCCGTCCATGTCTTCGCCGGCCTGGTTGCACGCGATCTGGCAGTCATGATCGTCGAAGCACCAGAAGTGCGAGACCAAGTGGATTACCTTGCTCACATCTCATACCTCTCATCAATCCAGCGCCCAGGCGCCAGAGCGGGTATAGGTTCGGGTTGGTTTCGTGCGGGGAGAGCTGGCGCTCGTTGCCGGCCTGCAGCTGGCTGTCGGGGATGCAGCTGATGCCGACCCCATTCAGCAGGTAGCAGGTGACGCCGCGCTTGCTGTCGTGCTGCACGTCGATGACGTTCTCGGTTGCGCTGGCACCGGTGGCCAGCAGCAGGAGGCAGAGGGCGAGGCGGGTCATGGCTGCACCTTGCAGTTCTGGATCAGAGATATCGACGTGATTGCGCAGGGCAGTCCATTGTCAGCGGCCAGCTTCGCTTCCATGCTTTCGATTTGCTGGCGAGTTGGGGCGTCATCGGTGTCGCGCTCATGGAAGAGCCTGCCGCCGCCGACTTTGCACAGGTAGCCGATCAGGTAGGTCCGCTTGATTTCAGGCACAGGGCGTCCTTGGCCGCCATATCGCGGCAGTGAATAGAGGGGAGAGGGGTTACAGCGGAGTGGAGTACAAATGTGCTCCGGTGGGGCTCAGGCGAACATACCCAGGTCGCTGCGCACGTCGTGGTTCTTCTCGACATGGCCGCACGGGTTGTTCCAAGAGTGGACCTGAAGACGCCTGCTGCCGTCGTAGCTGACGCTCGCGAAGGGTTCACCGCGTGGCCTGCCACAAACCCTGCACACCCACGGCAGGGTGACCTTAATGGAGTGGAAGCCACCGTGGTCTTGGCACACTGGAATAGTCACGCTTCGGTACTCTGCCGATGGTTGCATGGTGCCGGTCATAGCTTGCGCTCCAGGGCGGCACGGGCAACGGTGCCATCTTCGATGAAGTCCGGTTCGTCGCCGCACCAAAGGATGTTCAGCGGTTCGCCGCTCACGGTGTCCCAATTTCCGCTTTCGAAGTGGTAATGCTCGCGGTCTGCGTAGAACTTCAGCGCAGCGCGCAGCCGTTCAACCTCAGCGCTATAGGTCATCGGACCCAGTCCAACAATCGGCAGCCCAGTCGCCGCCGCATCCCTCTCTGCCTCTACTTTGGTCCACCAGAAGGCAGTACCAACCATCCAGGCTATAGCCTCGGGGTGGGGCTGCGGGGCTGGTTGGCCGTAGCTCAGCACGCACAAGTGATCCGGCAGGCCGTAGTGCTTTTGCACATGGGTGATAGTCCGGCGTAGAACCGTGCCGGTGTAGTCGCGGGAATCGTCGATCTCGCGGAGCAGAACCGTGTCGCCGACGGCGAACTCACGGTCTGAGCAATCCCGGACCTCGCCGGTCTTGAGGCCGCTGAGCAAGTCAGCCAGCGGGGTCTGTCGGATCTTCAGTTCGTGCTCACGCGGCACGCTGACCATCTCTGTGTTGCTGGATCGGTTTTCTGTGGGCATGGGGATACCTCAAGAGAATTGGTCTAGAGTCAATTAGCCACTACAAGGAGGGCTGCAACATGGAATGCTTCGTGTGCGGTACTGAATCCGAGCGGTTCCAAACCGTTGGTGATTGGACAGAGCTAAATTGTCCTGATGGATGTGGTCACTACCGGTTATCCGGAACCCTTGCCGGTGAGCTGGCAGTTAATGGGCGAAGGCTGGATGTAGATGGAACGAGAACTTGGCTCGCAACACAGCGCGTTACTCACCCGGCGCCGCTGATTACTTCTTCGACAGCAATTTACGGCTAAGCAGCTTTAAGCAGTGCCTCAATCACCCGCTGACCAGCTAGAGGCGGTACCGCATTTCCTGCCATGTGCATGGTCAGCCGGTGGTTGTCCGGGCGCAGGGTGTCTGCCGGGAAGGACATTGCGGCCAGGGCCTCGCTGGCGCTGAGCATCCGCATACGGTCACCGTCGACCAGGGCCCAGCGGTCCAAGGTGGTGATGGTGCCGATCGGCCGGTTGATGTCGCGGCCGGTGGTACCGGAGCCTTTGCCGTAGTAGGGCATGATGAACCGGCCCCCGAAGCGCTGGCGGCCGTTGCGCACCCGGTCGAGCGTGGCCTGGGCCCGGCCTGGCTTCTCGATGAGAGACCAGCGCCCGGCGTCGAAGTCGAGGAAGGTGCTTGCCGGCACATGCCGCTCCTGCGGTAACTGCAGCATCAGTGGGGCCTTGCTGCGCGTCAGGACCATGAACAGGCGCACCCGGTGTTGCGGCACGCCGAGGTCTGCGCAGTCCACGATGTGCGGCGCACACTGGTAGCCCATCGCTTGGATGGCCTGCAACCAAGCTGGGTAGAGCAGCCAGTCGGTGAACTCTGGCACGTTCTCGATCACTGCCGCCTGCGGCCGGTGGAACTCAAGGGCCGATACCGGCGCCCAGGCCGTCGAGCGCGAGGCGTCGTGCTCGGGATTGCCCGACTTCTTGCCGCGGGCCTTGGCGTGGCCCTGGCAGCAGGGCGAAGCCAGCAGGATGTCGTGTGCCGGTACCTGCTCCCAGCGTGCCTGGTGCAGGTCCTGGCATACGTGCTGCGTGTCGGGGTGGTTGGCGCTGTGCCATTCAACGGCTACCGGCCAGTGGTTTGCCGCCCAGAGAACCTGGACGCCTGCGGCGCGCGCGCCGGTGCTCCATCCACCGAGGCCGGCGAACAGGTCGATTGCTGTGGTCATGGTGTCTCGCTGTAATGTCAGCTGCCAAAGAGGCTCAGTTGTTGTTCAGCTGGCGGCTCCCGCAAGGCGACAGCTTTCGCCAGCTCGTGCTCAATACGTCCCTTGGCGATCGCCAAGTACTCCGGGTCTAGCTCGCAGCCGATGAAGTTGAATCCTTCGCGCATGGCGGCTTTGCCTGTGCTTCCGCTTCCCATGAACGGGTCGAGGGCGGTACCGCCAGGCGGGGTTACCAGGCGCAGCAGGTAGGCCATCAGATCAGTCGGCTTGACCGTGGGGTGGTGGTTCCCATTGCGCTTTGGCCAATCGGCGTTCTCGCGCTCCCGCATGGTGGCCCCGGCGGCCACGGCCGGCTGCTCGCCGACAGGAAGACCGTCGTTGCGGTCGGCGCGGCTCGCCTTGGCGCAGTAGAAGAACCGCGCTGCGCTGCCTGAGTCCATGCGGCGCTCGCCAGGCTTCATCCTGAACCCGACCAGTCCGGCATTGCTGCTGTTGGCCGATGGTTCTTCGCCACGGCCGCGCCGCATGGCTCCGTAGGCGTTTTGAGTCTTCCTGGCTTCGCTGTTGGTGCTGGCGTTGGCGAGTTGGCCTGGGGCGTCAGGGAACTGCTCGAGAGCTACCGGGCTACCATCGTGGATCAGGTTGGCGGGCCAACGGCCAACATTCGGGTCACGTCCAGACTCATCGCCGGTCTCTCGGCGCAAAGATCCATCAGCCGAGCCAGACAAGCTATTGCCCGCTGCAGCTCTGCTGAGGCTGGCTGGCACAGACTTGCTGTCACCGATGCGGCACCCATCGATGTTCAGCGCCCCCGTGCCATGCGTCAGAACGTTCGTCGCCACGGTTCCGATCAGGGGCTTGCGTGCCATGGTGATCGGCTCCAATGCTGGCTTGAGTGCGGTGCCCCAGCCTTGCCAGGCGCCGCCGAGGTTGTGCGACTTTGGGAAGCCAGAGCCGTACACCCACGCGATCATGTCGCGGATCTCGAAGCCCGCGTCCTCGATACGGACGGCCATGCGGTGCTGGGTGCGGGTGCCGGCGAACGCCAGAAGATGGCCGCCAGGCTTGAGCACTCGCAGGCACTCTGCCCAGATATTGACACTGGGCACGTCGTAACCCCAGCGCTTGCCCATGAAGCTCAGTCCATAGGGCGGGTCGGTGACAATACTGTCGATCGAGTTATCGGGCATGTCCCGCATCGCCTCGATGCAGTCGCCAAGGTGAAGCATGTACGTCATGGCAGGCTCCAGGCGTGCAGGCGCCGCCCTCGCCGGGGAGGCGTTCATCGTTTGATAGGGGAAGGCGCTGGCGGGCAGCGCTTGGTGTCAGTTTTTGCGGAAGGATTCGATCTTTGCTATAAAGCCCGACCATTTCACAGGAAGGATCCTTATGAAACGCACCATCATTGGCGCCATGCTCGTTGCTGTTACTGCGCTGTCGTTGAGCGGCTGCTTCGAATCCGAGGCCGAAGAGAAGGCGAAGGAGCAGCAAGAAGCCAGCGAGAAATTTTGGAAAATCACTCCGCCAGACGAGAGCCAGGACCAAGGGTTCAAGCCATGATCCGTGCCTTCGCACTAGCTATCATTGCTTTAGTCAGCGCTGGGTTGCTCAGTGGGTGTCTGGAGTCAGACGCAGAGAAGCAGGCCCAAATCGACGAGCAGAAGTCTAAGGACTTTTGGGACATGGGCGGTCCTACTGATCGCAGCAAGAGCAAGGGTTACACGCCCTGACGCACCGCTTTTCTTAACGCCGCCGACATAGGCGGCGTTTTCATATGCGCGGTTGCGCTGGCGGGCAGCACCGGAGGGTCAGGCGGCGCGCACCTTGAAGGTCAGCATTGCTGTGGCGTCGTCGTTGAAGCACTCGGCCAGTTCCTGATAGGCCCGGTACTTGGCCTGGCTGCGGGTCGCTGCCCACACGCGCTGCACGTAGTGGCGCGCATCGCCCAGCATGTACCGAACGTCATCCCAGTCGTACATGCCATTGGCGAGAACTTCCCACTGCTTCAGCGGCAGCTTCTCGGCCATTTCGCCGTACTGCATCTCCCAGGTGGGGTGGTAGTTGCGAATGCGCTTCTTCGGATCGCTGTCGAGGATGACGCCGATGTAGTGGCCACGGTCGGCCATTATCACGACTGGCTCACCGTTGGCGATGACTCGGCGCCCGATCTCGGCCGGCACGTCGTAGGTTCGGCGGACGTAGTCGCAGTTGTAGTTGCTCATGGCTTTCTCCATGCATGCGCCGCCCTCCGTGGCCGGATGCGGCATGGTGGCAATTTGGTTTGGGATGGGGTATTACGGGTGACCGGCACGGAGCCGGATTAGGAGATCGAATGGCAAACCTGGTTTATGTGGACAATTCCAACGTCTGGATCGAGGGAATGCATGTTGCTGCTTATGCGAACGGGTTGGCACCTGACGTGTGGGCAGCAGTGCAAAACAAGATCTGCGACCATAGCTGGAAGCTTGATTTCGGGAAGCTTTTCCAGTTTGCAGGTGGAGACAAGGCAGATGTGCGCAAGGCGGCGCTCTTCGGTTCTCGGCCACCGCAAAATGACTCCGTGTGGGATGCTGCGCGACGCAACGGCTTCCAAGTCACGACCTACGACCGAAACGTCGTAAATCATGAAAAGAAGATTGATACGGATATCGTGGCTACGATGATCGAAGATTCCTTCACGGTTCTTCAGCCCGGTGACGAAATCACGCTTGTTGCTGGCGATGCAGACTATGTTCCGGCCATTGAGAAATTGAAGGCTCGTGGAATTGCAGTCCATGTAGTGTTCTGGAAGCACGCCTCTCGCGAACTCAAGCAAGCAGCAACCAAATTCGTTGAGCTGGATCCTTACCTCAATCACCTTTCTCGCTAACTGGGCAAACGACCTCATCCCCCGGGTCTTGTTGAATCATCAGCATGCTTTTCCGCGCGAAGGCCAAGGCCAGCCTTGGCGAGATGCTGATTTCGTGCCGCGGCGGGGTGAGAAACTTCGCCGCGTGCAGCGCGCCCAGGGCGTGAATGCTATGGATCAGCGCCTCGATCATCTGGCTGTACGTCGTGTCAGCCCAGCCGCAAATCGCTCGCAGGTGCTGGCCAGTTCGCTTCCTGGCTGACAGCCTCAACGGTTCAGTCCGCGCCACAACCCGGTGACCTTTGATTTCGTGGCGCGCAATCCTGAACAGTGCGTGATGTCCGAGAGCCTCGACGTGATGAATCATCAGCGTCATCGCCTCGCCCTGTTCCTCGATCCCGGCCCATTCCATCAGTTCCAGCAGGGCCTGTTTAGTCCCTGGTCGAACCTTCAAGCGCAGGTCTTCTTCCTGCAGGCGCTCGGCCTTCTCGCGCCGGCGCTTGTCGCGCTCTTGGGGCGTCATAGCCATTCGGCACCTCCTTCAATCCGCTGGGCGGTAGGTTGAATTGTTCTTGCCGCCGGCGCTGGCGGACCAGTTGTTGAGCTTTTTCATTTCCTGATGCGTACCCGTGGGAAGTCGATACCGTTGCGCTCGATTATGTTGACCAGCGTCCCATAGTTGAGGCTCAACTGCTCGGCCACCTGGGCGCGGTGCAGGCCGGTATCCCGCAACGCGCAGATCCGCTGGACCACCTTCAGCTCCTCGATCCGCTTCAGGTTCCGCTGGATCTGGCGTTGGGCGTCCCGCTTGCTGTTTGCCGACTTCTTCCGCTCCGGGCGCCGGAAAACGAAGTTGCCTTCGCGGGCCGCTCGGAATAGGGCCTGCTTAGAAATGCCAGTGGCCTCGTGGACCTGCTGGCAGGTCATGGTTTTGGCCATCTCCGCAACCTGGTCGGCGCGGGCTTTCATTTTTTCCTTGCGTGGCGATGGTGCGGCCTTCTTGGCGGGCGCCTTTGAAGCCGGCGCTGGCTGAGCTTCAGGGCCTTTGCGCGGAGGCAGTGGCCGATAGGTGAAGCCCTCCAGCACGACGAGTTGGCCGCCAGACGCGAAGAAGGCCGCTTTGGCGGCCTCCAGGTCGATGGATTGGTTCATGCTTGCCTCACTTGATGCGGATCGAGCTCTCGCCGCGCTCAAGGTGCGCCCAGGCTGGCTCTGGGATGAGTTCGTCTTCACAGTCTTCGCCGGCAGCCATGCGCTTGTGCACGGCTTCGTTGTGCTCGCGGACGGCCTTGAGCTTGGCGGCGATGGCATTCTTGTCCGGTGCGATCTTGGTCACCACAGACGTCAGTTCATCCGGTACCGCCTGTTCGTTGTCGACGATTACCTTCTCTTTGCCGGTGACGAGGCTGATGGTGAAAAGCGGGCGCTTGATCGTCTTGATGTTGGCCGCGTCCATGTTCCGGCGCAGGTAGTCGGTGATGGCCGTGACGCTGTTGGCCTTGATGCGCTTGAGTTCGTTGAGGCGGTCGATTTCCGCGTCGATCGCGCTGATGTCGCCCTCGATGTTCCGGCGCAGCATGACGATGTTGTCTGCCTTCACCTCGAACTCGCCCTGGATGCCGGCCATGGTGTCCTGAATGGCCTGCTTGAGGCCTTCATCGTCGGTGTCACACATTGCGGCCAATTCGGCCATCTGGTCGGTGAGTGCGTAGAGCTGGGTCATGATGCAGCCTCCTGTGCCTTGCCGGCTTCGAGGTTCTTCAATTCAAGGGAGATCCGGGCGGCGCCTCTCTCGTCTTTGCGGGCGATTAGCCTGCGAACTGCGTGATCGTGGATCTTCTTGCGCTCATGCGGCGTTACCGCCTTCTGCATGGTCTCGATCGTGTCCTTGATGAAGTCCAGCCGCTCCTGCTGTTGGCGCTCTATCTCGGCCTGGCGGTCTTCGGCCTGTTCGATCGCTTGCTCGGCCTGAAGCTGCTGCACGTAATTCACGTCATCGAACATGCCCAGGAACACGTCGGCGCTGAAGCCCAGCATGGACAGGGCTTTCTTGATGGCATCGGTCAGCGACTTCTTCGGCGCCTCGCCATCGGTGGTCATGCCGTACTTGGTCTTGTACTGGTACCGGGTGCACCCGTACTGCTCGACCTCGCCGCGTTGGCCGTCCTGCATGAACCAGAGCTGGATTTTGACGGTGTGGCCGATCTCCCGGCCCAGGCAGATTCGCTTGTCGCCTTCACCAGCAAACACCTCGTGGCCGTCGTCAAATCGCTCTTCGAGGACCTTCCAGCCCCAACCGTGGTGATTTCCAACCTGGATGCCGAGCAGTTGCCGGTGGCCATGGGCGAGCGCTGCGTTGACCGCCTGCGCGAGGGAAATCTGATCGTCGTCCTGTTCGACTGGGAATCGCATCGCGGCAAGGAGGCCATCTGATGACCCCTGCACAAGAAATCACAGTCGCCCAGCTCAAGAGCCAGGGCTTCGCGCAGGTCGTCGAAGGCCGCGAAATTGTCCGCATGACCAAGGGCGCAGACCGCCGCGTCGTGATGGCCGATGGAAGCCAGAAGCGCGGGTATCACGTTGAGTTTGAGCGCGCCGGACAGCCGGCCGGGGAGGGCGTATGACCGTCGACAAGAAAAAACTTCAGCCCTTGCTGTGGTCTGTTGTGGCCTCCTGGCGGTCGGGTAGCGATGCTTTCGAGCGTCACACCGATGCCCTGGACAAGTTCCTCGGTGAGACGACCGTGGAGGAAGTCGCGCTGGGCCTGCTCAATGAGATCAGCGAGCTCACCGCTCGGGTTCGTGCCGTGGAAAAGCAGCTGCAGGAGGTGGCCAGTGTCTGAGTTCGCTCTTCGTAGCGCCCAGGACCTCAACCGCCTCTACGGCGCCCTGCACGCCATCGACCTGACCAAGCCCAAGGTGGTGGTCATCAAGGACGAGAAGCGTCCCGACGTATGCAACCGGAAGATGTGGGCAATGCTTCGTGACGTCTCCCAGCAGGTGGAGTGGTACGGCCGCAAGCTCACAGACGAGGACTGGAAGCACATCTTCAGCGCCGCGGTGCAGAAGCAGGACGCGGTTCCTGGCATCGACGGCGGCTTCGTTGTTCTGGGCGTCTCGACCCGCAAGCAGTCGCTGAAGTGGTTCAGCGACCTGTTCGAAGTGATGCACGCCTTCGGCGCCGAGCATGGCGTGCGCTGGACTGAGCCGGATCGGTGGGGAGGGCGGTACTGATGAGCAAGTTCAACGTAGGCGACCTGGCACTGACCATCTACCCAGTTCCCGGCGTGCCTGCTGGCACGGTGGTTGACCTCCTCCACAAGCTTTCCCCGGGGGAAGCGTTCAAGGGCCCTGATGGCTTGACCTACACCGCCTTGGCGCGTGGGTGGATCTGCGCCCGACCTGGTGATAACCGCAGCGTGGCATACGCAGAGACGAGCCTTATGCCCCTGCGCGGCGACTTCGAGCCCGAGCAGCAGAAAGCCAAGGAGGCCGAGCCATGCGCGTAGTCAGCAAGAAGGTGCGCGAGAGCGCACGAGGCCAAGAATGCACCGTCCGGATTCCCGGCACATGCAATTTCAACCCGGAGACCACCGTGCTGGCCCACCTGCCTTGCGGGCAGAAGGGCATGGGCATGAAGGGCTTCGATACCGTGGCGGTTTACGCCTGCAGCGCATGCCACGACGTACTCGACGGGCGTGGGAAGGGCGAGGTGGACTGGTCCGACATGCCTCGGGCGATCGCTGAGACTCATGAGGCCCTTATCCGGGCCGGCATTCTGACCGTGAAGGGGGCTGCCTGATGGAACTGACACTACCGTGGCCACCGGCCGCATGCAGCCCAAATGCGCGAGTGCACTGGTCCAGAAAGAGCAAGGCGGCGAAGACCTATCGCTATGCCTGCTTTCTCCTAGCCAGGCAAGCAGGCATCCAGCCTCCGGAGGGTGATGCACTGCTCATGCTGGAGTTCGTGCCGCCCGATCGCCGGCGGCGCGACGACGACAACCTGCTGGCGATGTTCAAGGCCGGCCGTGACGGCCTGGCAGATGCCCTGGGCATCGACGACAACGTTTTTGCTACCCAGATCAGGGTGAGCAAGGAAACGACCAAGGGCGGCGCCGTGCGCGTACGCATACAGGCACAGGAGACAGCAGCATGACACCAGCATGGGGATTCCTGATTTTGGCCGCCCTGATGGTGGTGGCCGGTGTGGCGCTGTCCTGGGCAGGCGCCGTGCGCCGCAAGCGCAGCTACGAAGAATTCATCTTGAGTAAGGCCAAGCAGGCAGGGGGCAAGCAATGAGCTATCAGAACGTGGTATCGGCAGTGGTCCGCGCCCTGGCGGCCGAGACGATCAACAGCGCCGGCGGCTGCAATGTCGAGCCTCGGGTGCAGGCCAGCAAGCTCAAGGGCGAGATATCGGGGAAAGATGCCGCGCTGCTGGCTGACTCCATCGTGCACAAGCTGCTGCACGCCCAGCTCAGTCCGCGACACTGGAATGCCCTGGTGGCGAAGTACAGCACGCACAAGGGGCGCAAGATTGATTCCATTGGCCGTCTGGTCGCCATCGTGCCAACCCCGGCGCCGAAGCGCTTCACTCAGCAGGCAGTTCTGGTCTGGGCTGTTCCGCAGCAAACGAAGGGAATTCAGCGCAAGGTGCCCCAGTTCAAGGTGCCTGATCCTCGCGAAAACGAACGGGAGGGGCAGTGGGACTGGCGCAACAAGGCTGCTGCTGCCGCTGCTGAGCGCGCCAACAAGCACGCCCGTGCCGTGGCCGAGGTGAAGCCGGGCGAGATGATCGTCCTGGCCGAGTCGAACTACGATATGACCAACTGGGATTCCCAAGGCCTGACCGAGCGCACCTACCAGCGTTGGAACCGGGCAATCAAGGGCGCGCTGGAGTCGCTGGTGAACGAGGCGCTGACCGAGGCCCAGCACATGCTTGAAGCGATTGGCGTGCTGTTCGACGAGGCGGCGTGAAAAGGCCCTCAAAAGGGCTTGCAATATCATGTCGCCATGTCGTAAATTTGCTCCATCCTGTCATTCCTGCGCGTGTTGAGGAGTGCTAATCTTCATCGAGCGTCAGGGAATGCGCGATTGACGATTTTCGAGACATATACGACCCTTGTAGGCCACCTTGCGTGGCCTACAGCGTTTTTAACGGCTTTATGGATTTTCCGTCATCCGATTGTTGACCTAATGTCCAGGGCGAAAGAATTAAGGCTTGGCGATATCACCTTGAGCTTTGGCGAGATGGCAAAGCTTGCAAACGTCCTTGAAAAAGACCCTGAAATGGCTTCTAAGATTGACCCTGTAGTCATGGAGAAGTACAGAATGCAGAAAGAAGGGTTCGTCGTTGAGTCCAGTGATAATGCGAATGGCGCTTACAGAATTTTTCGCAATGGAACGCTGGTCGCAAAACTATCAATTGATGTCCCGGCGTTTGAATCCTCAAGGTCACTGACGTTCCCCATTCATTTCCCCAATGAGGTGACTGGTGTTCAGTTTGTCGGAGACTTCACCCCGAGGGTGAAAAAGCTAACCCAGTCGGGGGTGGAGTTGCTTTTTGACCCTGCAACAGAGCTCAGAACACTTCAGATCATCGTGTCTGGTGTTTGATTAGCTAGACCCGAAAGCCCGGCCAAGCGCTGGGCTTTTTTGTGCGCGAAAGAAAGCAACTGCAGCCAGGGCAGGCCCTAACGGGACAGTCTGGACACTGCTAGCCGGTAGTGTGGTGTACGGAAAAACACCGGCAGCCCGCGCACCCTGACCTCACATGCTTTCAGGGTGGCGCGTGACCGGATCGGCGAGACTGGTGCATTGGGGGGCCAGCGCTGCAATGGTCTTCGGCGGACAGGTTGGGAGAGACCCACAAAGATTCAGGCCGGCTCGACAGACACCACCAGGCGTTTACCGAGCGCGGCCAGTGCATTCTCGAGAGCCTCCAGCTTCGTGCCGTGCATGAAGTCCACTAGCCGGTCGCCCTGGCTCTGACTTACACCGAGCAGGCGGCACAGATCGGCCTTGCGCATGCCTTTTTCGACCATCGAGTTCCACAATTCGATCTTCGCCACGGTGAGTGCGGTCAGCGTTACTACGGGCTGGCCCTCTTCAGGTGCCGGGGCTTTGGGGATCGCTCGGCGTTGATCAACGTAAATCGAAAGCGCGGCAGGCATCAGGATGCCGGCCTCGGCCAAAGCTTCCTCCAGGTCATCCCCGGCGGCGTTGAACTCGGGAATAGTGTCGCAGGTGAGCGCAACACCTGGACTGTCTTCGGTATGCACAGTTACCGGGTAGTCAAACATTTCTAGCCCTCCCTTGGGCGGCTCTCTGAGTGATGTTCGCGAGGCGAGGCGATGATTCGACTCAAACGGTGGTAGGGGCTCATTTGAGCCCCAGTTGCTTGATAATTCCTTTCCGGGTTCCTTCTTTCATTTCTTTTGCACCGTGATCCGGAAAGATCGTTTGTTTGCCTTCGAAGTAGAGTTTGAAATGGCTCGTTCCGTTTAACGATTCGAACCTTACTCCTCTGGCTTTCAGCCACCGTTTGAACTCGTTGTAACTCATCACCTCGCCTCGTTGTTGTGTGAGTTCATTATACAGCAAATTTGCTTTATGTACAGCAAATTTGAGTTATTAATTTGATTCCAGCGGGAGCCGAGCGCATGGAGCTTTTTCACCGCCTGCTCGAAAAGCTCGACTGGGCTATAGCGGGCCTATTGGGGGCCTTGGTTGCCACCCGGTGGCACAAGGACGATCTGACGGACCGAAAAGCCTGGATACTGTTCTTGCTCACCGGCATGGCCTGCGCCCACTACCTGACCGGAATGGTCAGCGCCTACTTCGGCATCGTGGAACCGCGCAGTGTGGCAGGGGTAGGGTTTCTGCTCGGCACCTTCGGTGGCTCCCTCATTGCCGCCGTCACCAGGGCGATCAAAGCCGCCGATCTCTGGTCTGTCATCAGGTCCAAGTTCGGAGGGCCAAACGGATGATTCTTGAATACATCAATGCGTTGGCGGCTGGCGTGATTGCGTTGTGGGCCTCTTGGGCAGTCCTGAGCGGCAAAGTGCGTGATGGGGTGATAGGCAAAATCCTGTACTCGATCATCGCGCTGAGCGGCTACGCCATCCTGGCCAGGTCGGACCGCATGTTCTTCACCCCGAACACAGCCGGGGTGACCATGCATGTCGCCCTAGCCCTGGCAGGCTTGCGCCACATGTTCGTGGTCACCTACTGGCCCAGGGTGAAGCGTTGGATCTGCCAGCGCCTGGATTGCGACATGTGCAAGCGTTCTGGTTGACCAGTCCACGCTACAAAATCAACGAGCGCAGTCTGGTGGCACTCAGTTTCTTTTTGCAGCATCATGCAGTCCCCGTATAGCCACCACAAGGAGTGAGGCACGTGACAAGTATGTTCAAGGCGATCTGCATGGGATCATTGCTCGTGGTCGGTGCGGCCCACGCTGATGTTGGCCGGGAGGAATCACTGGATGCCGCAGTGCGCCAGTTCGCGGCGAAGCTGGAGGCCGATTGGCAGCAGTGCTTGAGGAAGCCGGAGACCAAAACCACCCAGGATTCAGGTCTTTGCGCATATGCAATGCGGGAGGCGGCTAAGGATGCGGTGAACGAGAAGTACCAGAAGAAGCTTGCTGGAGTCCAGGAAGATGCCGATAAGGGCTGGCTCCCGAAAGACGTACCCGCCATGCTGCCGCAGGCGCAAGCGTCGTGGGAGCAGTTCGTCAAGGCTGACTGCGGTGTAGTAGGTGCTCTGACCACTGGGACCGCGAGCGCTACCTATCAGACAGTGTGCGAGTACAAGCATCAGATACAGCGTCTCCGCGACCTGGATGAGTGGTAAACCCAGCAGGCTTCACGAATACCGGCGACACGTCATCATTTCAAAATGCAGGTGATCCATGAGCAGACCAACGCCCCCGGCTGATCTGCTTAATTCCCTATGGCTGACTCTTCGCCCGGCCACCGGCGTATGGGACTGGTTGCAAAGCGAGATCCTCGCCGACACCGGCAGCATCCATAACCCCGATCACGCGCACCTGATCGACGCCAACATCGGCGTGCTTTGGGCGTCGACTGGGTTCGCCAAGCAGGGGCGGGTGGTACTTGGTCAGGCCGAGCAGCTAATGTTCCGCGCTGGCGGATGGCAGAAGGCCCGGCAAGAGCAGCAGATGCGGGAGTGGTTCGGCGAGGAGCCGGACTATCTCATCACCCTGGCCGCCGACTACTGTGCCCAGTGCACCGACGCCGAATTCTGTGCCCTGGTCGAACACGAGCTGTATCACATCGCCCAGGCGACCGATGAGTTCGGCGCACCCAAGTTCAGACAGGACGGAATGCCCAAGTTGTACCTGCGCGGGCACGACTTGGAAGAATTTGTCGGCGTGGTGAGGCGGCGCAGGAACTATCCCCGCTGGCGCGCATGGCGCACCACTTCGCAGACTGCCTGGCCCAGGGCTTCACCGACCGGGTGACACTGCCATACCCGATGCGGGCAGAGGCCAGGGTCCGCAAGCTGTACAAGGACCGCCCGGGGCGAATCAACGACGAGGCCCGCGACGACGCAACCTGGACGGATCTCCGCGGGCGGATGCAGAACTCGCCGACGAGCTATCCAGGCCTAACGGTGATGACCTGCAGAATACGCGGCGGCGACCGGCTCTCGGCCCAATCGGAAAGCCAGGTCAGCGTCGAGGCAACGCGCATTCTGCCGCTGATGGAGGGTGGAACCGGGCCAACGCGAGACATCGTGCCGTACTGCATCCACCAACTGAAGCAGCGCGGATACACGGACGACGACCTTGACCTTCCCGAGTGGCAGGCTTTCCACGAGATCTGCGTGGCCCGCGGCGACACCTACGACGAGACGCTGGATGCGACGATCACCGTGAAGGACATGGTGAACAACGCCCTGGCGTGCGGGTTCGGCGAACTGGTTACTTTCCGTGGCTTGCTACGGCCTGTGCGTGACAGCGCCCGGGCTGCGTTCGATGTCACATACGGCCCGAAGACGCAGACCTACTCGCCGCAGAACATGACCAAGATGTTGAAGATAAGCGGCGCCATGCCGTCGATCAACGACTTTGACGGCGTGGATGTGGAGTACTTCTCGCGCACCACCTGGGCGTGGGAAACGGTCGAGTGCCGCTGGCCAGGTGACCTGGGCAACAAGGTCGAGAAGATCAAGATGCCCGGCATCAGCGACAGGACCAGAGCCTGGCGCATCGGCATGCGCCGCCGTGGCCACCAGAAGTTCAGAACCGACGTTTACACCTGGGAAACCGAGATGGACGGCAGCAACAGTGGCTATCTCAGTTTCGCCGCGGTTGCCGACGACAGGCCTAAGGGGTGCCAGAGCGCGATTCTGCTGGCCTTTGAGGTGACGGGGTCGGGAACGTTGCTGACCTCGTCCGAGCCGCTGGACTTCAGCGCCGGCGGCGAGCACCTGATTGGGGTTCGCAAGCAGGATGGCACGCTATCCGGGCCGTGGAACGCAACGCAGGTTGATCCGTACGCGGCGCGTGTCGATGCCCTCGACTTTACGCCGGAGGTCCACGGGCCACTGGAGCCTCCGCACATCCTGTTCGGTCCCGCAGCACGCTGGGCCTATCCAACCCTGATCACCAGTTCCGACCCAGCAAACGGCAACGTCGCCATGAAGGGCATGCCCTACGACGCCCGCGTTTACACCTACGACGATCAATTCCCGCCGGCCTGACCGGAAACCTAATCGAGCATGCCCGCCGATGAGCGGGCTTTCTTTTGCCCGGAGAATCTATGCGCTACAACACTGGCAACCCTGTTGGCTCTGACGGATCTAGCAGTCCTTTTGACCTTAATGATAACGCCGGCATTATAGATTTATGGGCAAATGATCGGTCAAAGCGGAGCGTGCCTGATCGCTTGGGGGCGCCCAGGAAAACTGTTTTTGGCCTTGAACAGCAGGTAAACGACTTCCTGGCAAATCAGGGGTATGAGCCTGTTGTTCTTAATTATGTAGATGGGCAGCCACTGGTTGTCGAAAGATCGACTCAGCTCTTAATGCGGGAAAACATTTTATACAGCGCCAGGCTTCCTGCGACATTTCCAGTGGTTCTATCAGGTGATTGGCTTGACGATCAGGCAGAGCTTGTGACTCAGGTGGACAGAGACTTTAAGGTTAGAGTCAATAAGGAAGTTATTCCGGTCTCTGAAAATATTATTGTAAAAATTCCGTCTGATTATCCAGATATTCAGTCGGCTCTTGATGACCTTTACACAAAAGGTGCGAGCAAGGAGTTTAGAGTCGATGTAGTGGTTGAATCAGGTCATCGACTGAAGAAGGGGTTTAGGATTATTGACAAGGACCTGTCGTTTGTCACGATCAAGTCCGTTGATTCTGTTGTTTATCCTGCGGCAGACTTTGAGCATGCTTCAAATTCTGATATAGGCTTGGATCAAATCGTAGCTAGGACCAGTAAGATAGGTTTTTTGTCGATTAGGTCGAGGGCGCCGGTATGGGATATTCTGGTTGATATGGAAAGCGTTCCAACTGTGTATGGCTATGTGCTCAATGCCGGAAGTTACGGCTACATAAGGTCGTTCAAGGGAGTTGTTCGGACATCAGACCCATCTCAGTCTGCAGGTTCAAACATCATCGTTGCGGGCAACAGTACCCTCGATGCAATGCACGCATATGCCTATGACAGCCTAGTGTCTGCAATCACTGTCACTCATCGATCGAACGCCAACATTGCTGAGCTCGTCGCAACCGGCACTACCGGGATTGGTATTGATGTTTCTCGGGGGTCAACGGTTTATGCCAATCTATCTAATGTTAGCGGTCGGGAATATGGCATCGATGCTCGACGCTGCTTCCTGGCTGCTCAAGGCGCTATTTTTTCTGGCTGTACATCAGCAGCGATACGTGCCAGCCTTGATGCGAAAGTTGTGGCGGTTGACGCTGTAATTACCGGATCCACACCGGCGTTTAACTTCATCATGCCAGAAGGGGGGGGCAGATATTTCTGTAACAAACGCAACGGTAAATGGTGTAGCCCTAAATGCTTCCCACGTTTACCAAGCCGGCGGTGTGAACAAGGTCACGGGTAGGGGCATAGTTTTTAATCAAAATCAGCGTGACTCGCATCCAATCTACCTGATGGCAGGCGGCGCTACACGGCAAAGCTCTGGTTCGCTTTCCGTTGCCGCTACGTCTTTTGCGATGGCTTTTTCTCGCACAGACACCGGCTATTTCGCAGGCGGTGTGATCTATGGAAACGACGTGGGTTTCCGTCTGACGTGCGATGGTTCGGTCTTGATAGAGGATGTCAGCAGGGTGATCGGCGGGACTTCGGTTTCAGTAGCGTTCGTTCCGCCGTTCACTTTTGCATCCAGCTGCACGCTGGAGGTCTACAACCGCGCCAGCGTTACAGCCAACGTTGCTTACCGGCTGACCGAGTATCGGTAGCCGGTGCTTTTGATGGTCAGTTGTCGGCAACATCCTGGCGGGAGAGGTTGAGCAGGGATTTCGGAATCATCCCCGTCTTCACGGCGATCTGTCCGAGCTTCTCGGAGCCAGCACGACTCAGGTGTCCGCCGTCATAGTAGAGCTGTGTCTTGCCAGAGAATGCTGAGCAAGTTTTCCCATCACAGATAAGATCGCGCACACTGAAGTAGGAAACATTGGCGCGTTGCTCTACACGCTTGATGATTTCCTTGTTGATGTTCATTTCTCCAGAGTCGGCAAGAATAGTTTTGCCGCCGCAATCGATAAATGGAATTTTCAATGCTTTCTCAGAGCATTGTCTGTCGATAGCGTTAAATGTCGGTGCTTTTAGCGCAACAATTATGCGCTTTCCGCTGATGCTTAGCTCGTCGAGCATTGCGTCGAAATCTTCGAAGAACGCTACTTTGTCCACTGGATAGTAAGATGGCCAGCTTGCGCCAACGATAATTGTGTCGTATTTGGCCATCTGCCTTTGAACTTCAGCAAAGTAGGATGGGCAACTTACCTTATACCCTTCCTTGATGTACCGAACGCTTCTCTGCCCAGGAAATGGCGGGCATGCATGGTGCTCGACGTTTCTCATGGCTACGCCCTGGGCCTTGGCAATCTCGTTCAGATAGCCGGCAAAATGCGCTGCGTTCGAGTCACCAATGAGTAGGGCGGTAACCGGTTTTGTAGTGTCACCAAATATGCATTTTTCCGCAGTGAACAGCTCTGGCTTGAATGCATTCTGGCAAACGTAAGGAGCTGATGCCGCTGGCTCAGAGCCAGAGCGATTGGCTGCCAATGCTTCCTGATAACCAGTTGGGTTGATCGGTGCGATCAAGCCATTACTCACGTACAGGATGCCAGCGAAGGAAAGCGCAGCCGCCGCGGATGTCGGTATCGCCAGAGTGAACTTCCAACCTTTATTACCTCGGAATGGAACCTCGATCAGGTGGTAACTGAACATGGTCAGCGCGAACATGACGGCGGCACAGGTTAAGTTGCCAAGGGTGTCCGGCTCACCAAAGGCGTAGCGATAAAATGCCAGGACTGGCCAATGCCAAAGGTAGAGCGAGAAAGACACCAGGCCGGTCGCTACCATTGGACGGATAGCCAGAGCGCCACCAACCAAAGTCTTACCAAAGCTTCCTGCTGCCATTACCAAGGCAGCGCCGAAGGCGGGAACAACCGCAATAAAGCCGGGGAATCCTTCTGCTTCACGAACGAAGGCGAGTGACCAAGCGAGCAGAAGTGCGCCTGCTGCCGCCATGACTTGGGCATATAGTGGATTAACCCGCCCCTTGAACGCCTCTGCACCAAAGAAAGCGATTCCACCAATAAGCAGCTCCCCTGCACGAGCTGGAAGCATGTAATAGGCAAAGGTCGGGTCGGTCGCCAACTTGATCTGCCCGTACCCAAAAGAGGCTGCAGCGATCAGCGTTGCTACTCCAACCGTTGCGGCTCTGCCCCCAAACTTCAATGTGATCAGGAGCAGGGCGGGCCAAATCAGGTAGAACTGTTCCTCGACGCCCAAGGACCACATATGCAGCAGCGGCACAGTATCTGACGACGACGCGAAATAGCTGGTGTCGAGGAATTTCCAGAAATAGATGTTTGCAGCCGACACCGTTGACGCGATAGCTGACAGAGATAGGGCCTTCGCATCGTCCGGCAACATGAAGACCGAGCCGAACAACAGGGTAGCCAGCGTTGCAAACAAGGCTGCCGGCAGAATTCGTCGAACTCGCCGCATGTAGAAGTCAGTAAACGAGAAGTTTCCAGCGGCCGCTTGTCTCGTCACGATCCCGGTAATAAGAAATCCCGAAATCACAAAGAAAATGTCAACTCCGACGAAACCGCCAGGTAGCCATTTCTTATTGAAGTGAAAAATTACCACAGCCAAAACGGCCAATGCCCTGAGCCCGTCGATATCCGGGCGGTAGGCTAAGTGTTTGCCTTGCATTTTTGATTTCCCTGTCATGGGGCCGCTGAACCAACGGCGGATAATACCGTTTTGCCCGCATGTTGCGGGCTTTTTTGTGCCTGGAGAAAACCAATGGCAACACCTCGAGGGGTCCGAAACAACAACCCCGGCAACATTGATTTCAACCCACGGAACGCCTGGCAGGGCCAGCTCGGCCTGGAGGTTGGCGTGGCCAAGCCGCGCTTCGCCCGGTTCGACGAGCCCGAGAATGGCATCCGCGCCCTGGGCAAGCTGCTGATCAACTACCGCTGCAAAGACGGCATGCCCGGGGTGGGCGGGAAGGGCATCGATACCGTGCTCGAGACCATTAGCCGCTGGGCGCCGAGCAGCGAGAACGACACCCAGGCCTACGCAGAAGCAGTTGCCAAGCGCTTGGGTGTGCGCCCAACCGACCCGATCAGCATCCAGGACCCGACCACCCTGCGTGGCCTGGTGGTTGGCATCATCGTGCATGAGAACGGTGGCAACCCGTACCCGGACCAGGTGATTGACGAGGGTGTGCGGAGAGCACTGGCATGAATATCTGGTTTGCGCGCACTGCTGGAGCGGGCCTGCTGATCCTGGCTGGAATGATTGTTGGCAGTTGGGCTACTACCAGCCGTTTCCGCCCAGCACTCGATGCTGCCCAGGACCAAGTGGCTGCATGCGCCGCTGCCCGGAACAATCTGGCCGGCCTGGCTGCAGAGCAAGGGAAGGCCTTGGGCGACCTGGCGCTGGCTGCGAACGAGCGTCAGGCAAGAGCCAAGCAGGGGATGGAGGAAGCCAGAACCAACGCGAATTTTGACTACGGCGCAGCGAATCGCCTGCTGCAGGAGCGTACCGGCGGCGACCAGTGCGCTGCCGCTTCCTCAATTATCGACAAGGAGCTTGATCTATGAGGATGCTGCTGATTTTGTGGGCGCTGGCGCTGGCAGGCTGCGGCGGTCGTGTTGAGCCGCAGGTCCAGTACGTGCGCGTCGAGGTACCGGTGCAGGTACCGTGCCGGGCGCCTGAAGTCGCGGTGCCACCCTGGGCGTCCGCTGGCCTGCGCAAGGCCGACAGCCTGGAGGTAAAGGTGCGGGCGCTTCTGGCCGAACTACGACAGCGGGCAGGGTACGAAAAGCAGCTCCAAGCGGCAGTGGCAGCTTGCCAGTAGATAGCTGTTGCGGACAATTGTGCTCCATGCCTAAGCTGGCGAAATAATGGCGCCTAAATATTGTCGGAGATATCCATGTCGTACTCAGCACCTTTCATCACCGTCACCTTTACCTTGGTAGCAGGCCTTTTTGTCGGCTCAATGGCTATCAACATCATGGAAGCTAAAACCGATCTTGAAAGCTCAGCAGAGGCCTGCATCAGAGAAATGGCTATAGATAGAAACTCTGAGTGTGACAAGGCTGTAGCGGCAAAGGCGAAGGCGCTGCAGACAACGGCATCAGCACTTTTGCCGAAAAGCTAAGCAGCCGCCGGTGGGAAACCGCTGGCTGGTAGTAGAGGCGCTGGGAGGAGTATGCTTCAATGCTGTATAGATATACAGTATTGGTGCTATATGTACTTCCTCCTCGTTCGCCGCCGCGTGAATGGCGTGGCCATCCCTTCCGATCAGCTAAAGAAAATCCAGCCTCTGCGGGCCGACATTCACATCGGCGACCACCACAGTGAGCCGCTGGGTCGGGAGTCGACCCAGGCCTGGGTGTTCAACCCAACGCCTGGGCCCGACATCATTCCGCGGCTGCACGATGCCAAGGTCAACGGCATGGCCCAGCTCGGGATGAACATCAATGGGATCGAGGAGATCGACGGCGTGCTGTACGCGCAGTCGTGGTGGTGCCGGGCGGTAGGCGAGTATGGCAACTGACCTGCCGCAGGCCTGGGTGGCTGAACTGGACGATCAGGTCGCCCTGGTAGAAGATCCGGATGGCCGCGCGGCTGTGCTCAGTGAAATGGCCTATGCCGCGCATCGGCGGCAGGAGATCGACGAGGGTGACCTGGTGGACATGCTTGAGCTGGCCGAGGCGGCCAGGCTGTGGGCGCTGGAATGCGCTGATCTGTGAGCGGCTATATAAAGGAAGGGAATCGGTCGGCAGTGCGCCAGAGAGGAAGGGTAGGAAGCGTGGGACAAATCTGGGACATCGAATGTCCCAAATGATGATGTATAAATATACAGTTTAATTATGGGAAATCCTTGAAATACAAGGGGTTGTAAGGTTTACACCAACAAAATAGCACGTTGAAACCGGATTGCAAATCCGTCTACGCCGGTTCGATTCCGACCTCGGCCTCCACCATTCGAAAACCCCGCGGATTAACGTCTGCGGGGTTTTTCTTTGTGTCTCAAAAAAGCCATGAGTTCCTGAACCAAAGGCATTGAGTTCCGAAATTTCAGCCTTTCGCGGGCTTGGCGATGGCGCTGCCTTCGCCGGGAAGGTGTTTATCGGTTAAGAGGGGGACGGCGCTGACGGGTAGCCCGTTGGTGTCAGATTTTGCGAAAGATGGTATAACGCCCGACCATTTTCACAGGAAGGATCCTTATGAAACGCACCATCATTGGCGCCATGCTCGTTGCCGTTGCTGCGCTGTCGTTGAGCGGTTGCTTCGAGTCCGAGGCCGAGAAGAAGGCGAAGGAGCAGCAAGAGGCCAGCGAAAAATTCTGGAAAATCACCCCGCCAGACCGGAGCAAGGACAAAGGGTTCAAGCCCTGATCCATTGTAGTTCTTAACGCAGCCGACATTGGCGGCGTTTTCATATGGGTTTGAAAATCTGTATAACGGTGTACCACTTCAAAGGAATGAAATTATGAAGCTAAGCGCTTTTCTGCTTATCTCTACTGCGATGCTATCGACGCCCATCATGGCCGCCGATGATCTGGACTATTCCGTGTCGGAAGAGCATTGCACGCCTGAATATTGGGAGAAACTCCCGGATAACGATAAGGCCGATGACTTGATCGACAGATGTGAGGATTTGAAACCATCCGAGTAGTGGACGCCTGTGAAGCGCGCTGACTAATCGCCGAAGCTGGAAAAGGAGCCGTCAGGCTCCTTTTCCAGCGGGGCGCGGCTCGACATGCTGAAGGATTCAGTATTTGTCTTCGGCGCTTTTTTCAAACTTCCATGAAGTCATTTTTTTTGCGGCCAGGAAGCTCTTGCAGTTCGCAGTGAACTCGTTCCGGCTCGATTCTTTTGACAAACTAGCGAGGTTTTTCTGGTACATCTCAGGGGCGCAATTGTCTGCTGTTGGTTCAGGCACCTTCTCTTCCGTGCAACCTGCCAAGATCACAGCCAGTCCTAGAGTTGCAGTAAGCTTGGCCAATCTGATGTCCATTTTTCGGTCCTTGTAAATAATATTCCGTCTACGTCATTTAGGGGCGATCGCGGATTGCCGGCGACAGCGTCCAGTTGATGCCAGTTCTGATAGCAATTATATGGCACTCGCAGAAGAGCACACTCAGTTATCTGATGATGCCCTTGGTTGCAGTGCTCGGCACGAAGCCTCCACTGCCTTGGTTAGGGCATTTGTCTCGCAATTGACGCATGAGCTCTGGATACTTGGCGTGCTGTTTCTTCAGCATTTCCTGGTCATTACGCTTTAGATCTGAGCACGTTGGTTCCTTGATATCTTCCGCGCACGCAGAAATCGAGCATGTCGCAATAGCGATAGCGGTGGCACAGAGCATTTTTTTGAGCATGGAATCTATCCTTGAGCGTTAACTTTCGCTACAGAGCACATGTTGCGGTGCACTCGACAGTCAATTCCTCGGCCTGAGGTTTGCGTCCTATCAAGCCCCACCTCCGTTGAACAGCACCCTGCTGGCCCAGTGGCGGCGAATCTGCAGTGGCTGCGTGACGCAGCCGAACCGCTGCTCTGGATGAGAGCAGCGGGGGCGAAATCATATCTCATGTTTTACGAGTCAAGCGCGGGCGCTGCCAGTTTCCAGAGCATCATCGTGGAAAAACCACACTCAAGAACATTGCAGGTCCCGGCCAACGCACCCAGAGAGAGGACATCATTCGTTCAATGCTATGGAGTAAGTGCCGGCGGGCTGCTCAAGCTGATCGGCAAGATGTAAGGCGGGGCGGCCCCGCGGCCTCGCCTCATGAGCAGGCGCTAGCCTTCAGGCGGGCTTACCCCACAGATGAATTCATCCGACCCCAAGCGGTGCGAACCGAACTCCACAACGTAGCCATGCCCACGGCGCTGTGCCTCGGCCCTGGCCGTCTTCTGGTCGGCATAAACATCGACGAAATGCCAAGGATAGCGGTCTCTCAGCACACCCCAACCGAGCACCCAGCCTTCATTGCCTGGGTCGGGTGGCAGGTTCTTCGCCAAGCTGCGGATGCTCATGTCTGTACCCCGATTAGCTGACCAGTCGCCTGTCTGCGAAGGCGCTCCGACTCACGGCTTGGACATTACCGTGAAGGAAGCATCGCATTTTGGCTCCAGCAACACTGGCCTATCGAACAGCACACCGCCACTGGCGATGAGGCCGCTGGTCTTTTCCAGATAAGCCCATAAGCCCAGATCGTGGATGACGATTTGTGTCGCAGTGTGCGGCTGACCAAGGCTGAGCTCGTATTCGATCCGCTCAAGCACATCTTTTGCTTCTTCTTCTGTCATGCTGTCCACCCCTTCAAACCCTGTTTCATCTCAGGCCCGGCAGGTTGCCAGGCAGAAATTCCTGCGCTTACCAGCAACTAGAGCCCAGGCCGCGCCGGTTGGTTCGCTTTTATCAAGGGGTAGCGTGCGCTGCAGCCACAGCCAGCGCACGTGAACATCAACCTTCGAACTGAATCACCATCCTTCCTTGGATCTTGCCCTCCAGCATTTCCTCGAAGATGTGGTTGATATCTTCGATAGGGCGCAGGGTGACCTTCGGCACCACTTTCCCTTCTGCGGCAAACTGGAAGGCTTCCTGCAGGTCTTGCCGGGTGCCGACCAGCGAACCGACCACTTCGATACCGTCCAGCACCAGGCGCGGAATATTCAGGTCCATGGCTTCCGATGGCAGTCCGACGGCCACCAGTCGTCCCCCTGCACGCAGGGCATCGACCGCCGAGTTGAAGGCAGCCTTGGCGACCGCAGTCACCACTGCCGCATGGGCGCCCCCGGTCTTCGCCTGGATGACTTTGGCGGTATCCTCGGTGCGCGGGTTGATCACCAGGTCGGCGCCCATCTCGCTGGCGAAGCGCAACTGCTCGTCATTGACATCGATGGCGATCACTTTGGCGTTGAACACATTCCTGGCATATTGCAGCGCCAGGTTGCCAAGGCCACCGAGGCCGTAGATGGCGATCCACTGGCCGGGGCGAATGTTGGAGACCTTCACCGCCTTGTAGGTGGTCACACCGGCGCAGGTAATGCTGCTGGCAGCAGCGGAGTCGAGGCCGTCGGGCACTTTGACCGAGTAGTCGGCCTTGACGATGCAGGCTTCGGCCATGCCGCCGTCTACCGTGTAGCCGGCGTTCTTCACTTCGCGGCACAGGGTTTCGTTGCCGCTGTTGCAGTACTCGCAATGCCCGCAGCCCTGGTAGAACCAAGCCACGCTGGCCCGGTCGCCTGGCTTGAGCGAGGTAACGCCCGGCCCGACCTCCTGGACCACGCCAATACCTTCGTGGCCCAGCACCACACCGGTCTTGTCACCGAAGTCGCCATTTTTCACATGCAGGTCGGTGTGGCACACACCGCAGCATTGCATCTTCAGCAGCGCCTCGCCGTGTTCGAGTGGGCGCAGGGACTTCTCCACCACCTCTACGCGACGGCCTGGTGCAACAACAGCAGCTTTCATACGAGCCTCCGTATCTGTTCCGAATGGGCTTGCTTATCGCCGGCTAAGCATAGCCCCGGGCCGGTACGGTAAAACTGCTTCAGGTCATGCTCAGAGGCGCTGCGTATGCCGCAAAAAGAAAAGCCCGCGGCAAGGATGCGGCGGGCTGTAAGAACATTAGGGAGCAGGGTCAGTGTGCCCAGCCGGATGTCAGCATTTTGTGAAGCTCAGGTGATCGGGATGTCACGCATGGCTCAGGTCAAGCTGGCTGATCACGCACACCGAGCCGTCCTCGGGCGGCGTGGTATCGGTGTAGTCCACCTGGTTGTACACCCCACCATGGAAGTTCAGTGTGCGCGTGGCCCAGGTCTCGTTGAGCTGGAGCCCCGAGGTTGTGCCGGTGCGGCCATTGCAGCTGGCGCTGACCGTGCAGGCGCCGGCCGCCGTTACCTCGATGCTGATGTCGAAGCGCGCCCCCAGCGGGACATCGGTCAGTACCGTGCTGCTGCTGGTAGTGAGCTGGTTGAATTCAGTACGGAAACCGACGGTTATTCTGGCCTTGTTCCAGAATACCTTGATAGGTGGGCTGTCATCGTCTTTGACATGCAGCTGGGCAATCACCACTTTCTGCGCAAGGTTGACCTTCTCCAGCACCATGGTCTGGTGGTTGCGGTGCCGGGCAGCGCTGTTCAGTGCCCAGTAGACGGGTTCCTTCCACTCGCAGCGGGTGCGGTGGGTGCTTTTGCTGGAGGCGCCCTTGGTCGGGGCGGTCAGGCGCACCGAGCCATCACTCAGGCGGGCAACCACGTCGGGCAGGGTGGCCAGCGCCTGGGCGCCGGTCAATTCCAGGGCGACCGGGTCGGTTTCGGATTTGGCTACAGGGGTGGTAATGATCAGGGTGTCGATGTTTACAGTCATGGATGCTCTCCTTGAAAAACAAAGGTCCTGCATCATTTGCGAGCCTGGCCAGCATGGGCCGGGTTCCCTGTGATTTCACTGCACTGGACGGAGGGGGAGTGGCAGCAATAAAAAAGCCCGCCGGGAAAGGCGGGCAAGCAACGTTTGAAGGGAGAGCCTGCAGGTTGGACTCGGCCGGTTAACCCAGCATTAAACGGTGATGCATTGACCTGTGCAGCTGATCAGCCTATACAGGCCTGCCACGAGCCCAGGAGCCAGCATGCGCGACGAAGACGACCTGCACGAACCCGAGCATGATCACCTGCTTGATCACGAATTCCTGTACGACGACAGTGAGGCAGAAGCCGATGCCCGAGGCGTCGAGGATGACATAGAGGAAGACGAACAAACGCTGGATGACCTTGATGACGAAGAGCGCGATCACCCAGCGTGGTTCGACGACTGCGAAGAGGATTGATTCAGCGGCCGTCTACTGAAAAACGCCCGGGGCCGCTGACGGCCAGCGCCAGCAGGCCACCCATGATGCTGAGGTTTTTCAGAAACTGGGTCAGGTTGGCACTGCGCTCCGGGTCGACCATGTTCCAGAATGGGTGGCCCAGCAGCGCGGTACCCAGCACGAACAGGGCGAACAGGAAGGCCAGTGGCCGGGTGTAAAAACCGAGGATCAGCAGGATGCCGACAACGAACTCCATGAGCACGGCAACGGCCGCTGCCAGCATCGGGGCAGGGGCGCCCAGCGAGGTCATGTAGCCGACCGTGCCGTCGAAACCGGTCAGCTTGGCCCAGCCAGACAAGATGAACAGGATCATCAGTGTTACCCGGGCGACCAACAAGAGCAGGTCGCGTTGACCATCGAACAGTGAGTAGCGCATGGTAGCGTTCCAGTGGACCAGTACATGCTCCACTCTAGCAGCTGCGGCGAGGCTTGCTGACGCGCAACAAAAAGGCGCCTTAAAGGCGCCTTTTCAAAGGAATTTGGTGCGAGTGGCGGGACTCGAACCCGCAAGGCTCACGCCGACAGATTTTAAGTCTGCTGTGTATACCAATTCCACCACACTCGCACGCTTGAAGGGGTCGTGAGGACCGGCTCGCTTCTAAGCAGAAGGGCTTCGCATTCAAGCGCGCTTTATAACCCATCGTTATAGTTGCGTCAACCACAGCACCTATGATCAACAGAGAAGGGGTCGGTCGAAGGAGCAATTGACACCTTGCTGTCAATGCGCCACTGTCCTTCTTCTATTGGATCCAATGAGTGTGCGGCGATGACTCGATCCGAAGCTTCGCAGCGTATCCTGTACCAACGGCTATTATGGCGGCTGCTGTTCGCGCAGGTGCTCGTGTTGGGCGCCTTTCTGTACGTTGCACTGATCAGCCTCGGCATTTATTTGCTGATGCTGGGGTTCGATGCCGAACACGCTCAGCCGCAGCAGCTGATGGCCTTGGCCGGTGGTGGCTTTATACTGCTGGTCAGCCTGTGGCTGCTCAAAGTGACGATGCCGTGGTGCATCGGCTCGGTATCGGTCGACTCCGAACACTGAGCTGCGCCAACCCCCTGAGCCCAGCCACGCGCGAGCAGGCTGGTGGTTGCGCTCGGCCGCGTGTATTTTTCCTTTCCTGCCGTACCGGTGGAGTTTGCATGGTTTCAGCCGACTGTTTCGACCCCGTCATGCCAGACCACCGCTATGAGCAACTGGTCCAGTCGGTGGTGGATTACGCCATCTATATGCTCGACCCGACCGGCCATGTGGTGTCGTGGAATGCCGGTGCGCAACGCATCAAGGGTTACCGCGCCGATGAAGTGATCGGCCAGCATTTCTCGTTGTTCTTTACCCCGCAGGATTGTGCCGAGGGTCGCCCGGAGCGCCTGCTGCGTCAGGCGCTGGAACAGGGCGGGGCGCAGGACGAAGGCTGGCGGGTACGCAAGGACGGTACGCAGTTCTGGGCCTTGGCCGTGCTGCATGTGGTCCACGATGACCATGGTCAGGTCGTTGGCCTGGCCAAGGTGATCCGCGATATCACCGACCGCCGCGAGGCGGCGCTGCAACTGGATGCGGTACGCGCCCAGCTGTTCCAGGCACAGAAGCTGGAAGCGCTCGGCCAACTGACCGGTGGCCTGGCTCATGACTTCAACAACCTGTTGACCATCATCATCAGTTCGGCGCACCTGGCATTGTCCACAAGGGACCCGGCACGCGCCCAGCGTATGTTGCAGCACATTCTCGACGCCGGGCAGCGAGGCACTGAACTGACTCAGCAGTTGCTCAGCTTTGCCCGCCACCGCACGTTCGATGTGACCCGTGTCGCCCCGGCCAGCCTTGTCGCCGCCACTCGCGGCCTTCTGGAACATGCGCTGCCGGGGTCGATAGAGCTGAAAGTGCTGCTGCAACCGGACCTCCCGCTGATCGAGGTGGATGCCGGGCAGTTGCAGATGGTGCTGCTCAACCTGCTGTTCAATGCCCGCGATGCCATTACCGGGCAGGGCCGGATCGGCCTGACGGTCGATGTGGTCGAGCTGGCTGGCGAGGTGGAAGGGCTGCACGGTGGTTTCGTGCGTTTCGAAGTGGAAGACAGCGGCGAGGGTATTGCGCCGGCGGTGCTGCCGCGGATCTTCGAGCCGTTTTTCACCACCAAACCCTTCGGTAAGGGTACCGGCCTGGGCCTCTGCCAGGTGTACGGCTTTGCCAGACAGAGCGGTGGCGCCATCTGCGTCAAAAGTGAACCCGGCCAGGGAACTTGCATGCAGCTTTACTTGCCAATCTATCAGGACCAGACGGACAGCCAACTCGACAGGTAGACACCATGGCTCAGGCACTCAGGCGGCTGGTGACGGGCATCGAAGGGCTCGATGCGTTGTTGAAGGGGGGCCTGGTGGCCGGTGCGTCCTACATCGTTCAGGGCCCGCCGGGGGCCGGCAAGACCATTCTTGCCAACCAGCTGGCCTGCGGGCATGTGCGTGGCGGTGGCCGGGTACTGGTGGCGACCTTGCTCAGCGAGTCGCACGAGCGGCTGTTCCAGTACCTGGCGACCCTGGAGTTTTTCGACCCGTCGCTGGTCGGCGACCCGATCCAGTTCGTCAGTGCCTTCGACACCCTGGAGCAGGAGGGCCTGGACGCGGTGGTGCGCCTGCTGCGCCAGGAAATCGCCCGGCAACAGGCCAGCCTGTTGATCGTCGATGGCGTGCTCAATGCCCGTGTGCGCGCAGAAACCACGCTGGATACCAAGAAGTTCGTCTCCGAATTGCAGGGCCATGCAGCCTTTGCCGGCTGCACCGTGCTGCTCTTGACCAGTGCGCGCCTGGAAGAGGGTAGCCCCGAGCACACCATGGTCGACGGCGTGATCGAGCTGGGCGAGCAACTGGTCGGCAGCCGTGCCGTGCGCCATATCCAGCTGCGCAAGACGCGGGGTAGTGCGGCGTTGTCAGGGCGCCACGAATGCCTCATCGATGAAGCCGGCCTGCACGTCTACCCGCGTCTGGAGTCGCTGTTCGGCCACCCCAGCTCTGCGGGCACTGCCACCCGGGAGCGGGTCAGCTGCGGCGTGGCAACCCTGGATGAAATGCTTGGCGGTGGCCTGGCCACGGGCTCGGTCAGCCTGCTGATCGGGCCCTCCGGTATTGGCAAGACCTCATTGGGCCTGGCCTTCCTCGGTGCCAGCAGCCCGCAGGCACCGGGGCTGCATTTCGGCTTCTACGAAACGCCGGAGCGCTTGCGCATCAAGGCCGCGTCGTTGGGGCACGATTTTGTCGCGATGGAGCAGCGCGGCAGCCTGCAGCTGTGCTGGCAGCCAACCACCGAGGGCTTGCTCGATCAGGTTGGGGCGCGGCTGCTGGAGCGTGTCGAAGCGCAAGGCAGCAAACGCGTGCTGATCGACAGCCTGGGGGCGTTCAGCCGCCTGGCCATCGACCCGGCGCGGCTCAATGCATTTTTCCGCGCCTTGACCGGCGAGCTGCGCGCGCGCGACGTAAGCGTGATGCTGACCTGGGAGATGCGTGATATTTTCGGTGCGGAAATCAGCGCCCCGGCGCCAGACCTGTCGAGCATCGTCGACAACCTGATGCTGATGCGTTTCGTCGAACTGGACTCGCAGCTGCGGCGCATGCTGTCGATCCTCAAGGTGCGTGACAGCCATCACGACCCTGCCTTGCACGAGCTGCAGATCGGGCCCCAAGGCATTACCTTGCGCAAGGCGTTCGAAGGCGCCTGTGGTGTGCTTTCAGGAACGCCGGTGCCGCAGGGGAGTGGCTGACGGGGCGGGCCAATGAACACCATCCTGATCGTCGATGACGAATACGTGATTGCCGACATCCTCGGTTTTGCCCTGGAGGACGAAGGCTTTCTGGTGGAAAAGGCCAGCAATGGCTTGAAAGCCCTGGAAGCGCTGAAGGAAAAGCGCGTTCAGCTGGTCATCACCGACTACATGATGCCGCTGCTCAATGGCGAGGAGCTGGTGCGCTCCATGCGCGAAGACCCGGCCCTGAGCGACTTGCCGGTCATCCTCATGAGTGGTGCGCAAGCCAACCAGGGCTGCCCCGACCTGTTTGCCGCAGTGTTCGACAAACCGTTCGACATGGACTGTATGATCGCCAAGGTGCGCGAGCTTCTGGACACCTGAAGCGCGGGGCGATCAAGCGCATCCGTGCGGCTTGAGGCAGGTCCTTCAGTGCGAGTCGTCGTGCTTTTCCGGGGCCGGGCTGCCGGCCTGGATCCGCTTGAAGATCTCTTCACGATGAACCTGGACATCTTTCGGTGCATCGATACCGATCCTCACCTGCATCCCCTTGACGCCCAGAATGGTGACTTTGATGTCATCATTGATGACGATGCTTTCGCCAACCTTACGGGTGAGTATCAGCATGTAGTTCTCCTTGGTGATATAAAAGTCCGCCGGGCTAGTTGCCACGGCGGCGGGAGCTGGTCCCTCTTCCTTCTCATTAAAGACGCTTTCGGCGGATAGTAATTCCCCGACAGATAAATTCTGTTGTGTGTCTTCAGTCGCAGGTGCCGAAGCAAACCGTCAGGGGTTGTCGGCCAAGGTGCTCGCTGGCAAGAATAGGGGGCTTGGTGCCCAATGGGAAATTTCTTCGCATCATGGGCTGAATAGACCCGGTTTATGGTCCGGCTGTTCCTCAAGCGCCTGAAGAAATAGCAACAAAGCCACTTCTTCACGGTCCAGGCCTTTGCGCACGCGGCTTTTCGGCAAGTTGGCCAGGCGCCCCGAGGCAAAGTGTTCCAGTACTGCCGGGTGGATATAGCAGCGCCTGCACACGGCCGGGGTATTGCCCAGGCGCGTGGCCACCTGGCGGACGATGGCGCTGACCTGGCGCCGGGCTTCGCTCTCGGGCTCCCAGGCCAGCGGCCGCAGCAAGTCCAGGGCCAGGCGGCTGCCGGCCCAGGTGCGGTAGTCCTTGGCGGTGAAATCGGCGCCGGTCAACTGCTGCAGAAACTGGTTGACCTCGCTGGAGCCGACGTTATGGCGTTGGCCATCTTCATCCAGGTACTGGAATAGCGCCTGGCCGGGCAGTTCCATGCAGCGCTTGAGCAGGCTGGCCAAGCGTCGGTCGTTAAGGGTGACGTTGTGCTCGACGCCACGCTTGCCACGGAACTGGAAGCGGATAGTGCTGCCTTTGACTTGCACGTGGCGGTTGCGCAGGGTGGTGAGGCCGTAGGACTTGTTGTCGCGCAGGTAGCGCTGGTTGCCGATGCGGATCAGCGTGTGGTCCAGCAGGCTGACCACCAGGGCCATGACCTTTTCCCGATCCAGGCCCGGGCGGGCCAGATGCGCCTCCAGTTGTTTGCGCAGCTTCGGCAACGCGTGGGCGAAGGCCAGCATGCGCCCATATTTGTGTTGGTCGCGCATTTCCCGCCATTGGGCGTGGTAGCGGTATTGCTTGCGGCCACGGGCATCGCGCCCCGTCGCTTGCAAGTGGCCCTGTGGGTCGGCGCATATCCACACGTCGGTATAGGCCGGGGGGATCACCAGTGCGGCGATACGTGCCAAGGTGTCCGGGTCACGTACCCGCTGGCCTTCGGCGTCCAGGTAGATGAAGCGGTCTCGCCAGCGTCGACGGGTCAGGCCAGGCTGGCTGTCATCGACGTAATGCAGCGTTGCGGGGAGCGGGCAGTCGGGCATCGGCGGCAGGCCTCGATCAGGTTGACTGATCAATGGACAGCGGCCACGCGGTGGATGCTCAGCCCAGCAAGGCCACCGACTTGATCTGGGCAAACAGCAGCTGGCCCGGGTGCAGGCCGAGCTGGTCTGCCGAGAAGCGGGTGATACGCGCCAGCAGGGCATTGCCGTCGGCATCCAGGCTGACCAGCACATGGGCCGGGTTGGCCGCTGGCCGGCTTTGGCGCACGCGCACCGGCAGGCGATTGAGGATGCTCGAGGTGCCATCGGCGGTCAGCGCAAGGCTGATGTCACGCGCCTGCACCTTGACCCGCAAGGTGCTGCCCATCACCTGGGCCGGGTGGGCGATGCGCAGCAGCGGCCCATTGTTGCCGGGCAGGCGCAGGGTGAGCAGGTCGTAGTGTGGATCGTGGCCCACCACCAGGCCGGCGAACACCACGCCGGCATCTTCGCCCTGGGCCAGCGACAGGTCGAGGCGGGCCAGGGTTTCGCCGACCGGGCCGCTGGCCACCGCCTGGCCTTGCTCCAGCAACACCAGGTGGTCAGCCAGCCGTGCCACTTCGTCCTGGGCATGGCTTACGTACACCAGAGGGATGTCCAGCTCGTCGTGCAGGCGTTCCAGGTAAGGCAGGATCTCGCGCTTGCGTGGCCCGTCGAGGGCCGCCAGCGGCTCGTCCATCAACAGCAGGCGCGGGCTGCTGAGCAGTGCGCGGGCGATACCCACCCGCTGCGCCTCGCCACCGGACAAGGTCGCAGGCCGGCGTGCCAGCAAATGGCCGATGCCCAGCAATTGGCAAGCCTGGTCAAGGTTGACCTTGCGCTCGGCTGGGGCTACCCGGCGCCAGCCGAATTCCAGGTTGCCGCGCACCGTCAGGTGCGCGAACAGGCTGGCCTCCTGGAACACATAGCCTACCGGGCGCAGGTGCGGTGGTCGGAAGTAGCCGCGCGCGCTGTCTTCCCAGACCTCGCCGTTGACCTCGATATAGGCACTGGCAGCCCGTTCCAGGCCGGCGAGGCAACGCAGGCAACTGGTCTTGCCGGAGCCCGAATGGCCAAACAATGCGCTGACGCCGCGCCCGGGCAGCTGCAGGTCGACATCCAGGGTAAAGTCGTCACGAGCCAGTTTCAGGCGCGCCACAATCGATGTGCTCATGTCAGCTCCAGCCAGCTTTGCCGCGCCGTCCGGTGTACAGCATCAGCAGCACCAGGAAAGAGAACAGCAGCATGGCACCAGCCAGCCAGTGCGCTTGCGAATAGGCCATGGCCTCGACGTGGTCGAAGATCTGCACCGAGACCACCCGGGTCTTGTCCGGGATATTGCCGCCGATCATCAACACTACACCGAACTCGCCCACGGTATGGGCGAAGCCGAGGATGCTGGCAGTGATGAAGCCTGGGCGGGCCAGCGGCAGCACCACGTGGACGAAGCTATCCCAGGGGCTGGCGCGCAGCGTGGCGGCCACTTCCAGCGGGCGCTGGCCGATGGCGGCGAAGGCATTCTGCAACGGCTGGACCACGAACGGCATGGAGTAGATCACTGAGCCGATCACCAGGCCGCTGAAGCTGAACACCACACTGCCCAGACCCAGCGCCTGGGTCGCCTGGCCCAGCCAACCCTGCGGGCCGAGGGCGATCAGCAGGTAAAAGCCGATCACCGTGGGCGGCAGCACCAGCGGCAAGGCCACCAGCGCGCCCACCGGACCGCGCAGCCACGAACCTGTGCGCGCCAGCCACCACGCGATCGGCGTGCCGACGATTAAAAGGATCAGGGTGGTCAGGCTGGCCAGTTTCACGGTCAACCAGATAGCCCCCAGGTCACTGGCGTCCAGCGGCATCAGATTTCATAACCGTAGGCTTTGATGATTACCGCGGCTTTCGGGCCTTTCAGGTACTCGACCAGCGCCTTGGCGGCGGGGTTGTCCCTGCCTTTTTCCAGCACCACTGCGTCCTGGCGAATCGGCGCGTGCAGGGATGATGGCACTACCCAGGCCGAACCGCTTTCGACCTTGCCATCCTTGTAGATTTGCGACAGGGCGACGAAGCCCAGCTCGGCGTTGCCGGTGGAGACGAACTGGAACGCCTGGGTGATGTTCTGCCCCTCTACCAGCTTGGGCCGGGTGGCCTCGGTGAGCTTCAGCTTGTCCAGTACCTGGACGGCGGCCAGGCCGTACGGTGCGGTTTTCGGGTTGGCGATGGCCAGGTGCTGGTAGGCGTTGTCCTGCAGCACCTGGCCTTGGCTGTCGACGTAACCAGGCTTGGCCGACCACAGGGCCAGGGTGCCAATGGCGTAGGTGAAACGCGAGCCTGGAACGATGGCCTTTTCCTGCTCGAGCTTGGCCGGGGTGCTGTCGTCGGCGGCGAGGAACACTTCGAACGGGGCGCCATTCCTGATCTGTGCGTAGAACTGCCCGGTGGCACCATAGGCGGCGATCAGCTTGTGCCCGGTGTCGTTCTGGAAGTCGCGGGCGATGGCCTGCATGGGGGCGGTGAAGTTCGCTGCGACCGCGACCTGGACTTCGGTGGCCCAGGCGGTGTTGAGGACGAGCAGGCTACCCAGGGTGATGGCGGCCGGGCGGGGAAGGCGGGTACGCATGGACGCAGCTCCTTGGGCTTATCGTTATATCCTTAACTATATAGCGATAGGCCGTGGGCCTGGAAGAGGCCGAGCCTGCTTATGAAAATGTCGCTCGCCCGACCACGGCCAGCGCTTTCTCGGCGATTTCGCGGGTCAACTCGCCCGCTGGCCGGTGCCGGCCCAGGCGCAACGCCTGCCCCGACCACAGATTGCTGAAATCGCTGTTGCCCAGCGGGTCGGTGATCGCACGCAACGGCATCAGTGCGCCACCGGCCAGCGGGAAGCGTGGTGCCAGCTCGCTCATCGGCCCCAGCTCGCGCATGAGGCGGTTGTTGATGCCACGCGCCGGGCGGCCGGTGAACAGGTTGGTCAATGCTGTGTCGCTGGCGGGCGCGCTGTCGAGTGCCTGGCGATGCGCCGGCGAGACCTTGGCCTCGGGGCAGAACAGGTAAGCCGTTCCGATCTGTACCGCCGAGGCACCCAAGGCCAGTGCTGCGACCAGGCCGCGATGGTCTCCGATGCCGCCAGCGGCAATTACCGGTACGCTGACCGCATCGGCCACCTGTGGCACCAGGGCGAAGGTACCGATCTGGCTGGTGATATCCTCGCTGAGGAACATGCCGCGATGGCCGCCCGCTTCATAGCCCATGGCGATGATTGCGTCACAGCCATGGTGCTCCAGCCATGCCGCTTCTTCCACGGTGGTGGCGCTGGATAGCACCTTGGCACCGCTGGCCTTTACCCGTTGCAGCAGGTCGGGCTGGGGCAGGCCGAAGTGGAAGCTCACCACCTCCGGGCGCAATTGCTCGACCAGTTGGCAGCTCTGTTCGTCGAAAGGCGCACGGTTGGACACGGGGGTGGGGGCGGTGAAATCCGCACCCACTTCCCGGTAATACGGCTCGAGTGCCTGCTTCCAGCGTGCATCGCGTTCGCCATCGGGCGCTGGCGGCTGGTGGCAGAAAAAGTTCAGGTTCAGCGGGCGGCCCGGGCAACCGGCACGGAAGGCGGCGATCTCGGCGCGCACCTGGTCAGCCGTGAGCATGGCGCAGGGCAGGGCCCCCAGCCCGCCCGCCAGGCCCACGGCAATGGCCATGGGCGCGCCGCTGGCCCCGGCCATCGGTGCCTGGAGAATGGGCAGTTCGATGCCCAGCAGGTCGAGGATACGGTGGTCGGGCCAGTGGCTCATGCGGTTCTCCTTGCGCGGGTGAGCGGCGCGGCGCGGGTGAGGGGCTTACAAGGCTTTGCTGACCTGGATGTCGCTGATCTTCTCGGCGTCTTCGCCGTGGATCTTGCGCAGGGCTTCCAGGGCCTGCTCGAGGGAGGCGTCGGGCATCTGCGCGAAGTCCCAGCGACGCTGGCCGTCGAGTTTGTATTTGATGACGTACTTGATGGTCTGGGTCATGGTGGCCTTACCTGAGTTTCGACGACGAACGACGGACGATCTTGATCTTGTGGGTCAAGGTTGGCTTGCGGGTCACCGAGATCGGGCGCGTGGTCACGGTATCGATGGTGATGTTCCAGAAGCCGGTGCTGGGCACGGTGATCTTCGCCGGGAACTTGTCGAAATGGCCGCCGTGGTAGGTGTGACGGCCGCCATTCTTGAAGCTGCGGAAGTTGGCGTCGTTCATCAGGCGGATGTTGCAGCGCTGGGAGCACTCGATGACGACGATGTCGTCCTCGTTCAGGTGCTCGCGCTGGTGTACGAATTTCATGTGATGCTCCGCAAGGATTGGTTCTGCAAAGGCAAACGATACCACGATGTCGGGTTACACTGCCGCGCAGTTCGGCCAGGCGCAGATAAATCTGCCAAAGCAGGGAGCAAAAACGCCTGGTCGTGGTCGAAGCGGATTCTTGATGGCAGAGGTGCAGCAAATGAAGTGGATGGTGGCGGCGTTGTCGGTGACGCTGGGTGGCTGCGTGAGTGTCGCGGAGCTGGAACAATCGCATGAAACGCTGGACGTTATTTCTGGCAAGTCTCCCCGCGCCTATGCCGATTGCGTCAAGCACAAGCTGGCCGATACGCGTGACCCGCTGCAGGAAGAACAGCGTGGCGATGGCCTGCGCCTGATCGTGCCGCAGAAGCTCAGCTCGGGCGCGGGCCCGGCGGCGCTGGTGGACATCGACAAGCGCGGCAGCGGCAGCAGCATCAAGTTGCACGAGCGGCTGAACAACTTCCCGCTGCGCCTGGGCGACGTGCGCACCGCAGCCACCCAATGCATCTCCGGTAGTTGACCCAGGGCAACTGATCACGCTCCTTTTGCTTATATGTTTTAAGCCTAAGCTTATAACAAGAGAAAAGGAGATTCGTGATGATACCGCTGAGTCGCGCCTTGATCGGCAGCCTGCTGATCCTGGCCTGGCCCACGGCGCATGCCGCCGATGGCCAGAAAGTCTTCACCCAGGGCGGGGCCAACCCCGCCGCCATGGCTTGCCTGGGTTGCCATGGCCCGGACGGCAAGGGTATTGCTGCAGCCGGCTTCCCGCGCCTGGCCGGGTTACCTGCCGCTTATCTCAGCAAGCAATTGGATGACTGGCGCAACGGCAGGCGCAAGCAGCCGGTGATGGAGCCGCTTGCCAAGGCCCTGACCGAGGATGAGATCAAAGCGGTCAGCAGCTACCTGGCCAGCCTGCCGGCAGGCCCTGCAGGCGAGCTGCGTCGGCAGCAGATTGCCGCTGACCCCACTACCCGCATGGCCCTGTACGGCGACTGGAGCCGGCAGATTCCTGGCTGCGTGCAATGCCATGGCCCGGGCGGTGGCGGGGTTGGCGAGCATTTCCCGCCTTTGGCCGGCCAGCCCGCCAGTTACCTTGTGGCGCAACTCAATGCCTGGCGTGACGGCAACCGCAGCAATGACCCCAACCAGCTGATGGTCGGCGTGGCCAAGGCCATGACCGATGACGAGATCAAGGCCGTTGCCGCATTCTTCGCCCGCCCCGCCGGCCAGGAGGTCATGCCATGAAACCAATGATTCCAGCCCTGCTGCTGCTGGCCATGGGCAGTACCCAGGCCGCCCAGATCGCCATGGAAGACCAGTCTCAGTTGAAAGTGCCCGGGGTGCAGGCAGCGCCGCAGTTCGTGCCGCCAGCCGAAAGCGACTTGCCCGACAATGCCTTCGGCAAGATGGTGCGTGAGGGGCATGCATTGTTCGTCGACACCCGTCGGCTGATGCCTGAGGCCGTGGGCAACGGCATGAACTGCAGCAACTGCCACCTTGACCAGGGCCGGCTGGCGCATTCCGCGCCGATGTGGGGGGCATACCCGATGTACCCCGCTTACCGCAAGAAAAACGACAAGGTCAACACCTACGCCGAGCGTATCCAGGGGTGTTTCCAGTTCAGCATGAACGGCAAGCCGCCGGCTGCCGACAGCCCGCAGATGACGGCGTTGGCCGTGTACTCTTACTGGTTGTCGACCAAGGCGCCGACGGGCGTGGAGATTGCCGGGCGCGGTTACCCGGAGGTGGCGCAGCCCAAGGGCGGCTACGACTTCAAACGTGGCCAGCAGGTGTACCGCGAGCAGTGTGCGATCTGCCATGGCGACAACGGCGAAGGGCAGCAAGTGGCCGGTGAGTACGTGATGCCGCCGCTGTGGGGCAAGGACTCGTACAACTGGGGGGCCGGGATGCACCGCATCAACACGGCAGCGTCGTTCATCAAGTACAACATGCCGCTGGGCAAGCCGGGCAGCCTCAGTGACCAGCAGGCCTGGGACGTGGCGGCCTGGATCAACCGCCATGAACGGCCGCAGGACCCACGTCTGGTGGAAGGCTCCATCGAGAAGACACGGCTGAAGTTCCACGCCAATGACGGGGTGAACCTGTATGGGCAGAAGGTGGACGGAGTGCTGATCGGGCAGGGCACCGGCAGCTGATGGCCTGTACCGGGTTCTTCGCGGGGAGCTGCGGCTGCAATGCCCTGTGGCAGCGGGTTTACCCGTGAAGAGGCCGGTGCAGGCGAACGCCACCCTGGCCATCCCTGACAGCAATATTTACGTTCCCTTGGAACTATCTACACTGGGTTATCTCTATCTTCCCAACGGTCGGCCAGCGGCAGGGCATTGTAAGGTGACTGCCGCCTGATTAGACTGCGCCGAATTCCACAGGCCTAGCCTTTTGTAAGGACGTATATGATCAAAAAATGCTTGTTCCCGGCAGCCGGTTACGGCACCCGCTTCCTGCCCGCTACCAAAGCCATGCCCAAGGAAATGCTGCCGGTGGTCAACAAGCCACTGATCCAGTATGGCGTTGAAGAGGCACTGGATGCCGGTCTGAACGAGATCTCCATCGTCACCGGGCGCGGCAAGCGTGCCCTGGAAGACCACTTCGACATCAGCTACGAGCTGGAAAACCAGATCAAGGGCACCGACAAGGAAAAATACCTGGTCGGTATCCGTCGCCTGCTCGACGAGTGCTCGTTCTCCTACACCCGCCAGACCGAAATGAAAGGCCTGGGCCACGCCATCCTCACCGGCCGCCCGCTGATCGGCGACGAGCCGTTCGCCGTGGTGCTGGCGGACGACCTGTGCGTCAACCCGGACGGTGACGGCGTGCTGACCCAGATGGTCAAGCTGTACAACCAGTTCCGCTGCTCGATCGTCGCCATCCAGGAAGTCGACCCGCAGGAAACCAACAAGTACGGCGTGATCGCCGGCGACATGATCCGTGACGACATCTTCCGCGTCACCAACATGGTCGAGAAGCCAAAGCCGGAAGATGCTCCGTCCAACCTGGCGATCATCGGTCGCTACATCCTGACCCCGGATATCTTCGACATCATCGCCAACACCGAGCCGGGCAAAGGTGGCGAGATCCAGATCACCGACGCGCTGATGCATCAGGCGCAGAATGGCTGCGTGATTGCCTACAAGTTCAAGGGCAAGCGTTTCGACTGCGGTGGTGCCGAAGGCTACATCGATGCGACCAACTTCTGCTTCGAGAACTACTACAAGACTGGCAAGGCTTACTGATAAGCCCTGCTGGCCGGAAAGCCACCCCTCGGGGTGGCTTTTTTGTTTGCGGCAGCCAACGGCGTTATGCTGGGCGCCTGCCTAGGAGACTGAATACATGGCCTACGATTTTGATCTGTTCGTGATTGGCGCCGGGTCCGGCGGTGTGCGCGCGGCGCGGTTTGCCGCCGGCTTCGGGGCGAAAGTGGCAGTGGCCGAGAGCCGCTACCTGGGCGGTACCTGCGTAAACGTCGGCTGCGTGCCGAAAAAGCTGCTGGTATACGGCGCGCACGTTGCCGACGAACTGGAGCAGGCCGCAGGTTTTGGCTGGACCCTGGAGGAAGGGCACTTCGACTGGGGAACGCTGATCGCCAACAAGAACCGGGAAATCGAACGCCTCAATGGCATCTACCGCAACCTGCTGCTCAACAGCGGGGTCACCCTGCTGCAGGGCCATGCGCGGTTGACCGGTGCCAATGAAGTGGAAGTGGAAGGCCAGCGCTACAGCGCCAGGCATATTCTCATCGCCACCGGTGGCTGGCCACAGGTGCCGGACATCCCGGGCAAGGAGCTGGCCATCACCTCCAACGAAGCGTTCTACCTCAAGCAGCTGCCGCGCCGGGTGCTGGTGGTCGGCGGCGGTTACATCGCGGTCGAGTTCGCCGGCATTTTCCACGGCCTGGGCGCCAGCACCACCTTGCTGTATCGCGGCGATCTGTTCCTGCGTGGCTTTGACGGCTCGGTGCGCACCCACCTCAAGGAAGAGCTGGAAAAGCGCGGCCTGGACCTGCAGTTCAATGCCGACATCCAGCGCATCGACAAGCTCGAAGATGGCAGCCTCAAGGCCACCCTCAACGACGGCCGCGAGTTGCTTGCCGATTGCGTGTTCTACGCCACCGGCCGCCGCCCGATGCTTGACAACCTGGGCCTGGAGAACACTGGCGTGGAACTGGACGAGCGCGGTTTCATCCGGGTCGACGATCAGTACCAGACGACCGCACCGTCGATCCTGGCCATCGGTGACGTGATCGGCCGCGTGCAGCTCACCCCGGTGGCCCTGGCCGAAGGCATGGCCGTGGCGCGGCGCCTGTTCAAACCCGAGCAGTACCGCCCGGTAGACTACCGCAACATCCCCACCGCAGTGTTCAGCCAGCCACCGATCGGCACCGTGGGCCTGACCGAAGAGCAGGCCCTGGAAGCCGGGCACAAGGTGCAGATCTTCGAAAGCCGCTTCCGTGCCATGAAGCTGACCCTCACCGACATCCAGGAAAAGACCCTGATGAAGCTGGTGGTCGATGCCGAGACCGACAAGGTGCTGGGCTGCCACATGGTCGGCCCGGATGCCGGCGAGATCATCCAGGGCTTGGGTATCGCACTCAAGGCAGGCGCCACCAAACAGCAGTTCGATGAGACCATCGGCGTTCACCCGACTGCGGCCGAAGAGTTCGTTACCCTGCGTACCATCACACGCTGATGGCAACCCGGCGGAAAGCATGGCCTCGTATACAGGAGGTCATGCTTCCTACCTCGGTAGGGTAAATTTCAACAGCTCGACTGTTGAGTCAGCCTACAGTTTTCCCGCGTCACCTTACTGATACTGCACCGCGCCGCATCCAGCGGCCGGGGCCCGGCAGCCAATGCCTGGTTATTTCCATGAGTAAAGAGGGTGACTATGAACTCGAAGTCGTTGCTTGCGGGCTGCTGCATGCTGTTCTTCCTGGCGCCGGCAGCACACGCCGATTATGGCCAGATCAGCCTGGACGGCCTGATAGAGGCGCCAACCTGTCAAATCAATGGGGGTAGCGGCAACCTGCCGGTCTCGTTGCCACCGGTGAACGCGGCACTGCTTGCCAGCCCCGGTCAGACTGCCGGAAACACGCCCTTCCAGCTGAACCTCACCAACTGCTCGCCAGGTGTTACCCAGGTGTCGACCTATTTCGAAACTGGCCCGACCATCAGTCCGGAAGGGCGCCTCATCGTGGATGCAGGCGGTAGCGAGAACGTCCAGGTGGAACTGCTCAACGATAAGCAGGCACCGATGAACCTGGCGGCGCCAAAGGGCTCGCAGAACTCGCAGGTGGTACCGATCGTCAGCGGCAATGCGACATTGCGTTACACCGCACGCTACTACTCCACCGGTGGCACTACGCCTGGCCTGGTGGCAACCCGCGTGCAGTACTCGCTGGACTATCCATGACATCTCTCTGAAGGCGGCCCGCTCCAGGGCTGCCTTTTTCAACGTTCCTGAGCACCTACATCATGCGTTTCTTCTCCAACGCCTTGCGGCGCGGCCTGCTGCTGGTCGTCTGCCTGGCATCACCGCCGCTTGCCGCCAATGTGGTCATCGCCAACACGCGGGTTGTGTTTCCTGCCGATCAGTCCGAAGTCACGGTCAAACTGAGCAATGTCGGCAGTACACCCTCGCTCGTTCAGGCCTGGGTCGATGATGGTCGGCCCCAGAGCCAGGTGCAGGACCTGCAGGTGCCGTTCAACGTGATGCCCGCCATGTTTCGCCTCGATGCTGGCAAAGGGCAGAGCCTGAGGCTGTTTCATGGCGGTGATGCAATGCCCGCCGACCGCGAAAGCCTGTATTGGCTCAATGTGCTTGAAGTACCCCCCAAGGGTTGGGGCAATGCGCTGCAGGTGGCGCTGCGTTCACGCATCAAATTGCTGTATCGGCCGGCAGGGCTGCCGGGGAAGGCCGTTGACGCCCACCGCCGGGTTACCTGGCAGTTGCTGCGTGAAGGCCAGCAATGGGTGCTGACGGCCAGCAATGCCAGCCCTTATGTGGTCAACCTGGCCAGGGTGACCGTGGAGCATGACCGCCAGCCCCCACTGGAACTTGGCCCCAACCACGTGCTGCCGTTCGCCAGTACCCGCTTCAGCGTCGAGCGCCTGGCGGGCCAGCCAACTGCTCGACTGCACTATGCCTTCATCGATGACTACGGGGCGGTGCGTGACGCGCCGCAAGCGGTGACCGTGCACCTGGCAAACTGAGGCGCAGTGTACGATGCGTCAGCCATTGCCATTCAACCTTCGTTGCCGTTCAACCGCGGGTGTGTTGCTGGGCTTGCTCGCATCCCCGGCAAACGCCATCGAGTTCGATGCCGGCCTGCTCCGCCAGGGAACCTCAGCCGACCTGCGCCGCTACGAACAAGACACGATAGTGCCCGAGGGCAGGTACTCTCTCGACGTGATGCTGAATCAGCAGTGGCTGGGGCGCCATCATGTGCTTTTGCGGGCGCAGGGGCCAAGTGGTCAGGCGATACCTTGCTACAGCGAAACCTTGCTGCAGAAGCTGGGCGTGGACCTGCGCCGCCTTGGCCGTGAGAGCACCGACCTGCTCGCCCAGGATGAAGCCTGCGCAGGGCTGAGCAGCATCGTTGCGGAGTCCCGTGAAACGCTGGATTTCGCCAACTTGAGGCTGGACCTGAGCATCCCGCAGCAAGCCTTGCAGCGCTTGCCCGGCGGATACCTGCCGGCGGAAAACTGGGACAGCGGCATCACTGCCGGCTTTTTCGACTACCGCCTGAACCTGTATGAGCAGCATGACCTTGAACAGGGCAATGCCACGCGCCAGGCCTATCTGGGGGTACGTTCCGGGTTCAACAGCGGCCGCTGGTACTGGCGCCACGAAGGCAGCTGGCAGGCTTCCTCAGGTATCGCTTCGCGTTATCAAGCCACTGCAACATCGGTGCAGCGGGATATTCCCGGCTGGGCTGCGCAATTGACCATCGGCGATAGCTATAGCCGGTCGGAAGTGTTCGAGGGCAGCGCCATGCGCGGCATACTGCTGGGCAGCGACCAGCGCATGCTGCCGGAGCAGCAACGCGGCTTTGCCCCAGTGGTGAAAGGCGTCGCCAACAGCGTCGCATTGGTGAGCATTCGCCAGCGTGGTGTGCTGATCCATGAATCCACCGTCGCGCCGGGCCCGTTCGAGATCGATAACCTGCACGCCAGCGACCTGCATGATGACCTGGAGGTGACGCTGCGCGAGGCGGATGGCAGTGTACGCACCTTCATTCAGCCCTATGCTGCCGCGCCACTGGCTCTGCGCCCCGGTGCAAGGCGTTTCGAACTGGCCAGTGGCGTCTGGCGTCAAGCATACGGGCGCTCGGGCCCGGGCTTCGTGCAAGGCAGTTGGCAGCAAGGCCTGGACAACCACCTGAGCGTGCACGGCGGTATCTGGTTGGCTGAGGATTACCTGGCCAGTGCCATGGGTGTCGCCATGAACACCGGGCTGGGCGCCCTGGGCCTGACGGGGTTTCACGCCAGTGCCGAGCCTGCCCGGAATCGGCAGGTTCGTGGCCAGGCCTGGCGGTTGGGCTGGCGTCAGCGCTTGAGTACTACCGGCACCGACTTGAGCGCGACGTTGATCCGTAGCGAGGGACCAGGCTATTACAGCTTCAACGACTATGCCCGTGCCGTGGGTGGTGCGCGGATCGACCCGCTGCGTTGGCAGGCCGGCCTGGGTGTGGATCAACCGGTGGGAGATCGGGGCGCTCGCTTCACTTTACGGGCCAGCCTGCGACAGCATTGGGCCGGCAGGGGGCGTACCGAAAGCTACAGCGTCGGCTACAACAACCACATCGGGACGCTCAGCTATGGCATCAACCTGAGCCGCGAGCAGGCTGTGACAGGCCATGCTGTCGATGCCCTCATGTTCACTGCCAGCATGCCGCTTGGCGGGCGACGTCGCTCGTCGGTCAGTACGGTCCTGAACAGCGATTCGCGCGGTCAGGGCAGCGCCAGCGTTCGTTGGCGAGGCGTGACCGGTGAGTACGGCCAATGGGGCCATGGGCTGGCGCTGGTGCGCCAGGACGGCGAGCGGGCCGACAGTGGTTTTGACGCCAACCTGCAGCACCGCGGGGCGAGTGGTGATCTGCAGGGGTCGTTGTCGAGCCGGCGTGGCTATCGCCAGGCGACGCTGGGGGCGCAAGGTGCTGTGGTCGCCCATGCCGGTGGCGTGATCAATGCGCCGCCGTTGGGCGAGAGCTTCGCCATCGTGCATGCGCCCGGTGCCGATGCTGCGCGCTTGCGGCAGCACCCGCAGGTCAGTCTCGACCGGCGCGGTTTCGCGGTCATGCCATCGCTGTTGCCTTACCACGTCAACACGATCGAACTTGACCCCAAAGGTATGTCCCGCGATACCGAATTGCAGCTGACCGCCCAATCGGTGGTGCCGCGGGCTGGTGCTGCCTCGTTGTTGCACTACCCGACGCGCAGCGGTCGCCACTTCACCCTGCGGGCTCGTTTCGCGGATGGCAGCGCACTGCCTTTCGGCGCGCTGGTCTTTGCCGGGCAGGCCGGTGAGCAGGCCCTTGAGTTGGGCATGGTCGGGCAGGGGAGCCGGCTGCATGTGCGCACCGACAGGGATGCCGGCACGCTGCTGGTCAAGTGGGGCGACGCGCCTGATGAGCAATGTTCACTGGTTTACCAGCTGGCCGACAGCCAGCTGCAGCGGGTGCACACCTGCAGGCGCGGGGAGGCTTAGAAGGCAAAGCAGCTATCAAGGCCGAGGCTTTATAGCCAAAACCAATGACGCGCATGAGGTTTGCCAATGAGCCTAATCGCCGACCAGCGGTTAGGATTCTCTCCGTCAACTGATTCCAACCCATGAAGGAGCGTCTCTCATGCCTATCATCAACAGCCAGGTCAAACCGTTCAACGCCACCGCCTACCACAAGGGCGAGTTCGTCCAGGTCAGCGAAGCCGACCTGAAAGGCAAGTGGTCTGTCGTGTTCTTCTACCCGGCCGACTTCACCTTCGTCTGCCCGACCGAACTGGGTGACCTTGCTGACAACTACGCCGAGTTCCAGAAACTGGGCGTGGAGATCTACGGTGTGTCCACCGACACCCACTTCACCCACAAAGCCTGGCACGACACTTCGGAAACCATCGGCAAGATCCAGTACCCGCTGATCGGTGACCCGACCCACGTCATCTCGCGCAACTTCGACGTGCTGATCGAAGAAGCCGGCCTGGCCGATCGCGGTACCTTCGTGATCAACCCGGAAGGCCAGATCAAGATCGTCGAACTGAACGACGGTGGTGTAGGCCGCGATGCTGCCGAACTGCTGCGCAAGGTGAAGGCTGCCCAGTACGTCGCCGCCCACCCGGGCGAAGTGTGCCCGGCCAAGTGGAAAGAAGGCGAAGCCACCCTGGCGCCGTCGCTGGACCTGGTCGGCAAGATCTAAGTCCGTGAGCAAGCCGTGGGCGGTGTGCAGCCGCCAAAGCTGAACCCTCTACCGCCCCGTAGAAACGCCCGGGCGCCATCGCCTGGGCGTTTTTGTATCCGAGTTTTGAAAAAGGAATCGCCCCGTATGTTGGACGCCACGCTTAAATCGCAACTGAAAACCTACCTGGAGCGGGTCACCCAGCCGATCGAGATCGTTGCTTCCCTCGACGACGGCGCGAAGTCCCGCGAATTGCACGACCTGCTGGTGGAAATCGCCGGCCTGTCGAACCTGATTACCCTGCGCGTGGATGGTGATGACGCCCGTCGTCCGTCATTCTCGCTCAACCGCCCGAATGGCGAGATCAGCCTGCGCTTTGCCGGCATCCCCATGGGCCACGAATTCACCTCGCTGGTGCTGGCCCTGCTGCAAGTCGGCGGCCACCCGTCCAAGGCCAGTGCCGAAGTGATCGAGCAGATCCAGGCGTTGCAAGGCCAGTTCACCTTCGAAACCTACTTCTCGCTGTCGTGCCAGAACTGCCCGGACGTGGTCCAGGCGCTGAACCTGATGGCCGTGCTCAACCCCAACGTGCGCCACGTGGCGATCGACGGTGCGCTGTTCCAGGCCGAAGTGGAATCGCGCAAGATCATGGCGGTGCCGAGCATCTACCTGAACGGCGAAGTGTTTGGCCAGGGCCGCATGGGCCTGGAAGAAATCCTCGCCAGGATCGACACCAGCGCAGGCGCTCGCCAGGCCGAGAAGATCAACGCCAAGGATGCCTTCGACGTGCTGGTGGTCGGTGGTGGCCCCGCTGGCGCCTCGGCAGCCATCTATGCCGCGCGCAAGGGCATCCGCACCGGTATCGCGGCCGAGCGGTTCGGCGGCCAGGTACTCGATACCCTGGCCATCGAGAACTTCATCTCGGTGCAGGAGACCGAAGGGCCGAGACTGGCCACGGCCCTGGAAGAACACGTCAAGCAATACGACGTCGACATCATGAACCTGCAGCGCGGTGAAGCGTTGATCCCGGCCACCGATGGCGGCCTGCATGAAGTACGCCTGGCCGGCGGCGCCTCGCTCAAGGCCAAGACCGTGATCCTGGCCACCGGAGCGCGCTGGCGCGAAATGAACGTGCCGGGCGAGCAGGAATACCGCGCCCGTGGCGTGGCCTACTGCCCGCATTGCGATGGCCCGCTGTTCAAGGGCAAGCGCGTGGCGGTGATCGGGGGTGGCAACTCGGGTGTGGAAGCGGCCATCGACCTGGCCGGCATCGTCGCCCAGGTGACCTTGATCGAATTCGACAGCCAGTTGCGCGCCGATGCGGTATTGCAACGCAAGCTGCACAGCCTGCCGAACGTCAAGGTGATCACCAGCGCGCTGACCACCGAAGTGTTGGGCAATGGCGAGAAAGTGACCGGCCTGCGCTACAAGGACCGCACCACGGAGCAGCAGCACGAGGTAGCGCTGGAGGGTATCTTCGTGCAGATCGGCCTGCTGCCGAACACCGACTGGCTGAAGGGCAGCGTGGAGCTGTCGCCGCGTGGCGAGATCATCGTCGATGCCAAGGGCCAGACCAGCATCCCGGGTGTGTTCGCTGCCGGTGATGTGACCACGGTGCCGTACAAGCAGATCGTGATTGCCGTGGGCGAGGGCGCCAAGGCTTCGCTGGCAGCCTTCGATCACCTGATCCGCACTTCGGCGCCGGCATAAGCCTGGGCCGGCCTCTTCGCGGCTAAAGCCGCTCCTACGGGTACTACGCAGGTTTCGAAAACTGTGCAGTACCCGTAGGAGCGGCTTTAGCCGCGAAAGGGCCGGCACAAGCAAAGCAACAACCAAGGATGTCTATGCTTACTGCAGACACCTTCAGGAACCCGACCCATGACCCTGATCAGCCGCGAACCCTGGTGGCTAGTCCCGCCCAAGCCCGGGCAACAAGAGCAAGACCTGCACTGGGGCTACCTGGAAATCTACGCCGACGGCCGCACCGTGTTCGTCGACCAGCGCCCCACTGACCGGGAGCTGGCCGAGCGCAAGAGCTGCCGCAATTTCCCCGACCCGGAGCCGTGACGGCTCAGCCTTCCAGCGCGGCCAGGCGGGCCTCCAGCGCGGCAATGCGGGCTTCGAGGGCTTCGACACGTTCTTCCGACACACTCCCGGCACTGCTGCGTGAGGCGCCTTCCTGCTGCCGAGCAGCCAGGATCGCCTCGATTTCTGCCGGGTCGCCCAAGGCGTGGGTATAGCGGTCTTCACGCTGGCCGGCCTGGCGTGGCAGGTGCAAGGCCAGGCCGCGCGCGATCAGGCGCTCAAGCTGATGCTGGACCTGTTCGATGTCATCGAAATCATGCAGGCGGTTGCTGCGGGTCAGCAGTTCGTTGAGGGTTTGCGGCCCGCGCAGGAACATCAGGCCCATCAGCACCAGTTGTGCTGGCACCAGTTCCAGCGCCTTGTCCAGCCGATGCTCCCAGCGATCAGCGCGGCTGCCCATTTGCAGCCGGGCCATGTCTTGCCCTTCGAGGGCGCGCAGGGCCTGGCCGACCTGGCCTTGGCTCAGGTTCATCACTGGCTCGCGGCTGGTTTTCTGGTTGCAGGCCAGCACCAGGGCATTGAGGGTCAGCGGGTAGCTTTCCGGGCTGGTGGCCTGCTTTTCGATCAGCGAGCCGAGGATGCGGATCTCGATGCTGTTGAAACGGCCTTCGCCTGCGGTTTGGTGTTCTGACATGGCCCTGTCTCATTGCTGGGGAAAGGCCACTAGGGTAGGTAATGCCATCGTACAAGGCAATTGGGGCCGCAAAGCGGCCCCTGTTACCTCAAGCGTTGCGCCGCTCTTCAGCCTGGCACGCCGCCGCGGTGAACAGCACATCGGTCGAAGAGTTCAGTGCCGTCTCGGCCGAATCCTGCAGCACGCCGATGATGAAGCCCACCGCCACCACTTGCATGGCAATCTCGCTGGGGATGCCAAACAGGCTGGCCGCCAGCGGAATCAGCAACAGCGAGCCGCCCGCCACCCCCGATGCACCGCAGGCACAGATTGCAGCCACCACGCTGAGCAGCACCGCGGTCGGCATGTCCACCACGATCCCCAGGGTATGCACCGCCGCCAGGGTCAGCACGGTAATGGTGATGGCAGCACCGGCCATGTTGATGGTAGCGCCCAGCGGGATCGACACCGAATAGGTGTCTTCATGCAGGCCAAGGCGTTCCGACAGGGCCAGGTTGACCGGGATGTTGGCTGCCGAGCTGCGCGTGAAGAACGCGGTGATACCGCTTTCGCGCAGGCACAACAGGGTCAGCGGGAAGGGGTTGCGGCGAATCTTCCAGAACACGATCAGCGGGTTCATCACCAGCGCCACGAACAGCATGCAGCCGATCAGCACCGCCAGCAGGTGCAGGTAGCCGAGCAGGGCGTCCAGGCCCGACTGGGCGAGGGTGGCGCTGACCAGGCCAAAGATGCCCAGCGGGGCGAAGCGGATGACCACGCGTACGATCAGGGTCACGCCAGTGGACAGGTCCTCGACCACGTTGCGGGTGGTTTCGCCAGCGTGGCGCAGGGCCACGCCCAGGCCGATGGCCCAGGTCAGCACGCCGATGAAGTTGGCATTGAGCAGGGCGTTGATCGGGTTGTCGACCGCGCTCAGCAGCAGGTTCTGCAGCACTTCGCCGATGCCGCCCGGGGCGCTCAGCGTGGCCTCGCTGGCGCTCAGTGCCAGGGTCGACGGGAACAGCATGCTGGCGACCACGGCGACTACCGCGGCGCCGAAGGTACCCAGCAGGTACAGCCAGAGAATCGGCCGAATATGGGTTTCCTGGCCGTGGCGGTGGTTGGCGATCGAGGCCATGACGAGGATGAATACCAGCACAGGAGCCACCGCCTTGAGGGCGCTGACGAATACCTTGCCGAGGAAGGCCATGTCACGGGCGATGGCAGGCGCAAGCAGGGCCAGGGCAATACCGGCGATCAGGCCGATGACGATCTGGGTCACCAGGCTGGTGCGGTTGATGAAGCGGAGGACAGGGGTCATGTGCAGCGGTATCCCGACATGTTCGAAAAGGGCGCGACTTTACCATAGACCTTTGTCGAACAGGGGTGGCCTCTTCGCCGGGTGGCCCGCGAAGAGCCCACCCCGGTTACCAATGAAACAACTCCCGCCGCGCCCCCTCGGTAATCGCCACAATTCCCGGGTGCTTGACCTTGCGCTCCACGGAAATGGCATAGAACGACTCGTGTACGGCCTCGGTCTGCCCGATCAGTTGCACACCGTACTGGCGGCACACCTCCTCGGCGATCACGCTGGGCGCGACGAAGATGCCGCTGCCCGATTGCCCGAACGCCTGCATCAGCGCACTGTCGTCGAATTCGCCGACGATCCGCGGCTGCACCTGCTGCTCGCCCAGCCAGCGCAGCAAGCGGCTGCGTACCACGGTCTCCTGGCCGGGGATCAGCAAGGGCGCATCCTGCAAGCAGCCGGGGAAGGGCCCGGCATGCTGTCGGGCCAAGGCCGGGGTGGCGAAAAAGCTCAGCCCGCACTCGCCCAGCTTCTGGCTGTAGCCCTTGATATCCAGGTGGCTGGGCATGGGGCTGTCGGAGATGACCAGGTCCAGGCGCTGGATCGCCAGGTCGGCCAGCAACCGTTCAAGCTTGTCTTCGCGGCAATTGATGCGCAGCACATCGTCGAGCTCCATGGTCGGCGCCAGCAGGCGGTAGACGATGGACTTGGGCACCACGTCCGCGACGCCGACGCGAAACAGGATCTGCTCCTGCGGGCCGGCCCGCAACATCGCCTCCAGCTCGCTACCCAGCTGGAACATCTGCTCGGCATAGACCAGCGTCTGGCGCCCGGTTTCGGTCAGTTCCAGCTGGCGCCCGACGCGCTGGAACAGTTCCAGACCATAGGTCTGTTCGAACAGGCTGATCTGCCCGCTGATGGTTTGCGGCGTCAGGTTCAGCTGTTCGCTGGCGCGGGCGATGCTGCCGGTCTTGGCCACGGCCCAGAAGTAGTGCAACTGCCGGTAGTTGAGCATCGGTGTTTTTCCGGATTCGTAAAAACCGAAGTATAACCGCTGAAAAAACGAATTTTCCTGATGTATTGCACCTCTTTAAAATGCGCTTCCATCAGGCGCCCTGTGCGCCACCGGAACCCACAAGCGAGGAACCCATGCTGCAATTCAAATCCATCGGTACGCCGCTGGTGCTAGCCTTGGCCCTGTTCACCCTGGCTGGTTGCGAGCAGGCGGAGAAGTCTGCCCAGCAGTTGCTCGACCAGGCCGCGCAGTCGGCCAAGCAGGCGATCGACGACACCAACAAAGCCGCTCAGCAGGCCTTGAGCGAGGCCATCGGCAGTGACGGGCGCGCGCCCGAGAACGCCGACAAGCACAAAGACACCCAGGAAATCTGACCCCAACCGCTGCTGCAGGATGTGAACAATGGAATACTTGCTGGAACTCGTCGCTAGCCCTACTGCCTGGGTTGCCTTGGCTACGCTGGTGGCCATGGAAGTTGTACTGGGCATCGACAACCTGATCTTCATCTCCATCCTGACCAACAAGCTGCCGGTGGAGTATCGCTCCAAGGCTCGCCGTATCGGTATCAGCATGGCCCTGGTCATGCGCCTGGCCTTGCTCAGCACGGTAGCCTGGATCGTCCAGTTGACCGACCCGGTGTTCGAAGTGTTCGGCAACGCCTTCTCCTGGAAGGACGTGATCCTGATCGCCGGTGGCCTGTTCCTGCTGTGGAAGGCGACCAAGGAAATCCACGAAAACGTCGACCCGCACGGTGCCAAGGAAGAAGCCAAGGTTTCCTCGACGGTTACCCTGGGCTTTGCCGCGGCGATCTTCCAGATCCTGTTGCTGGACATCGTCTTCTCGGTCGACAGCATCATCACCGCCGTGGGCATGACCGAGCACCTGCCGATCATGATCATTGCCGTGATCACCGCGGTGATCGTCATGATGGTGGCCGCCGACCCGCTGGCCAACTTCATCAACGACAACCCGACCGTGGTGATGCTGGCCCTTGGTTTCCTGATCATGATCGGCATGACGCTGATTGCCGAAGGTTTCGGCGCCCATGTACCGAAGGGTTATGTGTATGCGGCCATGGCGTTCTCGACGGCGATCGAGATCCTCAACATCCTCGCCCGTCGGGCGCGGTTGAAGCGCGAGGCGGCGCAAGGGTGATGTAGCAAGGGGCGCGTTGCGCCCCATTCGCGGGCAAGCCCGCTCCCACACGGACAGCACCGCTTTCAAGGCCTGTGCTGCCCCTGTGGGAGCGGGCTTGCCCGCGAATGGGGATGAGGAAATTGCTGCTCAGTGCACCCCGGCATGCCGTCGTGCCCGGTGCGCAGGTTGCATCCGGGCAGGGGCCTGCGGCGGCAGGTGATGGTGGGAATGGCGCCGCACGATACGCATCACGCCCCACAGCATGGCGGCTGCGACGCTCAGCCACATGCCCACCAGCATGAGAATTGCCACGGTCAGGCTCATCTGTGCCTCCATCTCTACGGGCCGCGCTCGGCCAGCCGGCGCTTGCCTTACAGACACTCCTTTAGTCTAGCCTTTCGCCTGTGACGTTCCATTGACCAAAGGTCTATTGTTTGGCCGTTTCGCTTCTGGCCGGTGCCGGGCTATACCCGCGTCGCTGTCCACCCTATGATCGATGGCGGAGCCGGGCGCTGCCTGCCTGGCGTTGGAACAAGCGAGTGTCCATGGAGCAAGATTCCTTCAAGTCGGCAATCACCGCCTCGCGCCGGTTGCTGCTGGCCTGCCTGATGGCAGCCAGCCTGGCCGGCTGTGCCGGTACGCCACCTGCAAGCCTCAATAGCCTGCCGCAGCGGGTCGAAATCAGCAGCGTGCCGTTCTACCGGGGCAACGCCAACCACAGTGGCGCCATGGCCCTGGCGGCGGTCCTGTCGCAGCAGGGCGCGCCCATCCCCCCGGGGCTGCTGGACCAGCCGTTGAACCTGCCCCAGGGCGCCGACGCGCTGGACAGCAGTATCCCTCGGGTGGCGCGTGACTACGGCATGGTGGTGTATCCGCTGGACAAGCAGCTGGACGCGCTGCTGATCCAGGTGGCGGCGGGCAACCCGGTATTGTTGCGTTATGAGGATGGCGCGGCCTGGTGGGGTGAGCCACGTTATGCCGTACTGATTGGCTATGACCGCTACAAGCAACGGGTGCTGTTGCGCTCGGGCATGCACCGGCGACAACTGATGGCGTTCGATGATTTTGCCTCGGCATGGGCCAGGCAGGGGAGTTGGGCGGTGCTGGTGCAGCCACCGCGGCAACTGCCGGCCCAGGTCGACCGCCAGCGCTGGTTGCAGGCTGCCGATGAACTCGCCCGTGCGGGGCAGGAGATTGCGGCGAAACAGGCCGTCAACAGCCTGGGCAAATAGCTTTTATCTGTACCGGCCCTTTCGCGGGTGAACCCGCTCCCACAGGAAACCCGCTGCCCTCAGGTCCAGTGATGTCCCTGTGGGAGCGGGTTTACCCGCGAAGAGGTCAGGCCTGCCTACATCAGAAGCCCAGGCGATCGCGCAGGCTGTAGTACCAGGCCCCCAGGGCGCTGAACGGCACACGCAGCATCTGCCCGCCCGGGAACGGGTAATGCGGCAGGCCGGCGAAGGCATCGAAGCGCTCGGCCTGGCCACGCATGGCCTCGGCCAGCACCTTGCCTGCCAGGTGGGTATAGGTCACCCCGTGGCCCGAGCAGCCCTGCGAGTAGTAGATGTTGTCGCCGATACGGCCGACCTGAGGCAGGCGCGACAGGGTCAGCAGGAAGTTGCCGGTCCAGGCGTAGTCGATCTTCACGTTCTTCAGCTGCGGGAAGGCCTTGAGCATCTTCGGACGGATGATCGCCTCGATGTTGGCCGGGTCACGCGCGCCATATACCACGCCACCGCCGAAGATCAGGCGCTTGTCACTGGTCAGGCGGTAGTAGTCGAGCAGGTAGTTGCAGTCCTCGACGCAGTAGTCCTGCGGCAGCAGGGTGCGCGCCAGTTCCTCGCCCAGCGGCTCGGTGGTGATCACCTGGGTGCCGCATGGCATGGATTTGCTGGCCAGCTCCGGTACCAGGTTGCCCAGGTAGGCGTTGCCGGCAACGATGATGAACTTGGCGCGGACCTTGCCCTGCGGGGTGTGCACCACCGGGTTGGCACCACGCTCGATGCGTACGGCCGGGGTTTGCTCATAGATGATGCCGCCCAGCGACTCGACCGCCGCCGCCTCGCCCAGGGCCAGGTTCAGCGGGTGAATGTGGCCACCGCTCATGTCCAGCATGCCGCCCACGTAGTTGTCGCAGGCAACCACTTCGCGGATACGCTTCTGGTCCATCAGCTCCAGCTGATTGTGGCCAAAGCGTTCCCACAGGCGTTTTTGCGACTCCAGGTGGCCCATCTGCTTGCTGGTGAGGGCAGCGAACACGCCACCGTCCTTCAGGTCGCACTGAATGTTGTACTTGGCCACGCGCTCACGAATGATGCGCCCGCCTTCGAAGGCCATCTGGCCCAGCAGTTGCGCCTGCTTGGGGCCGACCGTGCGTTCGATCACATCGATGTCACGGCTGTAGCTGTTGACGATCTGGCCACCGTTACGGCCTGACGCGCCGAAGCCGACCTTGGCTGCTTCGACGATGCTGACCTTGAAGCCGTTCTCCAGCAGGAACAGGGCGCTGGACAGGCCGGTATAGCCGGCGCCGATGATGCACACATCGGTTTCCACCTCACCCTGCAGCGCCGGACGTGGCGGCACCGGGTTGGCCGAGGCGGCGTAGTAGGACTGGGGGTAGGGGGTGTTTGCCATGCTGCAGGAACCTCGTGTTTTATATTTTTAACGAATGTACCGATGCTATCAATAATAATAAACACCCGCTAGTCGTCCGTTGAAAATCCTTTACTCGGCCCGGGCCCGCGCACCTTTCTATAAAGAGTTTATGATTCAGTAGCTTAGCGCGAAAAAAAGTGTTGACAGGGGTTTTGGAATGCGTAGAATGCGCACCACACGACAGGCACATAGCTCAGTTGGTTAGAGCACCACCTTGACATGGTGGGGGTCGTTGGTTCGAGTCCAATTGTGCCTACCAAATCGAAGAAGGGGTGATCCGCAAGGGTCACCCCTTTTTTCATTGCGATTCCACGTGGCGCCGGGCCGTTGCGTTGGCGATTGCGACGCCAGGCTGCCCCGTCGCATGCGGTTATCGAAAGTTTTTGATTTTTCTGAAAAAAACGCTTTACAGCCGTGTATTTGATCTCTAATATGCGCACCACACGACAGGCACATAGCTCAGTTGGTTAGAGCACCACCTTGACATGGTGGGGGTCGTTGGTTCGAGTCCAATTGTGCCTACCAAATCCGAAAAGGGCGATCAGCAATGATCGCCCTTTTTGCTATGCGCAAGAGGCAGGCTGTAACGTTTGGTCGCGGTTCGGTGCATTGCCCGGCGTGCTAGAATCCGCCTCTTCGAATCTGGAGGTACACGCGTGCGCAAACTGGCTGTGGTAATGGCACTGTTCGCCCTGGCGGGCTGTGAAAACGAAGTCGAAGGCGTGCACAAGCAAGTGGCCGAACACCTGCACAACCCAAAGACTGCCAAGTTCGGCAACGTGCGGATCGACACCCAGGGCACCATCTGTGGCCAGGTGCGTGGCAAGGACGATGCCGGGCAGTACGAGCCCTACCGCAGCTATGTGGCGATCAAGCGTGATGGCCAGTACGAAATCATCGTCGATGACAGCGGCAACAACCTGCGCATCCGCGAGATGTGTGGCGGCGCCGACCTGCAGCGCCGCGCCGAGGCCCTGGCTGGCCAGCCGGCCCCGCAAGGCTGGGACGTGGAAGTGATCCAGGGCGCCAACATGGGCGCGCTCAGCGACATGACCGCACGCCTGATCGAGAAGGGCATTCCGTCCTCGGTGGAGTACCGCAACGGCAAGCCCGTGGTGCTGATGGGGCCTTTCCCGACCCGTGAGGAAGCCGAAGCCCGCAAGGCCGAGGTCATGGCCAAGCTGGGTACCGACTCGGTCGTGATCCAGCACGGCGCCGCTCGCTGACTGAAAAGCCTTGCGCAGCCGCTCCTGCACGGTCCGCGGCGGCACAAGTTTAGCTATGCTTGGCAGGAAGAAGCCGAACGGGGAGGGCCTCATGGCTACACTGGAGCGGGCCATTGCCGTGGCCGCCAGGGCGCATGAAGGGCAATACGACAAGGGTGGCGCGGCGTATATCCTCCACCCGTTACGCGTAATGATGCGGGTTTCCACACCTGAACAACGGATTGTCGCGGTGCTTCACGATGTGATCGAAGATACCCCGCTGACCCTATCCGACCTGGCGCGCGAAGGTTTCGCGCTGAAAATCCTCGCCGCCTTGCTGGCGCTCAGCCGCCGCAAGGGCGAGGCCTACCAGGATTTCGTGGTGCGCCTGGGCGATGACCCTCTGGCGCGCACTGTCAAGCTGGCCGACCTGGCCGACAACAGCGACCTTTCGCGCATTCCATGCCCAGGCCCTGCCGACCTGGCGCGGTTGGCCCGTTACCGCGAGGCCAGTGCCTATCTGCAGGCGCTGGCCTGAGGGCTGCGGGCGCCTGCAGTCAATCTTCCTTGGGCACGGTCCAGAAAATCTGCACGCCGCCATCGTCGCGATGGGCGAGGGTGACGTTGTCGTTTTCGGCGATTTCCGCGAGCAAGGTTTCCCAGTCTTCGGGTGTTTCCTGTTCCAGGCGGAAGATCAAGGCCGCCCGGCTGCGCTGGGCAGTGGGGCTGTTGATGATCTTCTGGATGCGCATACCCAGTAGTTGATAGCTGTTTGGGGTGGCGGAGGCAGTGTTGGACACGGGTGTTTCCCTTGTTTTTGCTGTATACGCATACAGTATTTCACTGTAGGTTATTTCGCAACAGCTTGTCGGCACAACCTCTGCACGCCGTACCGGGCAGTATTCCTGCCGGGATTTCATGCAAGCGCAGGAAAAGGTGTTCGGTTTTGCAGAAGTTTTCTGGATAATCCTCCTGGCAGTTCGTTGACCTCCGACAGCCAAACGGATTTGACAAACCTCGGTACTGTTTCCATAGTTAGGTATCGCAAACGTTTGCTATCCGATAAAAACCACAAAATTCGGAGTCATCGTCCATGAAGCTGCCGTTCCCCGGTCGTCTGTTGGCCCTCGCTGTCGTTTCCTCGCTGTCTTTCGCCATCCCATTCTCTGCGGCTCATGCAGAAGACAAGCCCAAGGTTGCCCTGGTGATGAAATCACTGGCCAACGAGTTCTTCCGCACCATGGAAGACGGTGCCAAGGACTACCAGAAAGCCCACCCTGACGAATTCGAGCTGATCGCCAACGGCATCAAGAACGAAACCGACACCGGCGAACAGATCCGCATCGTCGAACAGATGGTGAACGCCGGTGCCAAAGCGCTGGTGATCGCCCCGGCCGATTCCAAGGCGCTGGTATCCGCGGTGAAAAAGGCCATGGACCAGGGCGTGGTAGTGATCAATATCGACAACCGCCTGGACCCCGAACTGCTCAAGAGCAAGGGCATCAGCGTGCCGTTCGTTGGCCCCGACAACCGCAAGGGCGCACGCCTGGTTGGCGATTACCTGGCCAACGAGAAGCTCAAGGCCGGCGACCAGGTCGGCATCATCGAAGGCGTACCGACCACCACCAACGCCCAGCAGCGCACCGCCGGCTTCAAGGACGCCATGGACGCTGCGCAGGTCAAGATCGTCTCGGTGCAGAGCGGCAATTGGGAAATCGACAAAGGCAACGCCGTCGCCGCCTCCATGCTCAACGAATACCCGGACCTGAAAGCCCTGCTGGCCGGTAACGACAGCATGGCCCTGGGCGCCGTGTCGGCCGTGCGCGCCGCCGGCAAGGCTGGCCAGGTGCAAGTGGTGGGCTATGACAACATCAATGCCATCAAGCCCATGCTCAAGGATGGCCGCGTGCTCGCCACCCTCGACCAGGCAGCCAGCCAGCAGGCGGTGTACGGCATCCAGGCGGCGCTGAAAATGGTCAAGGGCGAGAAGCCCGAGGTGGATGCCGACAACGTCATCCAGACCCCGGTCCAACTCATCACCAAACCCTGATTGCTGGCGGGAGAAGCGGCCATGCCTGCATCGGCCAACGAAGTGGTGCTCGCCGCCAGCGGCCTGGGCAAGAGCTACGCCCAGCCGGTGCTGGCCGAGGTCAGCCTGAGCCTGCGCGCCGGTGAAGTGCTGGCCCTGACCGGCGAGAACGGCGCCGGCAAGAGCACGCTGTCCAAGCTCATCAGTGGCCTGGCAACACCCACCACCGGGCATATGAGCTATCGCGGCCAGGCCTATGCGCCCGGCAGCCGCAGCGAGGCCGAGCGCCTCGGCGTGCGCATGGTCATGCAGGAGCTGAACCTGCTGCCCACCCTGACCGTGGCGGAAAACCTGTTCCTCGATAACCTGCCCAGCCGCTTCGGCTGGATCAGCCAAAAGCGCCTGCGCCAGCTGGCCACGGCCGCCATGGCCCAGGTCGGCCTCGATGCCATCGACCCGGATACCCCGGTCGGCGAGCTGGGCATCGGCCACCAGCAGATGGTCGAGATCGCCCGCAACCTGATTGGCGACTGCCATGTGCTGATCTTCGACGAACCCACCGCCATGCTCACCGCGCGTGAGGTGGAGCTGCTGTTCACCCAGATCGAACGCCTGCGCCGGCGTGGCGTGGCCATCGTCTACATTTCCCACCGCCTCGAAGAACTGCAGCGCGTGGCCCAGCGCATCGTCGTGCTGCGCGACGGCAGGTTGGTGTGTGACGAGCCGATCCAGCGCTACAGCAGCGCCGAACTGGTCAACCTGATGGTCGGCCGCGAACTGGGCGAGCACATCGACCTGGGCCGTCGGCACATCGGTGCGCCGCTGCTCAGGGTCGACAAGCTCAGCCGCGGTGACAAGGTGCGTGAGGTGTCGTTTGAAGTCAGGGCAGGGGAGATCTTTGGCATCTCCGGCCTGATCGGCGCCGGCCGTACCGAGCTGTTGCGCCTGATCTACGGCGCCGACCGGGCCGACAGCGGCAGTATCGCGCTCGGCCAGCCACCGCAGGCGGTCACCATCGACTCGCCCAAGGCCGCGGTGCAGGCCGGCATCGCCCTGATCACCGAAGACCGCAAAGGCGAGGGCCTGCTGCTGACCCAGTCGATCAGCGCCAATATCGCCCTGGGCAACCTCGGTGCGGTGTCGCGCGCTGGTGTGCTCGATGGCCAGGCCGAGCAGGCCCTGGCCGCCCGGCAGATCCAGGCCATGCGCATTCGCAGTGCCGGCCCGCAGCAGGTGGTTGGCGAGTTGTCCGGCGGCAACCAGCAGAAGGTGGTGATCGGCCGCTGGCTGGAGCGTGATTGCCAGGTGCTGCTGTTCGATGAGCCTACCCGTGGCATCGACGTCGGTGCCAAGTTCGACATCTATGGCCTGCTGGCCGAACTGGCGCGCCAGGGCAAGGCCCTGGTGGTGGTGTCCAGCGACCTGCGCGAGCTGATGCTGATCTGTGACCGCATTGCCGTGCTCTCGGCCGGACGCCTGATCGACACCTTCGAGCGTGACCATTGGAGCCAGGACCAGCTGCTGGCCGCCGCCTTTGCCGGTTATCAGAAACGTGACGCACTGCTGCATGATGCAGCCCCCAGGATGGATGCATGAAAACCACCCCGCTCGACAGCCAGGGCGCCGCACCGCTGCGCCGCAGTGGCACCTACTTTGGCCTGGGTACCTACCTGGGCCTGGCCGGCGCGTTGCTGGCAATGATCGTGCTGTTCTCGTTCCTCAGCAGCCACTTCTGGTCGTACAACACCTTCAGTACCCTCGCCAACCAGATCCCCGACCTGATGGTGCTGGCGGTGGGCATGACCTTCGTGCTGATCATCGGTGGCATCGACCTGTCGGTGGGCTCGGTGCTGGCGCTGGCCGCCTCGACCGTCAGCGTGGCGATCCTTGGCTGGGGCTGGGGCATGCTGCCCGCCGCCCTGCTGGGCATGGCCGTGGCGGCGCTGGCCGGCAGCATCACTGGCGGCGTTACCGTGGCCTGGCGCATCCCGTCGTTCATCGTTTCGCTCGGCGTGCTGGAAATGGCCCGTGGCCTGGCCTACCAGTTCACCGACTCGCGCACCGCCTATATCGGCGACACCTATGCCTGGTTCTCCAACCCTGTCGCGTTCGGCATCTCGCCGGCGTTCATCATCGCCTTGCTGGTGATCGTGCTGGCCCAGCTGGTGCTGACGCGTACGGTGTTTGGCCGATACCTGATCGGCATCGGCACCAACGAAGAGGCCGTGCGCCTGGCCGGCATCGATCCGCGCCCCTACAAGGTGCTGGTGTTCGCCCTGATGGGCCTGCTTGCCGGGCTGGCCGCGCTGTTCCAGATCTCGCGCCTGGAGGCAGCCGACCCCAACGCCGGCGCCGGCCTTGAGCTGCAGGTGATCGCCGCCGTGGTGATTGGCGGCACCAGCCTGATGGGCGGGCGTGGCTCGGTCATCAGTACCTTTTTCGGCGTGCTGATCATTTCCGTGCTGGCCGCCGGCTTGGCGCAGATCGGTGCCAGCGAGCCGACCAAACGCATCATCACCGGGGCGGTGATCGTCATCGCCGTGGTGCTCGACACTTACCGTAGCCGGCGTGCGGGCCGGCGGAACTGAAAACATGGCAACCATCAAAGACGTCGCGGCACTGGCGGGCATTTCCTACACCACCGTGTCGCATGTGCTGAACAAGACCCGCCCGGTCAGCGAACAGGTGCGGCTGAAGGTCGAAGCCGCCATTGCCGAGCTCGACTACGTGCCCAGCGCCGTGGCGCGTTCGTTGAAGGCACGCAGCACCGCCACCATCGGCCTGCTGGTGCCCAACAGTGTCAACCCGTACTTCGCCGAGCTGGCGCGGGGTATCGAGGATGCCTGTGAACGCAACGGCTATTGCGTGATCCTGTGCAATTCCGATGACAACCCGCAGAAGCAGCGCAGCTACCTGCGTGTGTTGCTGGAAAAGCGCATCGACGGCCTGGTGGTGGCCTCGGTGGGCCAGGACAGCGACCTGCTGCAAAGCCTGGCCGGGGTGCGCACGCCGATGGTCATCGTCGACCGCGAACTGGAGGGCGTGGAAGCCGACCTGGTGCGCATCGACCACGAACTGGGCGCCTACCTGGCCACCCGCCACCTGCTGGAGCTTGGCCACCGTGACATCGCCTACATCGGCGGCCCCGCCGAAACCGGGGTGTCCCAGCTGCGCCTGAGCGGCTTTCGGCGCGCCATGGCCGAGGCCGGCGTAGCGGCCGAGGGCAACCGCGTGCTGCACTGCGACTTCACCAGCCCGGGCGGTTATGCGGCGGCGGCGCAAGTGCTGCAGGGCAAGCGGCCAACGGCGATTTTCGCCGGCAACGACATGATCGGTTTCGGTGTGCTGCGCGCCGCGGCCGAACGCCAGCTCAACGTGCCCGCCGAGCTGTCGGTGATCGGCTTCGACGACATCGAGCTCAGCCGTTATGTGTATCCGCCGCTGACCACCGTGGGCCAGTCGATCCGCGAGCTGGGCGAAAGCGCCGCCTCGCTGTTGCTGGCGCGCATCGGTACCCCTCGGCAGGGGGCGCCGGAACAACGCATCGTCGCCCCGCGCCTGGTGCTGCGCGAGTCCACCGGGCCACGCCCGGACCTGTTCAATGATTACCGCTAACGCTAAGGAAATGTCATGAGTGCCAAGGTCGTGGTGGTCGGGAGCCTCAACATGGACCTGGTGGCCCGCGCCCAGCGCCTGCCCCGGGCCGGCGAAACGCTCCCCGGCGAAAGCTTTTTCACCGTGCCTGGCGGCAAGGGCGCCAACCAGGCCGTGGCCGTGGCGCGCCTGGGTGGCAGCGTGGCCATGATCGGCAACGTCGGTGACGATGCCTACGGCCAGCAACTGCGCCAGGCCTTGTATGTAGAAGGCGTCGATTGCCGGGCGATCGAAACCTGCCCGGGCGTGTCCAGCGGTGTGGCGCTGATCACCGTGGATGCGGCCAGCCAGAACTGCATCGTCATCATCCCGGGCGGCAATGGCCTGCTGACACCCCGGTCGGTGCAACGCTTCGATGCGCTGCTGCAGGCGGCCGAGATCATCATCTGCCAGCTGGAGGTGCCGGCCGAAACCGTGGCCTGGACCTTGGCCAGGGGGCATGAACTGGGCAAGCAGGTCATCCTCAACCCGGCGCCCGCCACCGGCCCGCTGCCAGCCGACTGGTTCGCGCATATCGACTACCTCACCCCCAACGAAAGCGAGGCCGAGGCCCTGAGCGGTGTGGCGGTGACCGACCTGGACAGTGCCCGGCGCGCCGGCGAGCGCTTGCTGCAGCTGGGTGCGGGCAAGGTGATCATTACCCTGGGCGCGCAAGGGGCGTTGCTGGTCACGGCCCAGGGCCACCGGCATTTCCCCGCACCGGTGGTGCAGCCGCTGGATACCACCGCTGCCGGCGACACCTTCATTGGTGGCTTTGCCGCTGGCCTGGTACGCGGCCTGGAGGAGGGCGACGCCATTGCCTTTGGCCAGCGCGCCGCAGCGTTGTCGGTTACCCGCGCCGGTGCCCAGCCGTCGATTCCCTACCTGGCGGAGCTTGCGCCATGAAGAAAACCCCGCTGCTGAACGTTGCCCTGTCACGTACCATTGCCGGCATGGGGCATGGCGACATCCTGGTGATCGGCGATGCCGGGTTGCCGGTACCGCCAGGTGTCGAACTGATCGACCTGGCCGTGACGCCTGGCCTGCCGGATTTCGCCAGTGTATTGCGCGTGGTGTTGAGCGAACTGCAGGTGGAGCGCCACGTGCTGGCCGAAGAGATGCAGAAAGTGGTGCCGCCGGCGCTGGTCGAGATCGAGCGGCTCAAAGGCAAGCTGGGCAAGCGTGAATGGCTGAGCCATGAGGATTTCAAGGTGCTGTCGCGCAGCGCGCGTGCGCTGGTGCGCACCGGCGAGTGCCAGCCCTACAGCAACATCGCGCTGATTTCCGGCGTCACGTTCTAACCGTCAAGACACGCTGTTTTTGTGGGAGCGGCCTTGTGTCGCGATGGGGCGCGAAGCGGCCCCGGCAATGTTGGCTGCGAAGCTGAAAACCTGGGGCCGCTTCACGCCCCATCGCGACGCAAGGCCGCTCTTGCAGACCTTCGCTTTGGCAACAGGAGTGCCACCCATGCTCAAACCCCTGCTACAAGGAATCGCCTTCATGGCCACCGCCGCTACCGCCCAGGCCGCCCCCATCGACCTGATCATCGACAGCGACCCCGGCGCCGACGACGTGGTCGCGCTGTTCCTGGCCATGGCCTCGCCCGATGAACTGAACATCCGCGCCATCACCACCGTGGCTGGTAACGTGCGCCTGGAAAAAACCTCGCGCAATGCCCGCCTGGCTTGCGAATGGGCTGGCCGCGATGACATCCCGGTGTATGCCGGTGCCGGCCGCCCGCTGGTGCGCAAGCCGATCTACGCCGCCGAAGTGCATGGCGAGGAAGGCCTCACCGGTGTCGAGGTCGGGGAACCGAAAGCGCCCTTGGCCCAGGGCAACGCCGTGCAATACCTGGTCGACACCCTCGGCGCCGCCAAGCCGCACAGCATCACCATCGCCATGCTCGGCCCGCAGACCAACCTGGCCCTGGCGCTGGTCCAGCGCCCGGACATCGTCAAAGGCATCAAGCAGGTGGTGGTCATGGGCGGTGCCCACTTCAACGGCGGCAACATCACGCCGGCGGCGGAATTCAACCTGTACGCCGACCCGCATGCTGCCGAAGTGGTGCTGGCCAGCGGCGTGCAACTGACCTACCTGCCGCTGGACGTCACCCACAAGCTACTGACCAGTGACGCCCGCCTCAAGCAGCTGGCAGCCGTGAACAACCAGGCCAGCCAGCGCGTGGTGGACATACTCAACGCCTACATCACCCACGACATGGACCTGTACGGCATGCCTGGCGGCCCGGTGCACGACGCCAGCGTCATCGCCTATCTGCTCAAGCCCGAGCTGTTCAGCGGCCGGCGCATCCATATGAGCATCGACAGCCGCGAAGGCCCCACCTTCGGCCAGACCATTGCCGACTGGTACGGTGTGCTCAAGCAGCCTGCCAACGTGATGTGGGTGCAGGAGGGCGATGCCCAGGGCCTGTTCGACCTGCTCAGCGCCCGTTTGGCCCGATTGGAATAGCCGCATGCGGCGCGTAGCGTTCGAACACCTGGTCGATGAAGCTGCGCGCCGCCTCGCTGCCGCGGTCGCGCACCAGCAGGTCGATGGCAATCAGTAGCAACTCTTCTGGTGTTCCGGGGCTGTACGCGCTCTGGCCTTCGGCCCATTTGACCTTGATATCGGCAACAATGCTGTGGCTGCTCATTAACGCTCTCATTGGGGGCCCGGACGAAGGACGAACACTGACCCTGGTGTTCGATGGAGGCGGGGTGCGCTCCACTTCTTGCACTAAATCATGACTTTGCGTCATTGACCTTGCGACTTAAGCATATGGCAAATGCGGCGGCTTGTGCAAAATCCGGTCACGATTGCTTTTTCGCCTGTGCCGCCTGGTTGAGGCAAACTTGACCGGTTTTGCAACAAAAGAACAGTGGAACTGTCGGATCAGGCAGTTTCCGGACCGAATTAGGAGGCTTCATGTTCCGTACCCGTGCTTACCTGGCAACCCTGGCGGTCGCTGCTGTCCTGGCTGGTTGCAGCACTGGTGGCAATGCTGGTGGTGGCGCTACGCCGGCCGCGCCGGCTGGCAACGATGGCCGCTGCGAAGCCAGCGGCGCCGACTTCACCCTTGGCAAGCCGGCCAGCGCCGAATTGCTGGAGCAGGCGCGCAAGGCCAGTGGCTCGCAGATGGCGCGCATTCTCAAGCCGCACGATGTGGTCACCCTGGAGTACCGCTCCGAGCGCCTGAACCTGAATGTGGACGAGCAGGGCAAGGTGACCCGGGTCAACTGCGGTTGACCCAGCCCTGAAGGCCGCTCCCACAAAGAAAGGCGGCCATAAAAAAACCCGCCACAAGGGCGGGTTTTTCTACAGCTATCCGAATTACTCCGGACGAACCTGTGCAGCCTGCATGCCCTTCTGGCCGCGCTCGGCGACGAAGGAAACAGTCTGGCCTTCTTTCAGGCTCTTGAAGCCGTCGGATTCGATGGCCTTGAAGTGAACGAACAGGTCGTCGCCGCCGCCTGCTGGGGTGATGAAGCCGTAGCCTTTCTCATCATTGAACCATTTGACGGTGCCTTGTTGGCGATTGGACATGGGTGAATCTCCAGAACATTTAGTTTTTTCAGTGGTGCAATGCGGCCGAGGCTACGGAGCACGGGACACATCATAGTCTAATTCTGCACATCTAGCGCCTTTTACCTTCGCAGGATATTGATCCAGCGCAAAGAATGGCTGGCCTGCTCTGGCTGTAAGGTTTCAGCTCTTCGGTGCGCAGGCTCGTTTCACCACGGTCTGCGCCTTCTGCATCAGCTTGGCATCGACACCATCCTTGCTGTCCAGGTCGGCGATTTCCGCGTCGGTGAAATTCTTTTTGATGGCTTGGGCACCGCAATCGCAGTGCTTTTTCGCGGTTGCGGCGTCAACGCCCTGGCCGCTGGCCACCTGGGTGCACTGGGTCATGTAGGCGGCCTCCTTCCCGGCTGGGAAGTTGCCGGCGTTTGCAGCCACGGGCAGCAGCAGGGCGCCAGCGGCCGCCAGGGCCAGAAGAGACGGAACTCGCATAACCAGTTACTCCTTGGGTAAATGTCTCATCAAGAGTAGGTTGCTTCCCAAGGTCTGATAGGAAATTTTCCGTGTAAGTTCACCCAAACGGCGTAATTTCCAAATATTTCTGCGTGGCGCCCAACCCGCGTGCTAGCATGCCCGGCTTGTGGTCGCGCCGTTGCGCGCCGCAGCTATCTTTTTTCTTTCCAGTCACTCTGGTTCGTCCCCCGCAAGCCGAAAGGCTTCTGCCACTGTGAGGCAGGCTTCCTGTGCAGGAAGGCAGGTCGGATCTTGTACTGGCTCATCCCAACCCACGTGACCTTTGGTAGGGGTCACCACTAGGAGAGGAGGCGCCATGCCCGTTATTACTCTTCCCGATGGCAGTCAACGTTCGTTCGATCATGCCGTATCCGTAGCCGAAGTCGCCGCTTCCATCGGCGCCGGCCTGGCCAAGGCCACCGTGGCCGGCAAGGTCGACGGCAAGCTGGTCGATGCCTGCGACCTGATCCACAACGACGCCACCCTGCAGATCATCACCCCTAAAGATGAAGAGGGACTGGAGATCATCCGCCACTCGTGTGCCCACCTGGTCGGCCACGCGGTGAAGCAGCTGTACCCGAGCGCCAGGATGGTCATCGGCCCGGTCATCGACGAAGGCTTCTACTACGACATCGCCTACGAGCGCCCCTTCACCCCTGAAGACATGGCCGCCATCGAAAAGCGCATGATGGAGCTGATCGACAAGGACTACGACGTGGTCAAGAAGATGACCCCGCGTGCCGAGGTCATCGACGTGTTCAAGGCCCGTGGCGAAGACTACAAGCTGCGCCTGGTCGAAGACATGCCGGACGAGCAGGCCATGGGCCTGTACTACCACGAAGAATACGTCGACATGTGCCGCGGCCCGCACGTGCCGAACACCCGCTTCCTCAAGGCGTTCAAGCTGACCAAGCTGTCCGGCGCCTACTGGCGCGGTGATGCCAAGAACGAGCAGCTGCAACGTGTGTACGGCACCGCCTGGGCCGACAAGAAGCAGCTGGCCGCGTACATCCAGCGCATCGAAGAAGCCGAAAAACGCGACCACCGCAAGATCGGCAAGCAGCTCGACCTGTTCCACCTGCAGGAAGAAGCCCCGGGCATGGTGTTCTGGCATGCCAACGGCTGGACCGTGTACCAGGTGCTCGAGCAGTACATGCGCCAGGTACAGCGCGCCAACGGCTACCAGGAAATCAAGACCCCGCAAGTGGTCGACCGCATTCTCTGGGAGCGTTCCGGCCACTGGTCCAACTACGCCGAGAACATGTTCACCACCTCGTCGGAAAGCCGCGACTACGCGGTGAAACCGATGAACTGCCCGTGCCACGTGCAGGTGTTCAACCAGGGCCTGAAGAGCTACCGTGACCTGCCGCTGCGCCTGGCCGAGTTCGGTGCCTGCCACCGTAACGAGCCGTCCGGCGCCCTGCACGGCATCATGCGCGTGCGTGGCTTCGTGCAGGACGACGCGCACATCTTCTGCACCGAAGAGCAGGTGAAGAAGGAAGCCGCCGACTTCATCAAGCTGACCCTGGACGTGTACAAGGACTTCGGCTTCACCGACATCGCCATGAAGCTGTCGACCCGCCCCGCCAAGCGCGTCGGTTCCGAAGAGCTGTGGGACCGTGCCGAAGGTGCACTGGCCGACGCCCTGAACGAATCGGGCCTGGAGTGGGAATACCAGCCGGGCGAGGGCGCCTTCTACGGGCCGAAGATCGAGTTCACCCTGCGCGACTGCCTCGGCCGTAACTGGCAGTGCGGTACCCTGCAGTACGACCCGAACCTGCCCGAGCGCCTGGATGCCAGCTACATCGCCGAAGACAACAGCCGGGTGCGCCCGGTCATGCTGCACCGTGCCATCCTCGGTTCGTTCGAGCGCTTCATCGGCATGCTGATCGAGCACTATGCCGGGGTGTTCCCGGCCTGGCTGGCGCCAACCCAGGCGGTGATCATGAACATCACCGACAAACAGGCCGATTTCGCCCTCGAGGTGGAAAATACCCTGAACGGTAGCGGTTTCCGTGCCAAGTCGGACTTGAGAAATGAGAAGATCGGCTTTAAAATCCGCGAGCATACTTTGCTCAAGGTCCCGTACCTTTTGGTTATAGGGGATCGCGAAGTCGAAACGCAGACCGTCGCCGTACGCACCCGTGAAGGCAAAGACCTCGGCTCCATGCCGGTGGCTGAATTCACGCAGCTGCTCAACAGCGCTGTTGCCCAGCGCGGTCGCCTAGAATCGGAGTAATGACTATTAAGCGTGAAATGAGAAACGATAAACGAACTGCACCGAAAGCCCCGATCAACGAGAATATCTCGGCACGCGAGGTTCGGTTAATTGGCGCTGACGGCGAGCAGATTGGCATCGTCTCGATTGATGAAGCGCTTCGTATCGCTGATGAAGCGAAGCTGGATCTGGTGGAAATTTCTGCCGACGCGCAGCCGCCCGTCTGCAAGGTGATGGACTACGGCAAGCACCTCTTCGAGAAGAAGAAGCAGGCCAACGAAGCCAAGAAAAACCAGAAGCAGATCCAGATTAAAGAAATCAAGTTTCGTCCAGGGACGGAAGAAGGGGATTACCAGGTAAAACTACGCAACCTGGTACGTTTCCTTACCGATGGGGACAAGGCCAAGATCTCTCTGAGATTCCGCGGCCGTGAGATGGCCCACCAGGAGCTGGGCATGGAACTGTTGAAGCGGGTCGAAGCCGACCTCGCCGAATACGGCTCCGTTGAGCAGCATCCTAAGATGGAAGGACGCCAGCTTATGATGGTCATCGCCCCCAAAAAGAAGAAGTAATCTCCCGGGCACGGCAGGCCTGATGATTATTGTGTAATTTTATCGAATGCGGAGTTCCAACATGCCAAAAATGAAAACCAAGAGCGGTGCTGCGAAGCGCTTCCTGAAGACCGCTTCCGGCTTCAAGCACAAGCACGCTTTCAAGAGCCACATCCTGACCAAAATGTCGACCAAGCGTAAGCGTCAACTGCGCGGTGCCAGCCTGCTGCACCCGTCTGACGTGGCAAAAGTCGAGCGCATGCTGCGCGTACGTTAATTCTGGTTTAGATAGAGGAAGTTACTCATGGCTCGTGTTAAGCGTGGCGTCATCGCTCGTAAGCGTCACAAGAAAATTCTGAAACTGGCTAAAGGCTACTACGGTGCACGCTCGCGCGTATTCCGCGTTGCCAAGCAGGCGGTCATCAAGGCTGGTCAATATGCCTACCGTGACCGTCGTCAGAAGAAGCGTCAGTTCCGCGCACTGTGGATCGCTCGTATCAACGCCGGTGCCCGCACCAACGGTCTGTCCTACAGCCGTCTGATTGCTGGCCTGAAAAAGGCTTCGATCGAAATCGACCGTAAGGTTCTGGCCGATCTGGCAGTGAACGAAAAAGCGGCGTTTGCTGCGATTGTCGAGAAAGCTAAAGCCGTTCTGGCTTAAGTACCCGCGACAATCACCCGGCGGCGCCAGCGCCGTCGGGCATTGAACGTCATCGATAGGGGAAGAGCCTTCAAAGCTCTTCCCCTATTTTCGTATCTGGAGTCTGTACATGGAAAACCTGGATGCGCTGGTCTCCCAAGCCCTGGAAGCTGTGGAGCGCGCTGAAGACATCAATGCCCTGGAACAGATCCGGGTTAATTATCTCGGCAAGAAGGGCGAACTGACCCAGGTGATGAAGACCCTGGGCAACCTGCCAGCCGAAGAGCGGCCGAAAGTCGGCGCGCTGATCAACGACGCCAAAGAGCGCGTTACCGTGGTGCTCAATGCCCGCAAGGCGGCCTTCGAAGAAGCCGAGCTCAGCGCTCGCCTGGCGGCCGAATGCATTGACGTCACCCTGCCAGGCCGCGGCCAGGCCACCGGTGGCCTGCACCCGATCACCCGTACACTCGAGCGCATCGAGCAGTTCTTCACCCACATTGGCTACGGCATTGCCGAAGGCCCCGAGGTGGAAGACGACTACCACAACTTCGAAGCGCTCAACATCCCTGGCCACCACCCGGCGCGGGCGATGCACGACACCTTCTACTTCAATGCCAACATGCTGCTGCGCACCCACACCTCGCCGGTGCAGGTGCGGACCATGGAGTCCACCCAGCCGCCGATCCGCATTGTCTGCCCGGGCCGCGTATACCGTTGCGACTCGGATATCACCCACTCGCCGATGTTCCACCAGGTCGAAGGCCTGCTGATCGATCGCGACATCAACTTCGCCGACCTCAAGGGCACCATCGAAGAGTTCCTGCGGGTGTTCTTCGAGAAAGAACTGGCGGTGCGTTTCCGCCCATCGTTCTTCCCGTTCACCGAGCCGTCCGCCGAAGTCGACATCCAGTGCGTGATGTGTTCCGGCAAAGGCTGCCGCGTGTGCAAGCAGACCGGCTGGCTGGAAGTGATGGGTTGCGGCATGGTGCACCCGAACGTGCTGCGCATGTCCGGCATCGACCCGGAAGAATTCCAAGGCTTCGCCTTCGGCATGGGCGCCGAGCGCCTGGCCATGCTGCGCTATGGCGTCAACGATTTGCGTCTGTTCTTCGACAACGACCTGCGGTTCTTAGCCCAATTCCGCTAGGCCAATCGACGCAATTTCCAGGAGAAGAACAGCATGAAATTCAGTGAACAGTGGCTGCGCGGTTGGGTAAACCCGCAAGTCTCCCGTGACGAACTGGTCGCCCGCCTGTCCATGGCCGGCCTCGAAGTCGACAGCGTCACCCCCGCTGCCGGCCAGTTCAGCGGCATCGTCGTGGGCGAGATCCTTGCCACCGAACAACACCCGGACGCCGACAAGCTGCGCGTGTGCCAGGTCAGCAACGGCCAGGAAACCTTCCAGGTGGTGTGCGGCGCCCCCAACGTCCGCCCAGGCATCAAGATCCCGTTCGCCATGATCGGCGCCGAACTGCCCGGCGACTTCAAGATCAAGAAGGCCAAGCTGCGCGGCGTCGAGTCCTTCGGCATGCTGTGCTCGGCTGCCGAGCTGCAGATCAGCGAAGAGAACGACGGCCTGCTGGAACTGGCCGCCGACGCCCCGGTAGGTGAAGACATTCGCCAGTACCTGAGCCTGGACGACGCCAGCATCGAGATCGGCCTGACCCCGAACCGCGGTGACTGCCTGTCCATCGCCGGCCTGGCCCGCGACGTCAGCGCCTTGTACGACACCCCGGTCACCCGCCCGGCAGTGCCAGCCGTAGCGGCTGCCCACGACGAAGTGCGCCCGGTCGAAGTCAGCGCCCCGGCGGCCTGCCCACGCTACCTGGGCCGCGTCATCCGCAACGTCGACCTGAGCAAGCCGACCCCGCTGTGGATGGTCGAGCGCCTGCGCCGCAGCGACGTGCGCAGCATCGACGCTGCCGTCGACATCACCAACTACGTGATGCTCGAACTCGGCCAGCCGATGCACGCCTTCGACCTGGCAGAAATCAACGGCGGCATCCGCGTACGCATGGCCGAAGAAGGCGAGAAGCTGGTGCTGCTCGACGGCCAGGAAGTGGCCCTGCGCGCCGACACCCTGGTCATCGCCGACCACACCCGCGCCCTGGCCATCGCCGGCGTCATGGGTGGCGAGCACAGCGGTGTGAACACCGAAAAAACCCGCGACCTGTTCCTGGAAAGCGCCTTCTTCGAGCCGATTTCCGTCGCTGGTAAAGCCCGTTCCTACGGCCTGCACACCGATGCCTCGCACCGCTACGAGCGCGGCGTCGACTCGCAGCTGGCCCGCGAAGCCATGGAGCGCGCCACCCAGCTGCTGCTGGACATCGTCGGCGGCGAAGCCGGCCCGGTGGTCGAAGCCGTCAGCGAACAGCACCTGCCGCAAGTCGCCCCGGTGACCCTGCGCGCCGAACGCATCACCCAGATGCTCGGCATGGAAATGGACCCCGCCCAGGTCGAGCAACTGCTCAACGCCCTGGAGCTGACCACCACCAAGAGCGGGGAAGGGCAGTGGACGGTGAACGTGCCGAGCCACCGCTTCGACATCAGCCTGGAAGTGGACCTGATCGAAGAGCTGGCTCGCCTGTACGGCTACAACAACCTGCCGGTACGCTACCCGCAAGCCCGCCTGGCGCCGCAAGGCAAGCCGGAAACCCGCGGCGACCTGCCGACCCTGCGCCGCCTGCTGGTTGCCCGCGGCTACCAGGAAGCCATCACCTACAGCTTCATCGACCCGAAACTGTTCGAACTGTTCAGCCCGGGCGTAGAGCCGCTGCTGCTGGCCAACCCGATCTCCAGCGACATGGCCGCCATGCGCGCCTCGCTGTGGCCGGGCCTGGTCAAGGCCCTGCAGCACAACCTGAACCGCCAGCAAGACCGCGTGCGCCTGTTCGAAAGCGGCCTGCGCTTCGTCGGCCAGCTCGGCGACCTGCAGCAGCAACCGATGATCGCTGGCGTGGTCACCGGCAGCCGCCTGCCGGAAGGCTGGGCCAACGGCCGCGACGGCGTCGACTTCTTCGACGTGAAGACCGACGTGGAAGCCCTGCTGGGCTACTCCGGCGCGCTGAGCGACTTCACCTTCAGCGCCGGCAAGCACCCAGCCCTGCACCCAGGCCAGACTGCCGCCATCGAGCGTGACGGCAAGCTGGTTGGCTACCTCGGCGCCATCCACCCAGAGCTGGCCAAGGCCCTGGACCTGGACCGCCCGGTGTTCCTCTTCGAGTTGGTGCTGGGTGACGTGGTCGAAGGCCGCCTGCCGAAGTTCAG